>CAZFVV010000161.1:0-11295 GCA_964522165.1 uncultured Calditrichaceae bacterium
AAC
Organism: uncultured Calditrichaceae bacterium; assembly: GCA_964522165.1. Lineage (GTDB taxonomy): Bacteria > Calditrichota > Calditrichia > RBG-13-44-9 > J075 > JABWBP01. The sequence continues at coordinate 4 of CAZFVV010000161.1, forward strand.
CAAACAGAATCAAGGCTCATCTGGGACTCGCCTAAATTTGCAAAAGTTCAGTTCTTAACTAAGAAAACCGATTTTTGTGTCCAAATTTAGGGAACCACTACCATACTTGAAGAAAAACTCCTCCCTGATAAATAAATTTCGCTCTTCTAACATTTCAGTAAGGTGAGCCCCTCAATTGTTCGGGTCGCTCAACCGGTACATTTCCTCACTCCCCACCGCTGCGCCGACACCTGCCCCCAGAACACCGCCGGCAAGCCCCCCTATCATAGCGCCTGTAAAGTAATCTCCACTGTCAGGGTAGTCGTATAATCCGCTCCAACTGACAGCGCCGAGTAGTGACCCGGCAATAACTCCCGCTATACAACCGTTCATTGTTCCTTTACTGCTACGTTTCAGGATGGTAATCTCCCGAATCTGCGCACTCGGGAAGACCTGTTCGGTCTGCGATTTCGATTGAACCAGGGAAACGGAGTCGAGCGTGACGGATCGGATGGTTGCCCAGATCTGTTTTTCGTTCGTGAAGGTGACGGAGGCCTTTTTCCCCCGCACCGTCGCATCCAGGCTGTCATAAGCGGCCCGGTTCGCCGCCACGTGATGAACATAGGTGCAGCCGCTTGCCCCGGCAAGCAAAATTGCCAGCAAAACCGGAATGATCTTCATGGTAATCTCCTTAAACGGCCTATGATTTCCCCCGTAGTATTTTTCAACAATTCAAACCTTCGTTAGATACCATATCACCACCGGCATCATTTTACAATTTTCAGGTTCTCAAACTTCTTGATTTTAGGCGAATAATCAGACCCCGAAGTTTCCAGGGGAGTGAAAAAGTCTTTGAGATCTTTGTAGAACATTCCGCTCAAGGTGGTTACCCAGGCCCGGCCATTGTACTCATTGACCGAGGTGATTTCAAAACCCTCCAGCCCTGAATTATCCAATTCCGTTATTGCCCCGCTTACTACATCCAGCGTGGCTATTTGACTATAAACGTAAAAACAGAGCTTATCCTGGATAGTAAAAAACCTGCTCGATGCATTATAGAAATTTGAGGCAAGCAAGGACCAGGTTTCGCCTTCATGGCAGGTTTACAGCTTAAAGAGCGATCATTGACCGGGTAGCCGCTTTTAGCCGGTTCCAGGCCGGGATCATCGAACATTGCTAATTGAAATAACCCGGCCACGTAATACTTCCCGGAACTTACGGTACTGTTCAACAGGATTTTGTTGTCGAGTAAAAAATATTCGTTAACCTGCCAGCGGGGCTTTTCCGTCTGGTTAGTTTCCGTGGGCGAGGTATCTTTTTCGCAGCCAACCGCCCAGAATAATAAGGAAAGGGAAAATAACAATTTGAAAAGGGTGCTCATGTTTTTCTCCTTTTTTTAGCATGTCAGCTGAGGTTTAAAATGGATTAGTATTTGATTACCGGGTATTGCTAACAAAGATTAGCACAGGTTCAACAGACTTCCGTGCTTTACTGATAAAGTCGAGGGGGTCGACATTATTCTGATGGCAGGTAACAATCACCGACATCCGTATTGGTTGGGCTTTGGCGCCGTTATCAGTTCGATTGCCTCCCCAGACTTTGCGATTGACAACCGCCCCGACGTGTCGGGGTTCTGCCCGCCAGTTGGTGGCATCGAGATGTGGAAAACGCAGAAAGTTAAACAGGTGTTCCAGGTTATGATACAGATGCCGGGCAAAGCGTTCATTATCGGGGTTGGATTTGCCAGGAACTACCAATCGCCGCAGCTGCCCGGTCAAGCGCCCCCGCATCACCTGCAGCCCATGATAGCTGATCTCTTCTGCAAGATAACGCCTTCGCAACTCCAAGGCCTGCTTCAGTATACTCTTAACGGCCTGCGGAAAGCGTACTGCTCCGCGGTTGGCATTCTCAAGCAGTCGCTTGCAGCGTTGCAGCAGATGATTCAAACAAGTCTGGTGCAATGCCGCCTCAAAACAGTCATAGCTTTTGAAACCATCGTGGATCAATGCACCGTTATAATCTTTTCCCAGGATAGCGGCCAACACTTCATGACCACGGCTTTTGGCAATCATGTAACAAGTTACTATAGAACTCACCGTCACATGAAGCCAGGCATTCTCACCCTCGATCCGCCATCCGGTTTCATCGGGAACGTTCCAGGGCGATGCCCGGGCAATGGATTGTATTTGGGAATATGCCGGATCACAACGATTAGAACTGCCCAACATACTGCGAACCGAGGTCGAACGGGCGATATTGATTCCAAACAGGCGAGAGAAGACCTTCGCACATTTACCGTGAGAAAGTCCCAACTCTTTATTCAATATGCTCACCGCACTGTGGGCATCGGCTCCCAATTGGGAAGCCGCAGCACCCAGGGCATCCGAGGTTTGCAGCTCGTGACGACCTTGCAACCTGGCCCCGCAGCCTTGACACTCTCCAATGTGAATATCAAAACGCCGGTAGATGGGGCGACGAGGAATTTCGGTCTGATACTGGAATTCAACGCCCTCTTCGCAAATATCCTCGCTGCCGCAGCAAGGGCATCTATCCGGCAAAGGCGCCTCATAAATCTCATCCAACTGATCTTCGGGGATACTCTCACGATGGGCGTGCCGGCCATGCTCATCACCCTTCTTGCGACCCGGCTTTTGGGGTTCGCTTTCTTCGGTAGTGCTAGAAAGGTAATGCTGGAGACTAATTAGGAGATTCCGGCATAAAGCCGGAATGACATAAACAACAGTAGTTTAGCTGTCATTCCTGCGAATGCAGGAATCTTATGCCAGCATTAACGATGTAGGACTACCCTTTCTTCTTCTTGCGAAATGGTGCGGCTTGCCGCTTACCAGATCGACGAGCCTCTTCCAGTTCGGCAGTAAGTTTGGTGATCGTCTCTGCCATTTGAGTTACCTTAGTTTCAAGTTCTGTAACTCGTAGCTCCAGACGTTCACAATTGGGACAAGCTGGAGGCGATGTCTTGTTCATACAACGGAATATTACGACACAAAAACAAAATGAGCAAGGGGTACCCGGTAATCAATTACCATCAACTCCCACAACGCTGTCATAGACTCTCAATCCTGCTGCCCACATTGCCCGAAACACCTCCGCCCGCCGCCATTCTTGAAACCGATCATGAACGCTACTCCCGGCGCCCATACTACGCGGCAATGCTTTCCATTGAATGCCAGTTCGCAACACATAAAAGATGGCATCCATCATCTTCCGATCATCGTTGCGAGGTCGTCCTTCTCTTGGTTTGGACGGCTCAACAGGCAACAAGGGTTTAATTCGCTCCCACATCGCAGCCGGAATACGGAAAGATTCGTTAACCTCAACTGTTTTATGTTCCATTTGGGATACCTACTCGAAAAGGAAGTTACCCCAAATTTAGGTTTTCGGATAGGCTCTTACTCTCGAGGAGAAGGAACCGCCGTTTCTGTTTTTAATGTCTTCGAGCATGATTCCTAATTTCTCATTGACGCCTCCCGGAATTCACGAATAGTCTTTTTCTGGTATTTTGATCTCAGCACCCTCCCGGAACGGTAATCCCAGCGTAAGTATTGGCCGTCTTTGTTGGTAAAGCTTATATCTTTAAGAATTGAAAGGCAGGTAAACCAGAAAAGATAACGCACTTGCTCATTTTCAATTTGATCGAGGAAAAGCCGGTATGCGGATAATTCCTGCTCTGTATGCGGAGGAAACGCTTTTTCGGTGATGCGCAAATGGGGAAAAGAATATTCAGAATGTGAAGGCTCAACCGGGAAATCCCTTAAGATATCCAGGTATTTTTGAAATTCGTTAATATCCACGGAGTCCGCCGCCAGCCTGGCGCGAATGGCGGAAGCGCCCACCGGCAACAATTCGATCCCGGTGGCATAATGTCCTTTTTGTACAGCGGTGGTTAACGTCGTGCCGGTGCCGGCAAATGGGTCCAGAACTCTTATAAAAGGAGTTTCTATCCTGATAAATCACGACGCCTTCACCAGCACGTGTTTCGCCATATACTCCTTCCAGTGCGCCAGTTCTTTCTTCAGAAACTGCCCGGTGTAGGATTTTTTGTTGCGCGCCAACGCTTCCGGGGTTCCTTCTGCGACGATCCGGCCGCCGTCATCCCCGCCTTCCGGCCCCAGGTCGATGATCCAATCCGCGGTCTTGATCACATCCATGTTGTGCTCGATGACGATGACGGTGTTGCCCTTGTCCACCAGGCGATTGAGCACTTTCAGCAGCATGTTGATGTCGTCGAAGTGCAGCCCGGTCGTCGGTTCGTCTAAAATATACACCGTGCGCCCGGTTCCCACCCGGGAAAGCTCCGTGGCCAGCTTTACCCGCTGCGCCTCCCCGCCGCTGAGGGTGGTGGCGCGCTGCCCCAGGTGAATGTAGCCTAACCCCACGTCGTTCAGGGTCTGCAATTTGCGCTTGATGGGGGGGATTTTCTCGAAGAACTCCAGCGCCTCCTCCACGGTCATATCCAGCACGTCGGCGATATTTTTCCCGCGGTAGCGTATCTCCAGGGTCTCGCGGTTGTAGCGGCGGCCTTTACACACCTCGCACATCACGTACACGTCCGGCAAAAAGTGCATTTCGATCTTCTTCACCCCGTCGCCCTCGCACTCCTCGCAGCGCCCGCCTTTGACGTTGAAGCTGAAGCGCCCCGGCTGGTAGCCGCGAATTTTCGCCTCCGGCAACTGGGTAAACAGGTCGCGGATGTGGGTAAACAGGCCGGTGTAGGTGGCCGGGTTGGAGCGCGGGGTGCGCCCGATCGGCGACTGGTCGATGTCGATCACCTTATCGAGGTGTTCCAGCCCTTCCACGCCTTCATGGGCCAGGGGAATCAATTTGCTGCGGTGATAATAGGCAGATAACAGCGGGTAGAGGGTTTCGTTGACCAGGGTGCTCTTCCCGGAGCCGGAAACCCCGGTGATGCAGATAAATTTGCCCAACGGAAATTTCACGGTGAGGTTTTTCAGGTTATTGCCCTGCGCTCCCTGGAGAACCAGATAATGTCCGTTGCCGCTGCGCCGTTGGGCGGGAACGGGGATGTATTTTTCGTAGGAAAGATACTGCCCGGTGATAGAATTGGGATTCGCCGCCACTTCCCGAGGAGTTCCCGCTGCCACCACCTCGCCCCCGTGTTTGCCGGCCCGGGGGCCTAAGTCGATGATGTAATCGGAGTGCTCGATGGTCTCGCGGTCGTGCTCCACCACTAACACAGTGTTGCCTAAGTCGCGCAATTGCAGCAGGGTATCGATCAGCCGGGTGTTGTCGCGCTGGTGCAGGCCGATGGAAGGCTCATCCAACACGTAGAGCACTCCCACCAACTGGCTGCCGATCTGGGTGGCCAGCCGGATGCGCTGCGCCTCCCCACCGGAGAGGGTTCCCGCGGAGCGCGACATGCTGATGTAGTCCAATCCCACGTTCAGCAGGAAGTTGAGGCGGGACTTGATCTCTTTCAAAATCTGCTGCGCGATGGTTTCATCGCGGGAAGACAATTTCAGGGATTCAAAAAATTCGTAAGATTTGCGGATATTCAACTCCGTTACCTGGGCAATGCTCAACTCGTTGACCTTCACTCCTAAGGATTCCTTTTTCAGGCGGGTTCCGTTACATTCCGGGCAGGGAATCTGGTTCATGAAGGATTCGATCCAGTCGCGGATGTGCTGCGAGCCGGTCTGCCGGTAACGGCGGTAGAGGTTGTTGATCACCCCTTCAAAATGGGAGGAAAACTCATAGCGGGAATGCTCGCGCTCGAACTTGAAGCGCACCTTCTGGTCCCCGGTGCCGAAGAGGACCAGGCGCTGGATCTCTTCCGGGAGGTCTTTCCAGGGGGTTTGCAGGCTGAAATCGAACTCCCGCGACAGGGCCACGATCATTTCATAATACCAACTGTTGCGCTCTTCCCCGACCGATTCGATGGCGCCTTCGCTGATGCTCAAATTGGGATTGGGCACCACCAGGCGGGGGTCCAATTCCAGGCGGCTTCCTAACCCGTCGCAGTTGGGGCAGGCCCCGTAGGGGCTGTTGAAGGAGAACATGCGCGGCTCCAGCTCCTCATAGCTGATGTTGCAGCGGTTGCAAGCGAATTTTTCGCTGAACAGGCGCTCTTCCTGGCGATCCACTTCCTCGAGAATGACCAGCCCGCTGGACATCTTCAGCGCCATTTCTACGGACTCGGTGAGGCGCTGGCGGATGTTGGGAGCAATCTTCAGGCGGTCCACCACCACTTCGATGTTGTGTTTGACTTTTTTGTTGAGGTCGATCTCTTCGTCGAGGCTGAGCAAGTTGCCGTCCACCCGCACTCGTAAAAATCCTTCCCGCTTGATCTCCTCGAATAATTCTTTATACTCGCCCTTGCGGCCCCGCACCACCGGGGCGAGAATTTGCACCCGGCTGCCCTCCGGCAATTCCAGGAAGGTATCCACTATCTGCTGGGGAGTCTGGCGGGTGATGGGGTCGCCGCAGTTATAGCAATGGGGCTTGCCGATGCGGGCAAACAGCAGGCGCAGGTAGTCGTAAATTTCCGTTACCGTGCCCACCGTGGAGCGCGGATTTTTATGGGTGGTTTTTTGCTCGATGGAGATGGCCGGGGAGAGGCCGTCGATATAATCCACCTCCGGTTTCTCCATCAATCCCAAAAACTGGCGGGCGTAGGCGCTCAGGGATTCCACGTAGCGGCGCTGGCCCTCGGCGTAGATGGTATCGAACGCCAGGCTGGATTTCCCGGAGCCGGAAAGGCCGGTAATTACTACAAATTTTTCCCGGGGAATATACACGTCGATATTCTTGAGATTATGCTCCCGGGCCCCTTTAACAATCAGATATTCTTTCTTGGTCATAGCGGTTTTTATTTGATTTTCTTTTATCCAGTGAATAATAATCAGACTTTTCCTATCGGCTAAGGGGGCATAATATAGCATTCGCCAGGGCGTTGAGCACGGGGATATTTATTCTGCATTAACGTGCAAAATAAATTTTGCACTCCACTCCAAATCCGCGATCCGCAATCCCAAACCTGTGGTGAGCGAAGTCGAACCATCCGAAATCAATCCGCTAACTTATCCCGCACGCTTTGCACCTTGTCTTCCATACTCTGCTGCCGGTCGGTGCGGGTCCCCAGGCGGATGTTCGTGGAGATGCGCGGCGCGCCCATCTCGTGCACCACCTCGTGGCAGCGTTTGAGAGCTGCCATTACGTCTTCCCACTCGCCTTCTACATTGGTTCCGTACGCGTGAAGGTTGATTTTCAGCCCTGCCTCCCGGAAGACCCGCTCGCATGCGGCAATGTATTTGGAAAGCGAAATCCCCACTCCCAACGGCACTAAAGAGACATCGGCGATGACTTTCATGGCGTAAAGAATCCTCCGTTTAAGTTAGTGAACATAAATTCACGCCGTGAATATAGGCGGTGAAGGGGAGAACTTCAAGAGATTTTAAAGAAATGGGGAGGGGAGGGGTATTTTTTACCGCAAAGCCGCTAAGACGCAGAGGTTTTAGAGAGTTTGCGTCTGAAAATTCTGCTGAATGAATTCTCTGTGACCCTATTTCATCGGGTGCAAGCGCAGGAAATCTTCACGCTCCAGCCTTTGCAGGAATTTGGCAATCCGGTCGTACAACGGTTCCGCTTTCTCGCCGAATTTTTCCCGCATCCGCTCCGCCATCTCCGCGACGGTGGTATTCCCGTCGCACTGGCTCCAAACAAAACTGCCGTAGGCATCCAGCTTAACCCGGAAATTGGGCTTTGCCAGGCGGGGCATCAGCCATTTGGCGAGATAGCGGTTTTGAAATTTGGGAACCAGGAGCACGGTCAACCCGTTCTCCCCGGTTTCCCAATGCGGAAGGTTGCGTACCGGTTTCAAATCCAGCAGATTAACGGCCGGGGCGCTCTTTTTTCTCATCTCTCACAGAAACAGTTTTGATTGAACATCTACCCCCAAAAACATCGGGTAGAAGGCATGGGAGAACGCCCCCATACCTTCAACCCTATACCTTCTGCCTTTTGCCTTACTTACTGCCTTACATAATCGCGCTGGGCGGCGCCGGTTCATCGGGCTTGCCGGCGTTTTTGACCGGAATCTGCACCAGAATCCAGCCGATCACCCCCAATACCGCCAGGCTGACCAGGAAAGAGGGATGTTTGAAGATGGCCGGAACCGGAACATCCCCAAAAGCCAACCCGGCAAACAGCAGCCCGATCAGCGCTTCCCCGGCGATCAACCCGGAGGCCAGCAGCACCCCGGTATTTTCCACCCGCGCTTTTTGGGCGTCATTGAATTTCCTGCGGGCGTTAACGCGCTCAATGATCCCCTTGATCACCCCGCCGATGAAAATTGCAAAGGTGGTTTCCAGGGGCAGGTACATGCCCACGCTAACCAGCATGGGGCTGCGCACCTGCATTAAAATGAATCCCAATCCCATAACCATCCCAACGATGATCAACGGCCAGGCCATTTGCCCGCCCACGATGCCTTGCGAAAGCAGCGCCATCAAGCTGGCCTGGGGCGCGGGGAGTTTAGCCCCTCCGAAACCGCCCTGGTAGGGCGGGTCGGCCATCGCCCCGGCTTTAATATCTCCCTCATGGAGAATAACCAAGGGAAGAAACATGATCGCCGCCGAAACCGCGATGCCGAACAAATCTCCCACCTGCATTTTCCAGGGCGTTCCGCCCAGAATATGCCCGACCTTGAGGTCTTGCAGCATCTCCCCGGCTACCGCCGCGGAAACGCATACCACCGCTGCTACCCCCAAAACTGCTGCAACGCCGGGGTTTCCTTCCATTCCCAATACCACCATCAGCAGCGCCGCTACTAACAGGGTGGAAAGGGTGAGGCCGCTGATGGGGTTATTGCTGGAACCAATGATGCCCACCAGGTATCCCGACACCGCGGCGAAGAAGAAACCGGCCACGATCATCACTACCGTGGCAACCAGGGCAGCCCCAACATTCTGGGCGAAATAATTATATATGAAGAAAGTAGCCACGCCGGAGAGCAGAATACCGATCAAAATCCAATTGAACTTCAAATCCGCCTCGGTGCGAACGGCAACGTGCCCGCCGGCGGCGGCCTTTTTGACATCGCTGATGGAGCGGCCCAGCCCGGCGGCCAGGCTTTTGCGCATTCGGAACAACGTGTAAACGGCGCTGATCAGCATTCCGCCAATGGCAATGGGACGAACAATCCGGCTCCAAATATTTTTAGACGCATTCACCCACGCCTCTATGGTGGCCTCCTGAAGAGTAATACTGCCGCCCTTCTGAAGGGCTTCTTCCATTATTTTAGCGGCCATGCCGGCAATATCCAGTGTGGGGCCGAGGAAATACATGATAATCGGCACGAACAACCCCCAGGCTAGCAGCCCCCCGCTGAAATTCAGCGAGGCCAGCTTCGGCCCGATGATATAGCCCACCCCTATGTAGGCGGGGCTGATTCCCGGCGAACTGAGCAGCACACCGCCTTCCGCTGCGGCGTTGCCGCTGGAGCGCAAGCCGATGCTGGTTTTGGAAAAGGCGACGAACTTTTCCCAGGTAGTGGCAAAAAACTTGAACTGGCCCAACGCCTGGATCAATGCGCCGACGCCCATGGCGCCGAACAGGAACTTGGCCCCGGTTCCGCCAGCGCGCCCGGCTTTATGAATTTCCGACGCCGCCACCGATTCCGGGAAGGGAAGCTCGCGATCTTCCACCATTACCCGGCGCAGCAGGGCCACAAACATAATTCCCAGCACCCCCCCGGCGGCCATGATGGCGGTGGATTCCAGGTAATGCCCGCGGGTGGCAAATTCCGGCCAGATGCCGGCAATAAAAAAGGCCGGCAGCGTAAAAATCGCCCCCGCGGCCACCGATTCACCGATGGAGCCGACGGTTCGGGCAAAATTCTCTTCCAGGATGGAACCTTTCACGATCCGCAGCACTGCCATTCCGATCACCGCGGCCGGGTAGGTTGCCGCAATGGTCATTCCTGCTTTCAAACCCAGGTACGCATTCGCCGCCCCTAAGATCACCGCCATGACCAGGCCGATAATCAGGGCGCGAATGGTGAATTCTGCCATGGATGATTCCGCGGGAACGTAGGGTTTGTACTGGGGGTGCTCACCTCCCGTGGTCTTGATTTCTGCCATACTCGTCTCCTTTTGCTAATGTTTGAAAGGGAAATTTGATCATCAGGAATGCCGCTCCAAATTAGAGGCCAAAATACTCAACTACCGTGAAATTGTCAAGGGGGGAGTTGCTGCACGGCGAAGAATTATTGATCGAGCACCTGGAATCGAGCTCCGGAAGTCGGAACCGGGCACCGGGTGAATAAAAATTCAAAGATTGAAGGGCCTGGCATCCGGTTCATTTTGAGTTTTTATTTTTGTTTGATTGAAGGCCATTGGAGTTTAATTTTGTCGAATCATTAACTGAATGTAAGCGATGGACTACGGACACATCCTGGTGGCGGCAGACTTCAGCGAATTCTCGGCAACTGCGGTAGAATTCGCTTTTGCGTTTGGTAAGCAGTGCCGGGCCAGGCTCACCCTGGCGCACGTTATCGAACCCTTTGAAGAAGAGTCCGACGAAACCATTCAACCGGCGGATTATGAAGGCTGGGCCCGCGAAGAGGAAGCTAAGATTCGCCGGCAGGCTCAACCCTACCTGGACAGGGCCGGCGGCGATCCGCCCGGGGTAGATTTCGTGCTCCTGCAGGGATTCAATCCGGCAGATGCGTTGCTGGAATTCCTGGGGCAAAACCGCTTCGACCTGCTGGTGATCGGAACCCACGGGCGCGGCGGCCTGAAGCGGTTCTTACAGGGAAGGGTGACGGAACGGATGGTGCGCATGTCTCCCATCCCGGTGCTTACGGTTCACCGCTCGTTTAATAATTCCTCCATCAGTCGGGTTCTGGTGCCGGTTGATTTTTCGATTCCTTCCCGTTCCGCCCTGGAAGCCGCGGCGGAAATTTCCCGCGCCTGTAACGCAAAGGTAATCCTGTTCCATGTCATCGAGCAGGACATCTATCCCTCTTTCTATAGCGAAGGGGAGGAAACGATTTTCGATATCGACCGTAATTTGCCGCGCATTGTGCGGGAAAACCTGGAGGAATTTGTCGCCGACAGCCTGGAACCGGATTTGGTGGAAGATTACGTGGTCAAAAAGGGGCTTGCGCACCAGGAAATCGTCGATTATGCCCAAAAAAACCCCATCGACCTGCTGGTAATTTCCTCGCACGGAACGACCGGCATGGAATATCTGCTGATGGGCAGCACCGCGGAAAAGGTGGTTCGCCAGGCAACCTGCCCGGTATTGACCGTGAAGCGTAATACGTAAAACGTC
>CAZFVV010000162.1:0-11290 GCA_964522165.1 uncultured Calditrichaceae bacterium
GCAGCTTAAATTTCCCCCCTTTGAAGGGGGGCAAGGGGGGATATCAAGAGCTTGATAAGTCTTCACTTTTGCTCTTTTCCCTCAAAGTCTTAAAGTAGAAATAGCAACGAAGTTTTTTCAATTCGTGAAATTCGCGGTTAAAATCCCTCAATACCACTTGTAAATTTTCAACCCCGCTGCGAAAAACCCCACCCCTACCCCGCTCAAGACCAGGATTTTCCATAGCTGCTCCGCCAGCCCCGCGCCTTCGATGAAAATGGCGCGGATGCCGTCGGCTAACATGGTCAGGGGCAGGATTTGGATGTAGGGAATCACCGCCTCGGGAAAGTTGTGGTAGCTGAAGAAGATGCCGGAGAGCACCATCATCGGCATGGTGACGGTGTTGATCAGCCCGTTGGCGATCTCCAATTTGGCGGTGCGGGAAGATACGAAGATCGCGATGCCGGTAAAGGCGAGCATCCCGGCGACCATCATCAGCAGCAAGGCCAGCAAATTACCCTGGATGGTGATGCCGAAATAGTAGTGCACGAACAGGTAGAGCAGCAAGGTCTCCACCAGGCTCAGCGCCACCCGGGCGATGAAATGGGAGACCAAAAAGCCGGAGCGCTTCATGGGCGTGGCGACCATCCGGCGCAGCAGTTTCTTGTTGCGCTTCTCGATCAGCGAATAGCTGATGCCCCACATGGCCGACATCATAATGCCCATGGCGATCAACCCCGGCACCAAAAAGTCGATGTAGCGGGCGCCGGTGCGGGTGAGCGGGACGACGTTGGCGGAACCGCCCGCCGGCGCGGTTTGCGCCAGTGCCGCGGAAAGCTGCAAATAACTCAAATGGGCGTCGCTGTTGTGCGGGTCGAAATGGTATTGCACCGCGCCGTCTTTCTCCTCCAGAATCAGGGAAACGGTTCCCCGCTTTAGCAGCACCATGGCCCGTTCCCAGGCGGCGGGAATGAAATGGTACTGAATCGCGCCCAACTTTTCATCGGTCACGCTCTTGATGTACTCTTTTTCAGCGCCGCTTTGCTTCCGCTCCGCGACCCGGGCGTCTTCCAAAAAGCGGCGCAGGGGCAGGTTAGGGTTCTCCCGGCTCTCGATGAGCGCCACGTTGCGGATTTGCTCGGCCTTGCTGGTAAAAGCGACTCCCAGCCCCCAGGCCATCAGGATGGGGAAAACGATTCCCCAGAAAATGATGCCCGGCTCGCGGTAAAACTCCTTGAATTGGATGATGATGAGTTGGATGAGGGGGTTGTTCATGGGCATTTGGGTGATTGCGGATTTGGCCTTTTTTTGATTTCGATCCTCATTTCCTGAAACTTAGAAATTGGTTCTTGGCTCCTGGTTCTTGGTTTCTGGCTCCTGGAATTTGGCTCTTCCTACTCCTGGTGCAGATGCCGCCCGGTCATGGAGATGAACAGGTCGTCGAGGGTCATTTTGCGGCATTCTAACGCCCGCAGGGTGAGGCGCTGCCGTTCCAGGATTTCCAAGAATTTCGGCAGCCGGGCGACGATGCTGTCCACCAACAACTGCCCCTGGTTCAGCTTCCCGTCCCAGGTAAATTTCTGGAAACCGTGCAGGCCGTTCAAATCCAGTGGCGGGCGCTCCTCCGCAATCGCGAATTCGATGATCTCGCTGCTGTTGCTCTGCGAAAGCAACTGCTCCAGGGTGCCCCGGGCCAGCACCCTGCCCCGGTCCATGATGATGATCCGGTCGCACAAAAACTCCGCCTCCTCCATGTAGTGGGTGGTGAGGATGAGGGTGGTATTGCTCTCCGCTTTCAGCTTCAGGAGGATATTCCAGATTTCCCGCCGGGCGGAGGGGTCGAGGCCGGTGGTAGGCTCGTCGAGCAGCAGGATTTGGGCGTTATTCAGCAGGGCGACGCCCAGGGCCAGGCGCTGGCGCTGCCCCCCGGAGAGGTTGACCACGTAGGCGTTTTTCTTCTCCTCCAAATTTACCAGGTCCATAATCGCCCCCACCCGCTCGCTCGGCAGCCCGTAAAAACTGGCGAACAGCGTTAGCGTCTCCCGCACGGTGAGCTTATCGAAAAAGAAGGTTTCCTGGAGGGAGATTCCCAAAATACGGCGCAGCTCCCCGGCGTGGCCCTGCCAGGCTTTTCCCTGGATGCGGATTTCCCCGGCGTCCGGCTGCTGGATGCCTTCGATCATCTCCACTAAGGTCGTTTTGCCGGCCCCGTTGGGGCCTAACAGGGCGACGAACTCCCCGCGCCGGATTTCCAGATCGATGCCGTCCACCGCCTTCACGTCTTTGAAGTGCTTGCGCACCTCGCGGACCCGGATGTCCGCCTCTTCCAGCGAAACTGCCGGGGGATTCTCCACGCGGCTTTCATCCGTTTCCATTATATGTGCTTTCAGATTATTGGCCTCCGGTTACGGTCAGGTGCAAAATAAATTTTGCACTCCCTTCACTTTACCAGCAGCATTTTGCGCGTTTTTATGTAATCCCCAGCGGCAAGGCGATAGAGATAAACGCCCCCGGCAACCGCTTCGTCGCGCTCCCCGCTTCCGTCCCAGGCGACGGTGTAGTAGCCCGCTGGCAGAGATTCCCGCAGCAGGGTTTTGACCAGCCGCCCGGTAATATCGTAAATCTTCAGGGTAACGAGGCGGTTCGTCGGTAACTGAAAACGGATGGTTGTCGCAGGGTTGAAGGGATTGGGATAATTTTGCGCCAGGTCGAATTCGCCGGGAATCCCCGCGGCGGCCTGCATATACACCGGGTCGCAGACCACGGAATTGCCGGCCAGATCGAACGCTTCGATGAGCACGGTGCTGGGCTGGGTTTGGTTGATTTTCGTGGCGGTGAGGATAATTTGATCAGTTGTGCCGGGGGTAAAGGGCGGCACGGTGAGGGTGGCATTCAATAAAGTGAGCGTCTGAACCTGCGCCAGCCCGCTGCCGGTATCCTGCAAGGCGATGTCCAGGGTAACCGGGGGGCCAGGGTTTACGCCGAGGGTGATGCAGTCCGGGGGGAGCGAATCCGTCAGCACGGCGGGGTTTCCCACCACCGCAATCTGCCCGTCCAAAGGAGTCACGAGGACGAGCAGTGAATTGTTGAAGCACAGAAAGCAATTCATGGCCTGATATCCCAAATCCATGATAACCGGAGCACCCGGGTCGCCAGTTACCAGGTAATAAAAAATCAATACATCGAACTGCCCCCCCTGGGGAGTATTTGATGCGCCATTGAATTTAAGCGTTCCCTGTACGGGGTCCAGGTTAAAAACACTGCCGGTAAACCCCTGCAACAGACCGGAGTTGCCGACATATTGCAGCACCGAAGGATCCCAGTGGAGAAAACCGGTAAAACTACCCATAATATTTTCCGGCGGGGAGAGCCTGGTTAGATCAAAATTTACCGCCACGGCCAGGGTGTCTCCCGGCGCAGGCATGGTATCCGAGGGAACGAGGGCGGAGGGGAAGATCGGGACCACCGTCAGGGAAAAATACGTTGTATCTTGCAGCGGCGGAACGCCGTCATCCGCGGCAATCACTTCAATGTTGGAATACGTGCCGGTGTCACTATGAAGGCCGGCGGTGAAGGTAATGGTTCCGCTGCCGTCGCCATGGTCGATAAAGCTGCCGAAGGAGGGCAGATTGTTGACCGTCAGCGTAATAACATCGCCATCCGGGTCAGCGGCGAAGACTTCTACCGCCAAAGGGGTTATCTCGATGGCGGTCTGGTCTTCGATGGCCTGCAACACCGGGGGATTGTTATTGTCCCCCACCACCGCAATCTGCCCGTCCACAATAATCAAAAACGGCATGATGTTAATGAAGCAGATTGCAGGGGATACGGAAAAGTATGCCAAATCCATCATCACCGGGTCGCCCGGGCTGCCGGTCACCAGGTAATAAAAAATCACTACGTCAAACTGCCCCGCCTGGCCCGGCGGTTTTGAGGCGTTGAAACGAAGCTCGCCCGTGGCCGCATTGGTGGTATTCACGACGCCGCTAAACCCCTGCAAAAAGCCGGAAGCGCCGACATATTGCAAGATCATTGGGTTCCAATGCAAAATTCCGTCAAAAGCGCCCAGTAAATCGCACGGCGGAGTCATTCCGTTCATATCAAAGTTTATCGCCACCGCAAGAGTATCCCCGGGCGAGGGAAGGCTATCCGAAGGAACCACTGCGGAGATAAAATTCTGCATGACCCATAAGGAAAAATGCACCGTGTCTTGCAGCGCGGGAATGCCGTCATCAGCGGCGATCACTTCGATATCAGGATAAGCCCCAATGTCCTCAATCGTTGGCGCAAAAGTAATGGTTCCGCTCCCGTCGCCGTGATCGACAAAACTGCCGAAATCCGGGAGATTGTTCGCCGCCAGGGTAATGGTGTCATCGTCCGGGTCGGTTGCGGAAATTTCCACTTCCAGGGTTTGCCCGGCAATAACGGCCTGGTCTTCAATGGGCTGCAACACCGGGGGATTGTTATTGCCCCCCACCACCGCAATCTGCCCGTCCACAATGGTTAAATACGGCAGCAGGTTTATGAAAGTCTGCGCAGCAGCCATACCGGAATATTCCAGGTCCAGGTTCACCGGGGCGCCGGGAGGGCCGGCTACGATATAATAGAAAATGAAAACCTCGAACGCGCCTCCCTGGCCGGTAGCTTTTGCGCCAGTAAACATCAAGGCTCCATTGGCGGCATTCAAATCGCTCACAACACCGGTAAAACCCTGTAAGGCTCCGGAATTTCCGACATAATACATCATCAGCGGATCCCAATTGAGATACCCGGTAAAGCTGCCTAACAAGTTGTTGGGCGCGGGCATCCCGGTCATGTCAACATGCACCGCTACCTCGAGGGTTTCTCCCGGGGCGGGATAAGTGGTGGAAGGAATCAGGGAGGAGACCACCGTTTGGGCGAGGGCCGGGGCCCGTTCCGCTTGCGCGAAGGCCGGCCCAATCATCGCCCCTAAAACAGAAAAAATCAAAAACAGGTAAAAACGCTTTCGCGTTCCCGGTTCATGGGAAAATCGTTTCATCGTGACCCCCTTTATTTTTAGCCGGAAAAGTTACTGCGAAATTTAATACCAATTTCGCGTCGCGGCAATAGCTTCTTCTTTGCCGAACATGACCAGGGTGTCGCCGGGCTGAATGACGTAATCCGGGGCGGGAATGGTAAAATCCTGCTCCTCTTTTTCCTCGCCAAAGGGGGATTTGGCGGGGCGGATCATCAGCACCTCCAGGCCGTAGCGGTTGCGCAGGCGCAGCTGCGCCAGGGTTTTGCCGGCGAATTCGGCCGGGGCGCGGCGCTCCGCCACCGCAAATCCCTTGGCCAGGTTCACGTCGTGCGCGGAGTTGACCGCTTTGAGGCCGTGGGTGAGGCCGTCAACTAAATTGTATTTCAAACTCTCCCGGTTATAGGCCGCGATCACGTCCTGCCGCCACACCGAGCCGATTACTTTGCCGGGATCGCTTGCCGAGACTACCGGGAATTCATCCACGTTTTCATGCCCGAAGAGTTTCAGCACGTAATCCAGGTCGTCGTCTTCCCGCACCACGGAAGTTCCCGGGCGGGCGACGTCTCCCGCCACTAACAATTTCTGCAAATTCTGGAAATCGGCAATGATGGGGCGCCAGTCGCCTTCAGTGATCGTACCTGCAAGCTTCCCTTCTTTATTAACGGTGTAAAAGGTGCTGTGGGGGCTTTCGATTAGCAGGGTGAATAAATTCGAGAGCGGAAGATGCTCCGGGATGAGCGCCACGTCTTCCCGCATGATATTTTTGACTTGCAGGGAGCGCAAAATATTGATTTCCCGCCCCCGCTCGATGCGCACCCCCTGCTGCTCCAGATGCCGGGTGTAGATCGATCCCTTGACCAGCAACTGCACGATCATGGTGCTGGTGACCACCGCTAACATCAGGGGCAGGATGAAACTGTAATCCCGGGTCATCTCGAAGATGATCAAGATCGCGGAGATGGGGATGGAGTTGATCCCCCCTAACACCGCGCCCATGGCCACCAGCACGTAGGTAACCGCGTCCACCTGCACCCCGAAGAACGCTTTGAGCCCCAGGGCGTACAAAAATCCGAAGCAGGCCCCCATGAACAGGGAGGGCGCAAACAACCCTCCGAATCCCCCGGAATGGAGGATCAGGGGCACTAACAGGAATTTCATCAGCAGCAGTACCGCCACAATCTTCCAGGAAAGCCCGCCGGCCAGCACTTTGTTGATGGCGTCGTAGCCGATCCCGATAATATCGGGGTAAAAATACCCGCAAGCGCCCATCACCAGCCCCACCGCTCCCATAAGAGACCAGCGCGGGAAGCGGGGCGACCAGCGTTTGGAAAAAAGCCCGTGCAGCGCCTCCGAGTAGTGGATATAGAGCAGGGAGATGATCCCCGCCCCGATCCCTAAGATAGCGTAGAGGTAAAACTGCTCGTAGGGGCCGATGTAAGGATTGGCAAAGGAAAACGTGGGGGTATTGCCTAAAAAGGCCCGGGAGATGGCGCTGGCGGTGACGGAGGCGAGGATGAGGGCGGAGAAAGTGGGGGCGTGGAAATCGTTCAGCAAAACCACTTCCAGGGCGAAAAAAACTCCCCCCAGCGGGGTATTGAACACCGCGGCAATGGCCGCCCCGGAGCCTGCGGCGGTGAACATGCGCCGGCGGGAGTCGGAGAGGCCGAAGAGGCTGCCCATCTTGCTGGCCACTCCCCCTCCCAACTGGGCGACCGGGCCTTCCGGCCCCACGGTGCCGCCGGAGCCGATGCAAATGGCCGGGGCTAAAAAATGAAACAGGGTGGTGCGCAAGGGGATGTAGCCGCCGCGGAAGGATACCGCTTTGATCACCTCCAACACCCCGCGCTTGCGGGCGGTTTCCGGGGCCAGGGTGATCATCAGGTTCTGGATCAGCATACCCAGGGCGGGCATCAGGATAACCGCCAGCCCGCCCATGAAAAAAAACCAACCGGTTCCGGCGCTGAAGAAGAACAGGTGGAGTAAATGAACGGTTTGGTAAAAAGCTACCGCTGCAGCTCCTGCCACCGCGCCGGTTACGACTGCAAAAAAACTGAAAATGGCATAGTCAGGAACCCCCAGGCGGCTCAGCCGCCGTTGCAGGCGCAGGCGCTGGCGGCGTAATAACCGCCAGTACAGCGCCGGCCGGGGGATTTTGATTTTCAGGTTCATGGATACGTCTCCGTTCGTTGGCAGGAGCTGGGGCAGGGGCAGGAGGCAGGCAATTTTTACGGAATGCGGGTTGTTGAGAACCCCCGGAATTACACGCTGAAGCGTGGTAATCTAAGATTGCCAGGCTTCAGCGTGCAATTGGAGTAATTCCCCTTAACTAAACGACATTGACTGCTCCTGCCCCTGCCTCCTGCCCGCTCCCCCTTACCGTCTCAGCTATTTCCCCGAAGATCCGCAAGGCTGAATTTACCTGAAACCAGCGCTTCCTTTTCCGGCTTTGCTAATTTTTTGAGCAGTTTTTCCACCCGCAGCGCTTCCCGCTTCAGGCCGGCCGGGCTGTGAAAGACCAACTCCAGAGGAGCTTTGCCTCGCAAGTAGCGGGCGCACTTCTTCCCCCCGGCCTGGTGTTCTTTAAATCTTCTGCTTACATCCGTAGTAACCCCGGTATAGAGCGAGCCATCGCGGCAGCGGATGACGTACACCCACCACTCACCCGTTTTCGACAGATGATCCGAAAATTCCGCCAGCAGTTTGCGATACACCGGGGTTTTGAAGGAGAAGGTTTTTTCGAGCAATTCCGCCCCGCTCATCCATTGCCAGGCTTTGAATTCGTCATCCTCCGCCGCTTGCAGGTCGATGCCGTTTTCAGCGCCGGTAAATCTGAACAGGAACCACTTATGCGCCTGGCCGAGATAGGTTTTCGTCGCCCGTATCTCCGCGGGAAATTCGTAGGCCAGCCAATCCGGATGCTCGCGCAGAAGCCGGAGTTGGCCTGGTTCGATGCCGGTTTCTTCGCGGACTTCCCGCAGCACTCCCTGCAGGGGTTCTTCGGAGGTTTTCAGCCCTCCCTGGGGCAATTGCCAGACGCTGTCATTATCCGAGCGTTGAAAAACCAGGATTTCGCCCGCGCCGTTGATAATCATCGCGCCTACCCCGGCGCGAAACACCACCTCTGCCATGGCTCACCTCCTTGCCTCATTAAAACGAAGGGGAGAATGTAAAACGCAAATCTCCCCGGTAAAAGGCGCAAAGAATTATTTTCCGCTTCCCATTTGCCCCGGCGCGGCTGTTTTGGCCGGTTTTTCCTGTTAAAAGTCATGTAAAACCCTGACAAAAGTCATGGTTTTGATAAAGTAACATTTGCGATATTAAATTCGAAAGTGCTTAACAGGGGCGAAAGAGCGAAAACTTGCTCCATCGAACCCCGGTTTTTCGGGCACTTTAACTCTCTCAGGCACTTTAGACACTTCAGACACTTTAGGCATTTTAGGCATTTTAGTTCACTTTAGTCACTTATCACAGGAGAACACCCATGATCGGAATCGTTGGTTACGGCGCTCACGTTCCCCGGCGGCGCATCAAAGTGGAGGAAATCTCCAAAGTCTGGGGCACCGACGCCGAAAGCTACAAGAGCGGGTTGGTGTTGGAGGAAAAATCCGTTCCCTCTTCGGATGAGGATACCATCAGCATCTCCGTGGAGGCGGCGCGCAACGCCCTCAAACGCGCGGGCATCGATCCTAAAAAGATCGGGGCGATCTACGTTGGCTCGGAATCCCACCCCTACGCGGTGAAGCCCAGCGGCACCGTGGTGGCGGACGCCATCGGGGCCACCCCGGAGGTGCACTGCGCGGATTTTGAATTCGCCTGCAAGGCCGGCACCGAGGCGATGTTCGTCACCATGGCGCTGGTGAAATCCGGCTGGATGGAATACGCTTTAGCCATCGGCGCGGATACTTCCCAGGGCAAGCCGGGCGACGCGCTGGAATACACCGCCTCCGCCGGGGGCGCGGCGTTTATCATGGGCGGCAAGAACGTGCTGGCGGAGATCGAGCACACCTACTCGTTCATGACCGATACCCCGGATTTCTGGCGGCGGGAATACCAGTTTTATCCCGAACACGCGGGACGGTTTACCGGGGAGCCAGCCTACTTCAAGCATGTATTGGGCGCGGCCAACGGCATTATGGAAAGGGCGGGGATGAAACCGCAGGATTTTACCTTCGCGGTATTCCACCAGCCCAACGGCAAATTCCCCCTGCGCGCCGGGAAAATGTTAGGGTTCTCCAGAAGCCAGATGGAAACCGGGCTGCTCTGCCCGATCATCGGCAACACCTACTCCGGCTCCTCTCCTCTGGGCCTCACCGCCATTTTGGACATCGCCAAACCGGGCGACCGCATCCTGATGGTCTCCTACGGCTCCGGCTCCGGCAGCGACGGCTTCATCTGGAAAGTAACCGAGCGTATCCGGGAAGCGCAGGATCGCGCGCCGAAAACCCGGGAGATGATCGCCAAAGGAAAAATCCAGGTGGACTACGGGACTTATGCGAAGCATCGCGGGAAGATTAAGACGGGATAAATGCGCTGTTATAGTGTTATGGTGTTCGGGTGTTTTAGTGTTCAGGTGTTCATGTTACTGACATTGAATGCTGTTTTTTGAACTTGAAAACCAAAACTCAACCCTTGCAACTAACACACCGGAGCACTATAACACCCGAACACTTGAACACTTAAACACATGAAAACGACGGAGGATACCGTGAATAGAGAAGTGGTAATTTTGGGCGTGGGGATGACCAGAGGCGGGGAGCACTGGGGCAAATCACTCCGGCAGCTCTTTGTGGAGGCCGCCCTGGCCGCCATTGATGACGCGGGAGTGGAGCGGATCGGCTCCATGTACATCGGCTGCATGTCCAGCGGGCTGTTCAACGGGCAGGAGCACATCGCCTCCCTGATGGCCGACTACCTGGGGCAAAAACATATTCCCGCCGCCCGGGTGGAATCCGCCTGCGCCTCCGGCGGGGCGGCGCTGCGCATGGGCCTCCTGGAGGTGCTCTCGGGCCTGAACGACGTGGTGCTGGTGGGCGGGGTGGAAAAAATGACCGACGTCAGCACCGACGGGGCCACCTACGCGCTCTCCACCGCGGCCGACCAGACCTACGAGAGCTTTTACGGGGTAACCTTCCCGGGCCTGTACGCCATGATCGCCCGGGCGCACATGCACCGCTACGGCACCACCCGCAAGCAGTTGGCGGAGGTGGCGGTGAAAAACCACCTGCACGGCTCCATGAATCCCTTTGCGCAGTACCGCCAGAAAATTACCGTGGATGAGGTGATTCATTCCACCGCGGTGGCGGATCCTTTGAACATTTTGGACTGCTCGCCCATCACCGACGGAGCCTCTGCGCTGATTTTGTGCAGCCGGGAAACCGCCAAAAAATTTGCTAAGAAGCCGTTGGTGAAGATCAGCGGCTCCGGGCAGGCTACGGACACCATCGCCCTGCACAGCCGCGAGGACATTACGGAGTTGCGGGCGGTGGCGGAAGCGGCGCAGCAGGCTTACAAAATGGCCGGTAAAAAGCCCGGCGACGTCCATCTGGCGGAAGTGCACGACTGCTTCACCATCGCGGAGATTTGCGTGTTGGAAGCGTTAGGCATGGCGGAAAAGGGCCAGGGCGGAAAGGCCGCGGAATCCGGCTACACCGCGTTAGGCGGGCGGTTGCCGGTGAATACCAGCGGGGGTTTGAAGGCCAAGGGCCACCCCGTGGGCGCCACCGGGGTGGCGCAGGCGGTGGAGATCGTGCACCAGTTGCGCGGCGAGGCGGGCGAGCGCCAGGTAAAGAATGCCCGGGTCGGTTTAACTCAAAACATGGGCGGCACCGGCGGAAGCTGTGTCGTTCACATTATGGAGGCGTTATGATTACACCTGCCGAATATGTACGGGAAATCCCCGCTCATCATCGTTTGGAAGCGGGCAGATGCAAAAAATGCCAGAAAATATACTATCCCACCCGCCAGGTTTGCCCGGAGTGCCAGGCCCGGGAGTTCGAGCCGCTCAGCCTGCCCCGGGATGGGAAAATCGTCACCTATACGGTGATCCGGGTAGCCCCTTCCCAGTTTTCCGACCAGGCGCCCTACGCCATGGGCATTGTGGAAGTGCAACCGGGGGTGCGGCTGCTCACCCAGGTGGTGGACTGCGATTTGGATAAAATCGAGATCGGGATGCCGGTGAGCTTGGAATTCCGCAAAATTCAGGAAGACGGGGAAAAAGGCGTGCTTGCCTATGGGGTGAAAGCGGTGCCGCGCTGAAGTAAAAAGTGCGCCGGGGAGCGCGGCATCGCTCCCCGGTTTTTTTAGCAAAAAATG
>CAZFVV010000163.1:0-1659 GCA_964522165.1 uncultured Calditrichaceae bacterium
GCTTTACCTACGACGTGGCGGCGGATTTCCAACCCAATCCCTCGGCCATTGCCGGCGGTCTGTGGATTGGCGAAGGGGTAGTGCCGGGCACCGCCTCCATCGGCGGGGTATTGCAGGGCACTCCGGACATATTCTTCGTGTATGAACTAGCCGGGGTCGGCCCGCTGTGGATGGAATTGATCGGTGCAAGCAGCGGCAGCATTGCTCCCGGGGACGTGGGCGGCTTCATCATCCGCTTGCGCGGAGAGGAACTGGGCCTGTACCAGGGCAGCGTGGTTATCAGCAGCAACGACCTGACCGACCCGATCGTCACCGTCCCGGTGACTCTTGACGTGATCGTCGGCTTAGGTGAAGAGGGCGAAGTTCCCACCACCTTCGACATCAGCCGGAACTATCCCAACCCCTTCAACCCCAGCACCACCCTGGACTTCCAGCTTCCCCAGGTATCCAACGTGAAGTTGGAAATCTACAACGTGTTGGGCCAGAAGGTTCGCACCTTAGTCGATGCGCAAATGCAGCCCGGGCGCTACAAAGCGACCTGGGATGGCCGCAACGACCTGGGAGTTCCGGTAACCAGCGGGGTGTATATCTACCGCTTCGTGGCCGGCGACTTCAAGAGTGTGCAAAAGATGATCCTGATGAAATAAGCCTTCTATCAGAGGACTGGTAACAGCTTGACCATTTTAAGCTTTACCAGCTTCTCTTTCCGGCAGTTTTGCACCCGAAGCCCCGGTATAATGCCGGGGCTTCGTATTTTTTACTCCCCTCCCTTCTCCTGCGACCCCCGGAATTTGGTTTGAATTGTTGTTGAATTATCGCTACATTTACCGGGCAATCGTCATGGAGGAAGCGGAATGGATCGCCAGATCAAGCTACATTTTTTAGGCAGCGGAACGATCATGCTCGATCCCCGGCGTTCCTGCAGCGCCACGATAATCGAAACTCCGCGGGCGAGAATACTCGTCGATATTGGCGCGGGAACCTTGCGCCGGATGGCCATCGAGGGAATCGATCTGCACAGTATCGACTATATTTTCATTACCCATTTTCATCCCGACCATAGCGGGGACTTAGCGCCGTTTTTATTCGCGCTGCGCAATAGCCGCCCGGCTCGAGCCGGAAGGTTGCTGCAGGTGTGGGGGCCGGCGGGCTTTTTCCGGTTCGTGCAGGGGCTGGAACAAGCATTCGGCAAGTGGCTGCAATTTTCTCACGAAGTCAAATACCACGAATTGCGGCGGCGCTTGCTGGATTTCCCGGGCTTCCGGCTCATCTGGAGTAAAGTTCAACATGCCCCGGAAAGCGTGGCGTACCGTTTCGAGATTGAGAACAGGGCAGTGGTTTTTTCCGGCGATACCGGCTACTGCCCGGAGATCATCCGCCTGTGCAAAAAGGCCGATCTGGCGGTGCTGGAGTGCTCCTATCCGGATGAGTTGGTGGTGCAAGGGCACCTTTCGCCCAGCCTGGCCGGGAAAATCGCCGCGGAAGCCGGGGTCAAAAAGCTGCTGCTCAACCACTTCTACCCCGAGGTCTTGAAAACCAACCCGGTCGAGGTTGTCCAAAAATATTTCACCGGGGAAATCCGCATCGCCAACGACGGGGATACGATTGCGATACCGTTGGAACAAGAGCGGACAGATAACGGGGTTGACGGATAGAGAC
>CAZFVV010000163.1:1759-11191 GCA_964522165.1 uncultured Calditrichaceae bacterium
CGCGACGCAATCCCTTCGAGGTACCAGCCAACGTCAACCTGAACCATGAAAGCGATAGTAGAGCACATCAAGCATAAAGCCCGGGAGTTGGGCTTCTCCGCTGCGGCCATTTGCGACGCGGAGCCGCTGCAAGACCCCGGGCAGCGGCTGATGCAGTGGCTGGGACGGGGATACCAGGGAACCATGGATTGGATGTCGAGAACCCGCGCGGAGCGAGCCGATCCGCGCAGCTTTTTCCCGGAAGCGCAATCGATTATCGTGGTCGCCCACAACTATTTTCGGGAAAATGAAGCAGTTTTGCGCCCTGAACACCAGGGGAATATTTCCATATACGCCCGCGGCCGGGATTATCACAAAGTGCTGCGGAAAAAATTGCAGTCCCTCCTGGGGTATATTCAAACCCTGCTGCCGGAAGCCCGCGGGCGAATATGCGTGGACTCTTTTCCGCTGCTGGAAAAACCCCTGGCGGTAAAAGCCGGAATCGGCTGGATCGGGAAGCATACCAACTTGATCATCAAAAAGAAAGGCTCCTATTTTTTCTTAGGGGAAATTTTATTATCGACAAAACTGCCTCCCGATCCCCCGTTGGCGGCGGATTACTGCGGAACCTGCAACCGCTGCCAGGTCGCCTGCCCCACCGGCGCGCTAGATGAAGCGTATGTGTTGGATGCCCGCCGCTGCATCTCTTACCTGACCATCGAGCACCGCGGGGAGATCGATCCCCGATTCCATGAAGGCATGGAAAACTGGATCTTCGGCTGCGACATCTGCCAGGCGGTTTGCCCCTGGAACCGCTTCAGCGCCCATACCGGGGAGCGGGATTTCGATAACCGGCTGCCCGATGAGTGGTTCGACCTGAAACAGCTTGCCCAAATGAGTGAGAAAGAGTTCCAGAATTGGTTCGCCGGTACCCCGGTGCTGCGAGCCGGGTATGCCAATTTTATGCGCAACGTGAGGATTGCCCGGGAAAATTATAAGTAACCGTTAGCAAATTCTCCATCGAGTGGATGAAAAAAAATTGCAGCACAGCAACCCCAATCATCTCATAACCGATTTGGGTAAGTTTTTGGAAAAAACAAAGCCAGGCGTAGAACCGACCCTCGATGAAATTCGAGAAGCAATGAAAGAGTAATTGATCGAGGCACACCCAGACGCAGGCAAAGCTACAGCTACCGGAAACGGATCGGCGAGAACGCCGCATCCGCTTCCCTCTTCTCTGTGTCATGCCATCTTCTCCTCCCTGTTTTCGCTTGAAGCCGGCTCACCCTAAAAAATTTGTTTCTTTAAGCGACGCATTCGGCTATATTTATCAGCAGATTATGAGTATCAGAACCGTACCGGCTTTGGGCCTGCGCCAATCAGCCGGCGGGCCGGAATGAGGGTTTTCAGCGTAAGGATTGCGAGATGTTCGCAGCAAAATTCACCAGCGATCGAGGTAATGGCAATGGATATAATTATTCCCATACTTTCATTGATTTTCGGCCTCGTGATTGGGGCTTTAATTTTTCGGCTCTTCGAGAGTAAAAAACAGGAAAACGCCCGGCTCGGCGCGAAAGAAATTTTAGCCCAGGCAGAGAAAGAAGCCCAGAAACTGGAAAAAGATGCCATTGTTCGGGCAAGAGAGAATTTCCAGAAAGAGCGTTTTCAGGCTCAAAAACAAATCAAACAGCGGGAGCAGGAATTAGCGAAACTGGAGGAGCGAGTTCGGAAGCGGGAAAAAGAGCTCTGGCGCCAGGAAAGCGGTTTCCGCGACCGTGAAAATTCTCTTAAAAAACAGCAGCGGCAGATCGAACAGTTGCAAGCAGAAACCCGCCAGCAACAAGAAAAGTTGCAGCATCTCATCGAAGAGCAGATGCGCCGCCTGGAGGAGTTAAGCGGATTGAACCGGGATGAGGCCAAAAAGCAGTTGAAAGAACATCTGCTGAACCAGGCCCGCACGGAAGCGGCGCAGGAAATCGTGGATTTAAAGAAAGAAGCCGCGGAACGCGCCCGCTGGGAGGCCAAAGAAATCATGGCGTTTGCCATCGAGCGAATGGCCACGGAATATACCATGGAATCTACCCTGGTCTCCGTTTCCCTGCCCAACGATGGCTGGAAGGGGTTGATCATTGGGCGAGAGGGGCGCAACATCAAGGCGTTCGAGGCCGCCACCGCCGTCAAGGTCATCGTTGACGACACCCCGGAAACCGTGGTGATGTCGAGCTTCGACCCCATCAAGCGGGAAGTGGCGCGCCTGGCCATGGAGGGGTTGATCCAGAAAAAAAATATCAACCCCAAGGCGATTGACCAGGAGGTTGCCAAAGCCCAGAAAATTGTCGAGGAGAGTATTCGCAAAGCCTCCGAGGAAACCCTTGCAGAGCTGAAGATCAAGAATGTTCACCCGGAGATTCGCAATTACTTAGGGCGGCTGAAATATCGCACCAGTTACGGCCAGAACATTTTAGAGCACTCCAAAGAGGTTGCCTGGCTGGCCGGAAACATGGCGGCGGAATTAGGGCTGGACGTGGAATTGGCGCGGCGCGCGGGGCTTTTCCACGACATCGGCAAAGCGGTCAGCAACGACTCCGAGGGGAGCCACGTCAGCATCGGGGTGGACATCACCACCCGCTGCAAGGAGCACGAGGTGGTGGTCAATGCAGTATTGGCGCACCACGAAGAGGCGGAGCCGATTTCTCCCATTTCCGTTCTGGTAACTGCGGCAGACCGCATCAGCGGGGCGCGGCCCGGGGCGCGCCGGGAATCTTTGGAGGCTTACGCCCAGCGCATCTCCAAATTGGAGGAATTGGCCAATTCCTTTGAAGGCGTGGCCAAAACCTACGCGCTCTCCGCCGGGCGGGAAATCCGGGTAATGGTAGTGCCGGATAAGTTAACCGATACGGAAGCGAACCTGTTAGCCGCGGACATTGCCCGGAAAATCAAGGAAAGCATGGAATATCCCGGCCAGATCAAAGTGACCGTGATCCGGCATTTGCTGGCGCAAAGTTCTACCGATGAGTTCCTGGTTAACAATACCCAGGGAAACGGCCCTCAACCAGCGGCCAATATAACCAATCCGAATTGAGCGGCAACGCGTATAACGCAGCGAGCAGGGCGCAATGAAACCAACCCATACCCCATGCGCCCTGCGTTTTCCGTAGTAGGAGCGGCTAATGATCCAACGCGATGAAATCCGTTCCGCCGGGGTGGCGGGGCTATTCTATCCGGCGGATAAAGTGATCCTGGAACGGGATCTCAGCCTGTTCCTGGAAAATGCGCCCCTAATTTCCCCATCCAGGCCGGTGCGCGCCATGATCGTTCCCCATGCCGGCTATGTTTATTCCGGCGGGGTGGCCGCCCGGGCTTACCGGCAGATTATGGGCAAAACTTATGATGCGGCTGTGATTATCGCCCCCAGCCATCACGAATCATTTCAATATATCGCCGTTTACCCCGGCAAAGCGCTGCGCACCCCCCTGGGGGATATTCCCCTTCACCAACAACTCATCGATGAGCTTACCGCCGCCCACCCGGATATCCGTCTCTCCAAACGCGGTTTTGCATCGAACGAGCACAGCCTGGAAGTGCAGCTCCCCTTCCTGAAATGGGTCATCGACGGGATCAAAATTGTTCCCCTGATGATGGGCCACCAGGCAGAAGATTTTATCAATATCCTTCATAACGCTCTTTCGCAGGCGCTGGCGCGCCGGAATTGCCTGCTGATCGCCAGTACCGACCTTTCGCACTTCTATTCCGATGAGAAAGCCCGTGCCCTCGACCAGTTAGTCATCGATGCGGTAAGCGATTTTGCTCCCGACCGCCTCTACGAAGACATCGAACACCGCCGTTGTGAAATGTGCGGCTACGGGCCGGCCATCACTGCCATGAAAGTTGCCCGCGATTGCGGCGCAACCGAGGCCCGGGTGCTGTTGTACCGCAATTCCGGGGACATCACCGGGGACCGCCATGGCGTGGTAGGCTACCTGGCAGGCGTTTTCTATTAATACGAACCAGCCAGCCGGCGAGCGAGTCAGGAGACAGACCGGCAAATCGGATGCTGATAAACCACAGCCTTTTTTCCTACCTATTGAAAAAATCACCGGAAATATCTATCTTAGCACCGTGTTCGGATACATCCTGAACCGGTTAGAACGATTGTCGCAGCAAAGCCATCATTACAGAAAAGGAGTGCTGAATGCAAGCGGGTGCAGAACAACGCGGTCAATGGAGTTCCAAAATCGGATTTATATTTGCCGCCGCCGGATCGGCGATTGGGCTGGGGAACATCTGGCGCTTCCCCTACGTGGCCGGGGAAAACGGCGGGGCGGCGTTTGTGCTGGTTTACCTGGCATGTGTGGCGTTTATTTGCCTTCCTTATATGTTCGCGGAGCTGGCCCTGGGAAGAAATACCGAGAAAAACCCGGTTGGGGCCATCCGGGCCATTACTCCCCGGAGCCTGTGGATTGCCATCGGCATCCTGGGTGTGCTTACCGGGGTGTTCATCCTCAGTTTCTATGCGGTGGTCGCCGGATGGACTTTCGGGTACATTTTCAAACTGCTTCTCAGCGAACCTACCCCCTTCACGGAATTCATCGCATCTCCCTGGACGGTGATCGGTTTGACCGCGCTTTTCATCCTTTTTACCATCCTGGTGGTCTATGGAGGGGTTTCGAACGGCATCGAGCGGTGGTCGAAACTGCTGATGCCGCTGTTGTTCATCCTTATGATCCTGCTCATTATTCGCAGTGTTACCCTTGCCGGGGCGGGAGCGGGACTGGAATTTCTCCTGAAGCCGGATTTTTCCAAAATAACCGGAAAGACCTTCCTGGCGGCCCTGGGGCAGGCGTTTTTCTCCCTCAGCTTAGGGATGGGATTGATGATTACCTACGGATCATATTTATCCAAAAAAGATAATGTCATTACCTCGGCGCTCTGGATCGCCTCCCTGGATACTTTGGTGGCTATGCTGGCGGGATTGATGATCTTTCCGGCGCTGTTTGCCCTGGGAAAAGCGCCCGACGCCGGCCCGGCCCTGGTATTCATCGTACTGCCGGAAATGTTCCGGGAAATTCCCCTGGGCAATCTTATCGGGGCGGCTTTTTTCCTGCTGCTCTCCATCGCCGCGTTGACCTCCACTATTTCGCTGTTGGAAGTGCCGGTGGCCTACCTGGTAGATGAAAAGCGCTGGAAGCGCAAATATACGGTGTGGATTGTGGGGGGATTTGCTTTGCTACTGGCGATTCCCTCAGCGCTTTCGCAGGGCGCGGTGGGATGGCTGGGGAACATCGGCGGCAGGGATTTCCTGAGCCTGATGAGCTTTCTCTGGGGGGATATTTCCCTGGCGCTGGGCGGGTTATTGCTTTCCATTTACATCGGATGGGTATGGGGTGTACCCAATGCTGCCGAAGAATTGGCCAAAGGAAGCCCGTTCTTTCAATCCAGGCCGTTAGGCCTGCCCTTCACCAACGCGCAAATCTGGGCGTTTTTCATTCGCTACGTTTGCCCGGTGTTCATTTTTGTAGTGCTGCTGAACGTGTTTGGGGTTTTTGGATAAAATGAAAAAAGCGGAAATCATCAAAAGCTGGGAGTTGGTATTCCCCAACGATACCAATCCCCGGGGAACCATGTTCGGGGGCAAGGTAATGGCGATTATGGACAAGGTCGCCGCCATTGCCGCGGCGCGTTTCTGCGGAAAATCGGTAGTCACCGCTTCCACGGAAGCGATCGTTTTCAAAAAACCGATCCAGCAAGGCGACCGCATCCAGACCATCGGGCAGGTGGTGTGGTCCGGAAAGACCTCCATGGTGGTGAAGGTGGACGTGTACGCGGAAAATCCCCGCAGCGGGGAGTCTGCCCACTGCACCACCGCGCATTTCAACTTCGTGGCCCTGGATGATGAAGGCCGCCCCGCCCCGGTTCCCCCCCTGCTGGTAGAAACCGAGGAAGAGAAACGCCATTACGAAGTAGCGGAATTCGTCAAAAAGCAGGCGCTGGAGCGGAAGAAGAAGATCGAAGAAAGCGGTATTTGAGTATTTTTGGGTGTTTTGGTGTTTTCGCACCCAACCACTAAAACACTCGAACACTATAACACTTAAACACCACAACACCTGAACACCCTTAAAACTTGACGAAAATCATGTTTAAACCTGATCCAAATCCTGTTTTCGGGGTATTTTTTTCCCGAAGTTTCTGCCGTAGCTAAATTTTCAGATAACCGGAAAGGAAACTCTTATGCAAAGCAAGTCTTTCAACGCCTTCGAGATGGCGCAGGCGCAGTTCGACAGGGTAGCGGATTTACTGGATTTGGACCAGGGAACCCGGGATCTATTGCGAAATCCCTTACGGGAATACCACTTTAGCATCCCGGTGCGCATGGACGACGGTTCGGTTAAAGTCTTCCGGGGGTTCCGGGTGCAGCACAATGATTCCCGCGGCCCCGGCAAGGGCGGCATTCGCTTTCACCCCGCGGAGACCATCGACACGGTGCGCGCCCTGGCGATGTGGATGACCTGGAAGTGCGCCGTGGTGGAAATTCCCCTGGGCGGCAGCAAGGGCGGGGTTATTTGCGATCCCCACCATTTGAGCGCCCGGGAACAGGAACAAATCTGCCGCGGATGGGTGCGCCAGGTAGCCCGCAACGTCGGCCCGTACTGGGACGTTCCCGCGCCGGACGTGATGACCAGCGCCCAGCACATGCTCTGGATGTTAGATGAATTCGAGATCATCCAGGGCCGCAAAAGCCCCGGCTTCATTACCGGAAAACCGGTGGGCATGGGCGGTTCCCTGGGCCGCAAGGAAGCTACCGGCTATGGGGTGGTTTATACCCTGCGGGAAGCCCTCAAAGAATTGAACCTGAAGCCGGAGAATACCCAGGCCAGCGTGCAGGGCTTCGGAAACGTGGCGCAATATGCCATCGAGCTCTACCAGCGCATCGGCGGAACCGTGGTATGCGTTTCCTGCTGGGACCAGGCCGATAAAACCTCTTATTCTTACCGCAAAAAAAGCGGCATAAACCTGGAAGAATTGATGGGAATTACCGACAGCTACGGCGGCATCAACAAAGCCCGGGCAAAAGAATTAGGCTACGAAATGCTGCCGGGCGACGCCTGGATCGAGCAGGACGTGGATATTCTGATCCCTTCCGCCATCGAAAATCAAATCACCAAAGACAACGTGAATAAGATCAGCAAACGGGTGCGGGTAATCGCCGAAGGCGCCAACGGTCCCACCACCCCGGACGCCGACAAAGTGCTCCATGAACGGGGCGTATTTGTGATCCCGGATTTCCTGGCCAACGCCGGGGGGGTTACTTGCAGCTACTTCGAGCAGGTGCAGAGCAACATGAACTACTTCTGGGAACGCGATGACGTGCTGAGCCGGTTAGACGTGAAAATGACCTCCGCGTTCATCAGCGTGAGCGACCTGGCCCGGCAGCGCAAGCTCTACATGCGCGACGCCGCTTACGTGATCTCCGTGAGCCGGGTGGCCCAGGCCTGCCACGAGCGCGGATGGGTATGATTAATTGCCAATTGTTAATTGACAATTGGCAATTATACTACCGATGAAAGGCGATGAAAAAATTCTTCGACAGCCCCGCCGGGGATGCGCTTTCCCCCTTCAACCGGGAATTTTTCGATCCCGAGCGCCCGATCACCCGGATCGGGGGAGGCTCCGTGGGGGGGAAGGCGCAGGGGCTGGCGTTCATTCATCGCTTTCTGAACTCGGAACTCCATCAAGACCGGTTTCCCCAAATCGCGGTCAATATTCCTCACCTCACCGTGCTCTGCACCGACGTCTTCGACGCCTTCATGCAGCGCAATAACCTCTACGAAATCGCCTATTCCGATGTCCCGGATGAGCGCATCGCCCACGCCTTCCAGAAAGGCCATCTTCCCGCGGAAATGATCGGCGACCTGCGCCGGCTGATCGCCCAGGTGCACATCCCCCTGGCGATCCGCTCCTCCAGCATGTTGGAAGACGCGATGTATGAACCCTTTGCGGGGATTTACGGCACCAAGATGATCCCCAATAACCAGTCCGACACCGACACCCGCTTTCAAAAGTTAGTGGAAGCGATCAAATTCGTCTATGCCTCCACCTATTTCAAGGCGGCGAAGGATTATCTCCAGGCGACGGAGCATCGCAGCGAAGAGGAGAAAATGGCGGTGATCATCCAGGAAGTGGTGGGGCGGCGGCACGGCGAGCGGTTTTATCCGGAAGTCTCCGGGGTGGCGCGCTCCTTCAATTATTACCCGGCCGGGCGGGCCAGGCCGGAACAGGGCGTCGTAAACCTGGCTTTCGGGCTGGGCAAAACCATCGTCGATGGGGGAATCAGCTGGGTGTATTCCCCGGCGTATCCGAAAGTCAACCCGCCCTATGGCTCGGTGGGAGAACTGCTCAAGCAGACCCAAACCGAATTCTGGGCGGTGAACATGGGCAAACCGCCCGCTTACGATCCCATCCGGGAGACCGAGTATCTGCTCAAGCTGCACTTAGAAGACGCGGAAGATGATAGCACCCTGCGTTACGCGGCCTCTACGATGGATTCCCATTCGGGGCGAATTTCTATCGGAACCGGCCCCGCGGGAGCGCGCATCCTCACCTTCGCTCCCCTGCTGGTGCTCAACGAGCTGCCCTTGAACGAATTGATCAAAGCGTTGCTGGAATTGTGCCAGAATGCAGTTGGCGCGCCCGTGGAAATGGAATTTGCCATGACTCTGAAACCGGCGGCGCGATTCGGGTTTCTGCAAGTGCGCCCTATGGTGGTTTCCCAGGAAGAGGTGGAGATCAGCGCGGAAAAGATGCGCGGCGCGAACGTGCTGGCGGCCTCGGAAAAAGCGCTGGGCAACGGGATTTACGAGAGCATCCGCGACGTGGTGTACGTGCGCCCGGGTGGTTTCGAGTCGCGATTTACCCCCCGCATTGTGCAAGAACTGGAACAGGTCAACAAAAAGTTGGTAGCGGAAAAACGTCCCTACCTGCTGATCGGGTTCGGGCGCTGGGGCAGCTCCGATCCCTGGTTGGGCATCCCGGTGGAATGGGGGCAGGTGGCCGGGGCAAAGGCCATCGTGGAAGCGATGTTAGAGAACATGAACGTGGAACTGAGCCAGGGCTCGCATTTTTTTCACAATTTGAGCAGTTTTAAAGTCAGTTATTTCTCCGTGCCCCATTTCGGCGGCTACCCCATCCGCTGGGAGTGGCTGGAACAGCAGGAAAGCGCGGCGGAAATGGAATTCGTACGCCACGTTCGCCTGCCCGCCCCCCTGACCGTGAAAGTGGACGGGCGCAGCGGGCGGGGAGTGATTCTGGTACGTGATGCCTAAAACGTAATGGGTAAATAACCGGAGATTGCGTATTTCGTATTGCGTATTTCGTGTTACGTTTTACGCATTACGCAATACGCTAGTACTCCCCGGCAGAGAAAGTCCGTCGATCTTCGTGCCGAAGTTCAACTTC
>CAZFVV010000164.1:0-11160 GCA_964522165.1 uncultured Calditrichaceae bacterium
ATGGCTGCAAATATTTTAACTCTCTTTCCCGGTATTAGGTTAACGGGAATGCGGCTATCCGGGATCAAATATTCGGCAAAATGACGCCGCTCCGGTTCGTTGGCAAAGACCGACCCAAATTGTTCCACCGCTTGTTGGACAATCGCCGGAAACTCGATAATTCCAGGCATGGCGTGACCTCCCCCATAAGCTCCGAATTCCGGTTCAGCACGAATATATAAAGTCAGCCTTGAGTTTGCCCTGCGCCCATCGAAGCCCCTTCCGTTTACCAAAACCGTATGAGAGTTGAAAGCTCCCGATTATTTTTTTCTCCGGGCTATTGGATATATTCTCGCCCTGCCTTACCTTTGAAAATGGAAATGCAACCTAAACCACACTGGTCGCTGCCGGTCATCTTTTGGACCGTGTCGGCTATTTCCCGGGCCCTGGATCAAATTATCATCCTCGACCGTGACTATCAATCGTATTTGCCGGGCTGGGTGTTTCACTGGAACCTGGGCCTGGGAACCGTGGATGCTTTTCACACCTACCAGGGCATTACCCTGGTGGCGTTCGGCGTCGCCTGTTACTATTTTTACCATTTTTTGCAAAGGATGACGCCGAAATACAAGATTGCCGGCTGGCTGATCGCGGTTTACGGCTACTACCAGGTGTTCAACCTGTTCTTCCACGTGGTTTTTCTCAAACCCGAGTACTGGCAATTCCCCTTCTTTCGATTTTTGAAGTTTCTCTTCTAATCGCTCTTCACTTCAACATAAGGAGCTTTTATGGGATTCACGCCATGGAAGTGGAGCGCTTATGCAGCGATGATCTTTTCCAGCCTGCTCGCCCAACCCGGCCTGGAAAATATTCTATCACCGGATCGCCTGCCTTATCTGAAAAAAAGCAAACTCTACCAGGTTTCCAGCTTCGATTCCGGCGGCGGCAACGCCGACCGGCTGGTGCTCGCGGACGGCCAGCGGGTTAGCATCGCAACCCTGGAGGGGCCGGGGGTGATTACCCGCATCTGGTTGACCATCGCGTCCCGGGATCCCTATTTCCTGCGCCGGATAGTGCTGCGGATGTACTGGGATGGGGAAGAGAATCCCTCCGTGGAGACGCCGGTAGGGGATTTTTTCGGCAGCGGATTCGGGTATTACCACTACCTTTCCCATTTCGTGGGCATGTCCAGCGGGGGGTATTATTGTTATTTCCCCATGCCCTTCCGCAAATCCGCCCGCATCGAGGTGGAAAACCAGACCGGCCGGGAGGTGGATGCGTTTTATTATCACATCAATTACCAGAAATTGGAAGAGCTTTTGCCGGAGGATGTCGCCTATTTCCACGCCCGGTGGCGGAGGGAGATCAAAACCGACCCGGCGAAAAACTACACCATTCTGGAAGCGGCCGGGGAAGGGCATTTCGTGGGCTGCAACATGAGTATGCAAAGTTATCGCGGCAATCTCTGGTTTTTGGAAGGGGATGAGATGGTTTACGTGGATGGAGAGGCCTTCCCCTCGCTGTACGGCACCGGCACGGAGGATTACTTCACCGGGGGATGGTATTTCAATCGCGGGGAATTTGCCGGGCCTTATCACGGCCTGATCTTGAAAGATGATTCCCTGGGGCGCATTGCGGCTTACCGTTTTCACGTGGGCGACGCGATTCCCTTCAAGAAATCGCTGCGCTTTACTATCGAGCACGGCCACGCCAACGAAGAAGCCGGGGATTACAGCAGCACCGCTTACTGGTATCAAAAAGAGCCGCATCAAAAATTCCCGGAGATGCTCAAAGCGTCGCTGCGCATTCCCCTGCGGGTGGCGGTGCCGCCCGGCGCGGTTGAAGCAGAAGGAATTATCCCGGCCAATACGAACCTGGTGAGCGGGGTGGAGGAGATGTCCGACCACGGACCGGACTGGAGCGGGCTAAAACAGCTTCAAATTTCCGCCCGGCAGCCGGGAGACCGGTTTTCCCTGGCAATCCCGGGAACCATCGAAGACCGCTACCGGGTGGACGTCTATTTCAGCAAAGGGCCGCATTACGGGGACGTGGATATTTTTTATGAGGACCGCAAGGTGGGGGAATTTGCCGGGTACCATCCTCAAATCTATCCCGGCGGGAACATTCGCCTGCACCTGCTAAAAACCGTTGATACTGCCATTCCGCTCACGTTTGTAGTGAAAGGCAAAGCTCCCCAATCGAGCGGTTACGCGGTGGGGATCGACGCCTTCGCGCTGGAGCCGGAGCGCCAGTTCATCCTGGAATGGTATATGATCGGCCCCTTTCCCAATCGCAAAGACCGGAACCAGAACCGGTTGGGGTTGCAGGAAATCTTTCCCCCCGAGCAGGAGATCGACCTGGATAAAACCTACCCCGGCGCGAATGGCCGGGAAGTGCGCTGGCAGTTGAAAACCACCCCGGAAACCGGCTATATCGACCTCTACGGCAAATACGATCCCTACGAATTGGTGGTCGTCTATGCCCTGGCCTACATCCATTCCCCGGCAGAGCAGGAAGCGCCCCTTCTGCTCGGCAGCGATGACGGCGTTAAAGTTTTTCTGAACGGCCAGCCCATTCACGAAGTACTCACCGTGCGGATTGCGAAGGTGGATGAGGATCGCGTTCCCCTGCGACTGAAAAAAGGCTGGAATGAACTGCTGTTGAAAATCGAAAACAATCTCGGCGGGTACGGATTTTACGCCAGAATTCTGGATTTGGCAGGGTCGCTGAGAATCAGCCCCCGGAAGCAGGAGTAAGCCGCTCCACAACGCCGTCACTCTTTGGCGTTGCGATTTTTCATCGATCCCAGGATTTCTTCGATCTCCGCGGCGGAATAGCGCCGGCCGCGGTGAATCCCGGGACAGGCCCGGGCGGCAAGCTTCCAGCGGTACGGGGATTTCAAATTCTCCGGCCAGAAGGGAAAAGTACGGCATTGCAGAGGTCGCGCCGGGTAGATGCGGCAGCGGTTATCAGCCAGGAACACGCAATCGCCGTT
Source organism: uncultured Calditrichaceae bacterium (assembly GCA_964522165.1). Taxonomy (GTDB): domain Bacteria; phylum Calditrichota; class Calditrichia; order RBG-13-44-9; family J075; genus JABWBP01. The sequence continues at coordinate 2,975 of CAZFVV010000164.1, forward strand.
CGCGCCGGATTTCAGGCGAAGCCGGTCGCCCCCCTCGGGAAAATCTATATACTGTTCTAAGAACTCCTGCTCGGCAAGCTTCAAAAAACCGGCAATCGCCTCCGCCTCCCGGTGGCTCACTTCCACGTAGCCGCTGGCCCCGGTACAGCATTGCCCGCATTCGGTGCATTCGAAGCGCAATCCCGGTTTGTAAAATTTAGCTTTCATCATGGTGTGACGGGTTTTCCGCAAGGGAATTGCCGGTTTGTTCGGAAAGGTATTTTTTGAAGAGATCTATTTCGTCTTTGAAGGATTTGATCACCAGCCCAATTACGGTGGCGTCATCGAGAAACCCCAGGCCGGTGATGAAATCCGGGATGATATCGAACGGGTTTACAAAGTAGATGATCGCGGCTACCATGCCCAGCAGCGCTTTCCGGGGGATGCGGCGATAAGTTCCCTCGGCGTAGGCGCGAACCATCCGGATCAACAACTCCAGTTCATTGAGGATGTTTTGCAGGCGGCTACGGCGTTTCTTCATGCGGGCAGTCGCCTGCCGGAGCAGTTTATTCAGCCGTGAATGGCTGCCAAGCATTTGCTCCGCTTTTTTTCGCGCCGCGGCCAATTCCGCCGCCAAGGGGAGCTTCTCCTCTCCGGCGGAAGCGGCAGACTCGGGATTGGATCGGTAAGATTTATCGGCCACGTTCGTTTTCCATTCAAAATTAAAATTACGTGCGATGAATGTACCCAAAGCAAGGGGTTAAATCATCCAAAATGAAAAAAGTTTTTCTCCGGCATTGCCGGGGCGCTTTCATACTATATTTTTGGTGAAGGGGTGGATGAGTGAATGGGGAGATGGGTGAAAGAGTGGACGGGTGAATCGGTGAATAAGGGAATGGATGATCCTGTTTGATTTACCAGGGCGAAAAAGTTAATTTTGAGCGCGATGATGAACCTGTTTCTCAAATTTTTAGTAGCGGCGCTTTGCCTGGTCGGTGTTGCCGGTTACGGAAGAGCTTTTCTGAACGCCGCTCACGCCAGCTTGAACGATCCGCCCACCCTGGCCGCGTTCGCCGCCGGTGGAATCATTTACTTGTTGCTGTGGGCTATGGTTTTATCGAAACGGGGAAGCTTTTGGAGCGTGATGGAGCACGAGTTGACCCACGCGCTGTTCGCGCTGCTGTTCTTCAAAAAAGTGCATTCGTTCTCCGCAAAACGGCGGCGCGGCGGCAACGTGGTTATCGAAGGAGATAATTTCATCATTGCGCTGGCGCCCTATTTTTTCCCGCTGCTATCTATGGTCATTGTGGTAATCAAGCCTTCCATTCTGAGCCAGTACCAGTGGGTATTGCAGGGGTTGATCGGGTTTACCCTGATGTTCCACCTGGTGCACCTGGCCACGGAATTTCATCCCTCCCAGCCGGATCTGCAAAGAAGCGGGATGGTGTTTTCGTTTATCGTGGTGCTGTTTTTCAACCTGCTGTTTGTAGGGCTGTGTATTACCGCGCTGAGAGGAGGCTGGGCGGATATGGGAAATTACCTGCAACAGGGGCTTCTGGAAGGAAAGCGCTTCGTAGAACAACTTTGGAGCGTCTTTTTGAAGTGATCTTCCTGAAATGATACTGCGCAAGGCCGTAAATTGGTAGTAGGGGGTATAAGGTGTTGCTCTCCCTGTACCCTATACCTATGCCCTAAACCTCACACCTCTTTGCCTGCGCCTGCTGCCGCACCAGCGGAAAAATGCGCCGGATTTCCCGGGCGATTATCTCGAAGGTCTCCCGGTATTGTTCGATGGATTTCCCGTAGGGATCGGCAATCGAGGCAAATTCCGCGGATATGCGCTGCTGAAATTCCTTGAGCGTGAATATTTTTTCCCGGAAGTGCGGGAATATCCGGGCCAGGTCGTTTTTATGCTCCAGGGCCATGCACAACACCAGGTCCGCGGATTTCATTAAATGCAGATCAACGGCCTGGGAGCGGTGCCGTGAAACATCCAGCCCGTTTTCAGCGCAAACTTGCCGGCTCAATTCCGCGGCGGAAGCTCCGTCAAATGCCCAGGTGCCGGCAGACTCCGCGCCTATAAGCTCCTCTAGCCCTTCCTGTTCGACCAGGTGGTTGAAATACGATTCTGCCATGGGAGTGCGGCAGATGTTGGCGGTACAGACAAACAATACTTTGTACATTATTTCCAGACCGATTTGATGAGTTTTTGCAGGCGCAGCTCCGGGAACGCCCCGGGGCGCAGAATTGTGTAATTCCCACTCTCCACGTCTATTCTTACCACCGTTGAGGGCGTTTTCAGCTCACAAACGCCACTGTCCAAAGCGCAATCCACCCCGGTTAAAATCTCCCGGTTAACTTCCGCAATGCTGGCCGGGGGGGCTTCGCCGGAGAGGTTGGCGCTGGTGGTGATCAGGGGAGCGCCTACCTGCCGCACCAGTTCCCGGCTCAGGGTATGGGCCGGCATCCTGAACCCGATTTCCGGAAATTGATTCCAGAAATCCGGTTCAAGAAGGCGTTTCCGCGGCAAAAGCAGGGTCAGCGGAGCGGGAAAAAGCGCTTCCAGCAGACGGCGCAACTCCATGGAATTCCAGCCCGAAAGCGCCAGCGCCGATTCGATATCATCAATCATGATCGAATAGGGTTGTTCCGGGGGACGGCGTTTGATATGGGATACTTTTTGAAGCGCAGCTTCGTCATCCCAGCGCGCCGCCAGGCCGTACACCGTTTCGGTTGCATGAAGGATTACCCCCGGGCGATTCAGGCACTCTACCGCTTTGCGCAAAATGTGCTGATCCGGGTTGCCCTGCTCAATCCAAAAATAATTAGACACAGGTATTTCCATCTCGCCGTTCTCCTGCATTCTCCATTCCCCATTCACTATTTCGCCTTCACTTATTCAAGTTGATTGTAAATAGCGAATTTTCAATTTCACCCTTTCAATATCCGCTGCACCTCCTCAAAAACCCGCTCGGGAGTTAATTTCTTCATGCACTCGAACGTGGAGATGGGGCATTTTTGTCCCCCATGAATGCTGCAGGGGCGGCAGGGCAATGCTCCAATTTCGACTACCCGGTCGCGCTCCCCATAAGGATAGAATCCGAATGCCGGGATGGTGGGCCCGAAAATAGCTACCACCGGGGTTCCCACGCCGACGGCGAGGTGTTGGGGGGCGCTGTCGTTGGTCACCAACAGGCGCGCCTGCCGGATGAGAAAAGCGGATTGCCGCAGGGTAAATTGCCCCACCGCATTGAATACCGGCGGGGAAATACTGCGTTCGACCTCCCCGGCTACGTCCGCATCAGCCTCCCCGCCGATTAAAACGATTTGAAACCCGGTCTCTTTCAACATATTGGCCAGCCGGGCAAAATATTCCGGCAGCCAGCGTTTGGTCGCCCACACCGAGCCGGGCGCCAGCGCAACTAAATTTTCCGGTCGATCGAGCTTCCGGCGGCTCATCCACTCGAAGACCGCTTTCTCATCTTCATCGCTAAAAAAGAGTTTCGGGAGCACCTTTTCATCCGCATCGATTCCAAACGGGTCTAACAAGTGCAAATTACGGTTGATCTCGTGAATTCCGCTGCGGTAGGGAATGATTCGATTAAATAAAATCCTTCCCGCGCTGCGATCAAACCCGATCCGCAGGGGAATCCGCGCCGCCCATACCAGCGCGGCGCTGCGGATCGAGCGATGGGGCACCAGCGCCAGATCGTAGCGGTTTTCCCGTAAACGCCGGATGAGCCGGAAAAATGGAATAATGCCTTTATCGCGTTTGCGTTTGTCGTAAATGATAAGCTGGTGAATATCGGGATGGGTTTCTAAGATATTCCGGGCCGCGGGGATGGCTAAAAAATCGAGCGCGGCGTTGGGGAACAGCTTCTTCGCGCTTTGCAGCAAGGAAAGGGTAAGCATTACATCGCCGACAAAGGCGGTTTGTAAGATTAGAATACGCCGGGGAGTAGAAATATGCGCTTTCATGAGGGTGTTTTACAACGTCTGGAACCGCCGGGAAAGTGACCCGGAACAAGGCACTGTGACTTCGGTCAATCTTGAGTTCGGGGCTGTGCTTCCCGGGGTTTCCGATAAAACCGAAAAACAAGCAGAACCATGTTTTTAATATGATGATTTATCGAAACTTAACTCGTCTTATTACACTTCATATTTCTTAAACCGCTCACACTCGATTCAGGGCGGCTTTGGGGCCGCAAAGGGCCTGAAAAAGTTAATTCCTTAAAAAAATTGTTAAACCAGTCAAATGGACATTCATTTTCTTGCATTATAATAGGCCAACAACGTTAACTCAGGAGGTAATATGCAGTCTTTGAACGAGATACGGAAAGCGTACGACGATAATTACCGGAAGATGATCGAAGTAATCGAAAAGATGGGCGGCGATCAAGAGATCAAGTCCCACCGCAAAGTACAATCCCCTCTCTATCGCAAGCTCAAAGAATTACAGCGCTATGAACACCAACTGGATTCGCTGGAAAACCGCCTGATGGTTAGCCAGAGCACCATTCACTAAAATTTAGTGGTTCTCTTTCACGAAGGTTTTTACCCGGGCTTCGATCTGGTCGCACAGGCGATCGATGTCCTGGCTGATCGCCTCTTCATCCCGGCCATTCAGGGGGAGGGCATCGAAATTCCAGGTAAGCAATTGGTACTCGTAATTGATGCGCGGAAGCTTATCCTTCAATGACGGGTGCATGAGTACGAGGTAGTCGAATTTCTGGTTTTCGATGACGTCGTACACTTTTGAAAACGAATAATTGGGGTTTATATCCCGTTTGATCAACGCCTGTTGCACCAGGAAATGCACCCGGTCCGCGGATAAACCGAAACTTTGCACTTCAAAGCGATCCCGCCCGTGCTTCCGTAAATATACTTCCGCAATAATGCTGCGACAGGTATTTTGGTCCGATACGAAACACACCTTTTTTCGACGTTCCATAATATTTTTCTCCGGTTTGTATGAATGTTCAGATGTTCCGGTGTTTTATTGTTCTGGTAATTGTACGCTTCAACGCACTTACAACATCGCGTTATGCAACTCGAGCACTAAAACACCATAACACCATAGTACTAAAACACTTGAACACTCAAAGTACTCTTACGCTTTTCCAGCTAATTTTACCATAATCGCCTTCTGCACGTGCATACGGTTTTCCGCTTCGTCGAAAACGATGGAGTTGGGGCTTTCCATGACCTCGTCGGTGATCTCTTCTCCCCGGTGGGCGGGCAGGCAGTGCATCACCAGGGCGTTTTTCGGCGCGTGAGACATTAACTCGCGGTTGAGCTGGTAAGCAATGAAGGCTTTTTTCCGTTTCTCCGCTTCCGCCTCCTGGCCCATGCTGGCCCACACGTCGGTATAAACCACATCCGCGTCTTTCAGCGCTTCCCGCGGGTCGTTGAGGATTTCGATTTTGCTGTGGCCGGCTGCCCGCGCCCGCGCTAAGGTTTGGGCGTCCGGGGGGTAACCCTGGGGGCCGCAAATAACCAGGTGCATGGGCACGCGATAGGCAAAATTGATCCAGGAGTTGGCCACGTTATTACCGTCTCCCACGAAAACCACTTTTAACCCTTCCACTGTGCCGCGATGCTCTAAAATGGTAAAGGCATCGGCCATCACCTGGCAGGGATGATTATAATCGGTCAGCCCGTTGATGACCGGTACGGAAGAATATTCCGCCAGCTCCTCGATGTGGGAATGGGCAAACAGCCGCGCCATGATCATATCGTTGTAGCGGGAAACCACCCGGGCCACGTCTTTCACCGCTTCGCGGGTTCCGATCCCGATGTCCTGGGGCGAAAGGTACAGGGCGTGCCCGCCCAACTGGTACATGCCGGTCTCGAAGGAAATCCGGGTGCGGGCGCTGGGCTTGGCGAAGATCATCGCCAGGGTGTAGCCGGCCAACAAGTGGTGCTGCTCTCTCCGGCGGGTTTTTTCTTTCAGGGAGCGGGTTAAATCGAAAATTTCGTAAATCTCGTCCTTCATTAAGTCCGCAATCGATAGAAAGTGCTTGTACATGAATCCTCCGTTGGCGTATGCAAAGACCTCAAAGGTTTAAAAAACCTTTGAGGTCTTTATTCTCCGGTACCTGGGTCCGAATCCGTTATAGAATGAACTTCCGCAAATCTTCGTCTTCCACGATATCTTTCAAGCGCTCTTTTACGAAATCGCCGTCAATGGCGATTTTTTTGCTCTTTACTTCCGGCGCGTCGAAGAGAAAGTTCTCCAGCAAGGTTGACATAATGGTATGCAGCCGCCGGGCGCCGATGTTTTCCGCTTTCGAATTGACAAAACTGGCCGTTTCGGCGATCTCCCGGATGGCGTCTTCGGTGAATTCGAGATTGACCCCCTCGGTCGCCATCAGCGCCTCGTACTGCTTGACCAGGGCGTTTTGCGGCTCGGTCAAAATGCGCACGAAATCTTCCGTGCTCAGGCTGCCCAACTCCACCCGGATGGGAAAGCGCCCCTGCAGCTCCGGGATCAAATCCGAAGGTTTGGACACGTGGAACGCCCCGGAGGCGATGAAAAGAACATGGTCGGTTTTGACCATTCCGTACTTGGTCGCCACCGTGGTTCCTTCCACCACCGGGAGGAGGTCTCGCTGCACGCCCTCGCGGGAGACGTCCGGGCCGAATTTCTGCCCCCCGGCGCTGGCGATTTTGTCGATTTCATCCAAAAAAACAATTCCGCTGTTTTCCGCCCGGCGAATGGCATCCTGCACTACCTCATCCATGTCGATGAGCTTTTGGGCTTCTTGCTGGGTGAGGATATTCAGGGCGTCCGGCACCGTTACCCGGCGCTTCTTCACCTTTTTGGGCATAAAGTTGCCGAAAAGCTCCTGCAAATTGATGCCCATCTCTTCCAGCCCGCCGGGGGAAAATATCTGCATGGTGGGCATGGAATCCGCGGGAGCGTCGATCTCCACGGGCCGTTTATCCAGTTCGCCCTTGAGCAGCTTTTGGCGGAATTTGGTGCGGGTTTGCTGATAGGATGACTCCGGCGCATTCTCCGCGTTGGCGGTTTCCGCGGAGAACGGGGTTTTGGGGGTTGGGGGAGGGGGGATCAGAATATCCAGCAGCCGTTCGATGGCCAGGTCGCGCGCCTTGTCCTGCACCGCCGCTTTTTTCTCTTCCCGCACCATGTTCACGGCGATGTCGGTCAGGTCGCGGATCATACTCTCCACGTCGCGCCCTACGTAACCGACCTCGGTGAACTTGGAAGCCTCCACTTTGATGAAGGGCGCGTTGGCCAGTTTGGCCAGCCGGCGGGAAATTTCCGTTTTGCCCACCCCGGTGGGGCCGATCAGGATGATATTGTTGGGCATGATCTCATCGCGGAGCGCGCCTTCCACCTGCTGCCGCCGCCAGCGGTTGCGCAGGGCGATGGCCACCATCCGCTTGGCGTTATCCTGCCCGATGATATATTTATCCAGTTCCTCGACGATTTGCCGGGGGGTGTATTCTTTCAATAACTCTTTTGTCTCGATTGCTGTTAAGCTGCTTGTTTTCATAAAGATTCGATATTGATTTTATCGTTGGTGTAAATGCAAATATCCGCGGCAATTTTCAAGGATTTATCCACGATCTCCCGGGCCGGTAAATTGGAATTGGATTTCAGGGCCCGCGCCGCCGCCAGGGCGTAGGGGCCGCCGGAGCCGATGGCCAGAATCTGGTCGTCCGGCTCCAGCACGTCGCCGGTGCCGGAGATGATAAATCCCTTCTCGCGGTTGGCGACTGCGATCATGGCCTCCAGGCGGCGCAAAAAACGGTCTTTTCGCCACTCCTTGGCCAGCTCCACCGCCGCTTTGGTGAGGTTCCCGTTGGCGTTTTTTAATTTTTCCTCGAATATCTCAAAGAGCGTGAGGGCGTCCGCCGCCGCCCCGGCAAAACCCGCCAGAACCTGCCCGTTGTAGAGCAGGCGGATTTTGTTGCTCTTATGCTTCATTACCGTGTTGCCGAAGGTCACCTGGCCGTCGCCGCCAATGGCGACTTCGCCGTCTTTGATGACCCCTAAAATCGTGGTTCCGTGAAATTTCGGAAATTGCTCGTACATTCAAGACTCCCTGTCATTCGTTTATCGAGCGGCAAATTTACGGATTTTCATTGCCGATAACAAATAAAAGTCCAAATTGCCAGGGGGGACCAGAAATTCCCCATGCCTCTAAAGTAGAAGGTATTAGTTCAAGGGATTTGCCCTA
>CAZFVV010000165.1:0-11046 GCA_964522165.1 uncultured Calditrichaceae bacterium
TTTTTACCTACGATAAGCATTTCAAGCAGGAGGGTTTCGAGGTACTTCAGTAGTTTAAAAAAAAACGAGGAAACGCCATGTGCTTAGCCGTGCCCGGAAAAATCATCAGCATAGAGGGAGATGATCCGCTATTGCGGATCGGGAAGGTAAGTTTCGGCGGCATCGTGAAGGAAGTGAATCTCGCCTACGTGCCGGAAGCGAAGGTGGATGACTACGTGCTGGTTCACGTGGGGTTTGCGATCAATACCGTGGATGCGGAAGAGGCGCAGAAAATCTTCCAGTATTTGAAAGAGATCGGCGACCTGGAAGAGCTGGAGGCCAAAGATTCCCCCGGGGAGGAGCAATCGCCATGAAATACGTGGAAGAATACCGCGACCCAAAGGCCGCCCGGCGACTGGTGGATTCGCTGCGGCGGATCACTACCCGCCCCTGGACCCTCATGGAAGTGTGCGGCGGGCAAACCCACGCGATTATGAAATTCGGCATCGACGAATTGCTGCCGGAAAAGATCACCCTGGTACACGGACCCGGCTGCCCGGTGTGCGTCACCCCGTTAGAATTGATCGACAGGGCGCTGAAAATCGCCGCCCGCCCGGAGGTGATCTTCTGCTCCTTCGGCGACATGCTGCGGGTTCCCGGCAGCGCGGGCGATCTCTTCACCGTAAAAGCCAACGGCGGCAACGTGCGCATCGTCTATTCCCCGCTGGATTGCCTGAAAATCGCCCGCCAGCATCCGGATAAGCAGGTGGTCTTCTTCGGGGTGGGTTTCGAGACCACCGCCCCGGCCACGGCCATGGCGGTGTACCAGGCGCACCGCTCCGGGATCGAGAATTTCTCCCTGCTGGTCTCCCACGTGCTGGTTCCCCCGGCCATGGAAGCGCTGCTTTCTTCACCCCAAAACCGGGTGCAGGGATTTTTGGCCGCCGGGCACGTCTGTACCGTGATGGGCTATACGGAGTATTTTTCCATCGCCGAGAAATATCACGTGCCGATTGTCGTTACCGGCTTCGAGCCTTTGGACATTCTCCAGGGAATCCACATGTGCGTGAAGCAGTTGGAGGAGGGCCGCTGCGAGGTGGAAAACCAGTATCAACGGGCGGTGCAGGAGCAGGGGAACCGCCCCGCCCAGGAGCTGATCCAGATGGTCTTCCGGGTAGTGCACCGCAAATGGCGCGGGGTGGGGGAAATTCCCCGGAGCGGGCTGGGGCTCACCGACACTTACGCCCGCTTCGACGCCGAAAAGCGCTTCGAGGTCGCCCATTTGACCACCGAGGAGCCGGCGGAGTGCATCGCCGGGCTGGTGCTGCAGGGCATCAAAAAACCCTACGAATGCTCCGCCTTCGGCGTCCGCTGCACCCCGGAAAAACCCCTCGGCGCCCCGATGGTCTCCTCCGAAGGCGCCTGCGCGGCGTATTACCGCTACCATCGCAGCCGGTAAGGATTGCGGCAAGGCCAGGGCGCCCGGTACTCCCTGCACTATGACGTAACATGTCCCATGGGGAAGGCTTGCGCTATGAAAATTGGGTGGGAAAACGCAGTGTTAGCGCCCCCTTTAGTCTCACCTAACTGATGTTACGCAGAACAGAAAAATTTTAACCCATGGTTCGATAAACTCACCATGCAAAGGGCACAGGGGGAACCGAGGAAAACAAATATTTATCGGCTTGATACTGCGCCGGAAACCAAGATGTAATATTAGCCCCGGCCTTCCTCCAAAGGAGCCGCTTCGCGGCGGGGTAAACTCTTCCGAAAAATGAAAACTCTGTTTTCTCTGTGTCTTTTGCATGGTGAGTTTATCGAAGCACGTGTTAAAATGCGTAACATCAGATCATAATAGAAGTTACTCCCCAGGTTTACTCCTGAGAAGCCAACTTAAAAACCCCGGGAAGAGTATGAAAATCGGCTACTACCAGTTCCGTCCCCGTTTTGGGAAGGTGAATCATAATGTATCGAAAGTTATCCGGGCGTTGCGGCAGGCGACCGCAGACCTCATCGTGCTGCCGGAATTGCCCTTCAGCGGCTATTATTTCCGCGACCGGGAAGAGGTGAAAACCCTGGCGGAAGACCCGCGCCGCTCTTTTACGGTAGAGAGCCTGGCGGCCATCTGCCGGGAGCGGAATTTTTACCTCGTGACCGGTTTTGCGGAAAAGCGAAAAGATAAGTATTTCAACAGCGCCCTCCTGCTGGGGCCGGGGGGAATGGCGCACACCTACCGCAAGCTGCACCTGTTCAACGAAGAGAAAAACTGGTTCGACGCCGGAGATACCCCGCTAACGGTGAAGGAAGTGCGCGGGGCGAAGGTCGGCATGATGGTTTGTTTCGACTGGATTTTCCCGGAGGTCACCCGCACCCTGGCGCTGCTGGGCGCGGATATTGTTTGCCACCCCTCCAATTTAGTGCTGAGCTACTGCCAGCAATCCATGCTCTCCCGCTGCATCGAAAACGGGATTTTTGCAGTCACCGCCAACCGTTTCGGGGCGGACAAACGTCCGCACGGAGAACTGCGTTTTACCGGCAAGAGCCAGGTGGTTGCGCCGAAAGGGGAGTTGCTCCACCGCGCGCACTCCCGGGGGGAAGAATTGTATATCACGGAAATCGAGCCGGGGCTGGCGCGGGACAAGAAGATGACCCCCCTGAATGATCTGCTGAAGGATCGCCGCCCAGGGTTTTACAAACCCCTGCTGCGCTGAACAACGGAGTGTTCCAAAGGAATGGCTTCGCCACAAAACTTCCGTTCTGCACTCCTACGCAAAATCCGGGGTTAGCACAATCTTCCCGAACTGCTCCCCCTGCATCATGCGCCGGTAGGCCTCCCGGAAGCGGGAAAACGGGTACACCCCGTCTATGGCCGGTTTGATCTGGTGGGTTTGGAAGAACGCCAACATTTGCGCGAAATCCGTTTCGCTGCCCATGGTGGTTCCCAGGATGCTGATCTGCCGCCAGTACACTTTGTTCAGGCTGATCCGGGGAGACTTTCCCGCGGTAATACCGAACAGAACGATCCGTCCCCCCGGTTTTACGGAATCGATCAGATCGTCGAAGCCATCCCCGCCGGCGCTGTCGATGATCAAATCCACCCCCTTATCCCCGCCCAGCCGGATGATTTCCTGCTCCCAGCCCTCGGTTTTATAATTTGCCCCGCCTTTGGCTCCCGCTTCAATCGCCCGCTGAATCTTCGCCTCGCTGCCGGAGGTTACCAACACCGCAGCGCCGGCCGCCAGCGCCATTTGCAGCGTCAGCGCCGCCACCCCCCCGCCGACGCCGGTGATCAATACGGTTTCCCCAGCGGCCAGCTGTCCCCGGGTAAAGAGGGCGCGGTAGCCGGTCAATCCCCCCAGGGGCAGGGCGGCCGCTTCCTCGAATGAGAGATATTCCGGCTTCGGCCATAAATTCCGTGCCGGAATCCGCACGTATTCCGCCTGGGTGCCGTCATCCGGCACTCCTAAGATGCGGAAACCGGCCTGCTGCACCCGGGAATCATTCCCCCAGTCCAGCGCGGGGTTGATGATCACCGCCCGGTTCAACCATTTCGGATCGACGCCCTCCCCTACCTGTTCTACGATTCCGGCCCCGTCCGAGCCGAGGATGAGCGGTACCCGCACGTTCGGGTAACGCCCCTGGGTAATCCAGACGTCGCGACGGTTCAGCGCCGCGGCGCGGATGCGCACCACCGCCTCCCCCGGCTGGGGTTCGGGATAGGCCACCTCGCGGATTTGCAGCGAATCATAGTTCTTCTCTTCCTGGAAAACAATTGCGTGCATGGGTTTCATGGGCAGTTTCGGGTTTTGAGTTTCGAGTTTCGAGTTTTGATCCCGACAAACACACTTCCATCCCTGGATGTATATCGGGATTTCGTAGTCCAGACTCAAGTTTTGGGTTTTGATCCCCGATGCCGGTCTTCGAGATCAGCCGTCGGCAGTATAATGCTCGATGCTCTTGAAATCAAGAACCTGTTGGAGCAATTGGAGTGAGAACACCGGTCCCGGGGTTGAAGATGGATTGTTTCAGAGTGGGATTGCGCCAGAGCGCCAACCGGCGTAAATTAGCGGCGGAAAACCTGAGGGATTGCGAGAGCTGCTATGTCTTCTAAAATCATCGCCGATCTCATCGCCGTGCCGCCGGTGGAGACGGTTATCCGGCTGGAGGAAGCGGACAGCGCCGATTCCGCCGCCCGGCAAAAACTGCTCGGCTCTTTTGTGATCACGGATGAGATCGAACAAGTATTTGAACAACTCTTCGGGCAGATTCTCCGGCGGCAGGGCGTGGGGGCATTCCTGAAAGGAAACTACGGTTCCGGTAAATCCCACCTTCTGGCGGTGTTATCGCTGCTGCTGCAATCCCCCAAAACCTGGAAATTGCTCCATTCTCCCCTTCTGAAACCGTTTTCCGAGCTTCAAAAACAGAAAATTCTAAGCGTCAAAATCGCCCTGCACAATTTTGCCGCCGGGGAACGGTTGGAAGCCATCCTGTTCGGGGAAACGGAAAAAGCGCTGGCGGCCGCGGGAAAAGAGGTGTTGCTGCAAAGCGCGGCGGTGTTAGTGGAGGATTTCAACCGCTACATTCTGCCCCAACACCCGGATTTTCCGGCCTCCGTTAAAGAAAGCGAGCGAAGCTGGAAGGCGCTGGCAAAATCGGAGCCGAAACGCGCCGCCGGCCTGGTGTACCGCTTTATCACCCAAAACCAGATTCCCCTGAAACCGGCTTTCGACCGCCGGGAAGCGATCCTTACCCTCCTGGCCGCCCTGAAGGAGGAAGGAATTACCGGCATCTTCTTCGCGGTGGATGAGCTTTCCGAATTTCTGAAATCCAAACCGGGCCCCGCGGCCTTCAGCGAGGATTTGCGCTTCCTGCAATTCATGGGCGAAGTTTGCAAGGATCATCCCTTTTACCTCGTCGCCGCCCTGCAGGAGAACATCGAAAATACCGGGTACATCGAAAAGGATCTGGTGTACCGCATCAAAGACCGCTTTCCGCTGCGGTTTTCCCTCTCTTCCCGGCACGTCAAGCAATTGATTTCCCAAAGGCTGATTCACAAAAAACCCGATGCCGCGCCGCAGATCGAGGCCGTCTTCCGGGATTTCCGGGCCGCGTTCCCCAAAATCGAAACCGGCGCGGCGGAATTTTGCGACATCTATCCGGTGCACCCCGACACCGTGATTCTGTTGGAAGGGTTGACCCCGTTATTCTCCCAGCACCGCGGGGTGGTGGATTTCATCTACCATCAATTGACCGGGAACCCCAACCGCGGCTGGGAAGGGATGATGTCCCTGCCCGCGAATCAATTGATGACCGCGGATGCCATTTTCGACCACTTCCGGGAGCGCATCCGGGAAATCCCGGATCTGAATCCTTTTGTGGAGGTGGTATTCAAAACCCTGGAGCGGGAAATTCCTCGAATTTTCGAGGATTCCCGGGATCAGCGGATCGCCTTCAAAACCGTCAAAATCCTCATCCTGGTGGAGCTCTCGCCCCTGGAAAAGCGGCTGAGCCTGTCCCGGCTGGCGCAGATGGTCAACGAGCCGGTTTCCAACTTAGAAGAATCGTTGAATTACCGCTATTTAGAAGAAGCGACCCTGGAGAGGCTGCTCAAGGAAGGGTCTTTCGTTTCCCGGCAGAGAAGCGAGAGCGGGGAGACGCTCTATTTCATCAGCCTGGAAATGACCGCGCACCAGGTGTTGCGCAGCCGCATCGGCGAATTTTTAAAAGAACCCGACCGCCCGGAGCGGGAGTTGCCGCGCCTGTTTTCCTACCTTAAAAATACCGCGATTCCCCTGGAGGTTCTAACAGCTTCCCCGCGAAAGAAATATTCCTTTTCCTGGCAGAATACCAACCGGGAGGGCTGGGTGATCTATAAACCCCGGTGGAGCAAATCCCGTCCCCGCCTGGAGCGGCTGGAATTGGAAGAATTGCAGCGGGAACTGCTAACCAGCGAGGCGGATTTCGCCCTGTTCCTTTGCGGCCCGGCGGAGAGCGAGGCCGGCCCGGAGAACGGCGCGCCGGAAGATGCCTCGCCCGCGGATTCCGCTTCCGCCGAAGGCGGGTTTTCCCAGGCCATCCTGCTGTGGGCGCCGCGCGGTTTCCGGGAAGATGAAGCCCGTTTCACCCATGAATTTTACGCCTACGAGCTGCTGCGCCAGCAGTTGGAACAAGCCGCCGACCCCCGGGAAAAGCAAATGCTCCAAATCGTGCGGGAGTGGCTGGAAGAGCACCGCAACGAGTTGACCACCATCGTCGAAGACGCCTACTACGGCGGGCGCTTAGCCGATGGCCGGGGCTGGACTGGCTTCCGGTTTATGTCTTTCTACTCCGATTTCAAAAGCCTGCTGAAACAGATTTTTTCCGCCCCGCTGCAAACCCGCTACCCCCGGCACGGCGAGATCATGCCCGGCGACGCCATCCCGCCCTTTGCGCAGGACAAGCTGTTCCAGCAGTTCATCCGCCCCGGCAGCATCTCCCGGCAGGAAGCGCAGGCGCAGCACTTAGACGCCCTCATCGAAAGCTGCCTGAAGCCGCTGGGCATTGCGGAGGCGGATCAGGAGCATTATACCCTGTCCTTGATTCCCAAAGAGAACAGCGTTTTAGGGGATTTGCTGTCGCTCTGCGCCGGGGATCAACCGGTCAATCCCTATAATCTTTACTGGGAGATGCGCAAAGGCCCCTGGGGAATTTCCAAAGCGCAGTTCTCACTGCTGCTGGGGGCGCTGCTAACTTCCGGGAAATTGGCGGCATTTCAATCCGGCAACGTGGCGCCGCTGCGCACCATTGCCCAACTTAGCGACGGTTCCATCGACGCGGTGGGCCAGGGGAAGCTGATTTCGGAGGAAATCCAGCGCTCCTTGCTGCCGCTGTTGCAGCTTCCGGAATTCCGGGAAATTCCCGCCCACTTTTCCGCCAGCGCCCAGGAACAAGTCTGGCGAAAACTCAAGGGATTTCGGGAAGACCTTCATGCGCTGCAAGGGCAGTGGCAGGCGGTGGCGGAGCGCTACCAGGCTTATCCTGCTTACCCGGCCCTGGTTCAAGCGCAGGCGCCGGATATTTCCCTCTTGAGCGAGTTTGAAGAGGCCGTCCGGGTTTCCTACCCGGCCAGAGAAGGGCTGGAAAAACTGGCCGGGGAGCTTCGCCCGGCGGGTTTGCAGCAGTTTTCCGAGACGGTGCAGAAGCTGAAGATGATCACCCGCCTCCTGGAAAGCCGTTTCGTAGAATTGAACCAGATTTACGTGTATTTGAAAAATCCGCATTTGAAGACCATCGCGGCGCGATTTTCCGGCGAGGCCACGTCCGGCGCGGACGCGGCGGCGGGGACGTCTCCAGTGGGGCAAATGCTGCAAGCCCTGGAAAATTTGTACTCGGAAATGAGCGGTTCGCTGCTGCTGAGCGAAGAAAGCGTTCAGCAATTCACCGAAAAATTTTATCAATTCCGCACCGAATACACCCGGCAATATTGCGAAGCTCACAAAACCTACTACAGCGACGCGGTATTCGAAATGGCCGAGAACCTCGCCGCCGCTCCCGCCGTTCAGGTACTAAGGCGTTTCCACCAGTTGGAAACGGTGGTTTTCGAGCCGGATTGGATTAGCGTGCAGGAAAAAATCGGGCAGTTGCCGCGACCCTGCCGGCGCCGCCCGGAAGCGCAACTGGCCGCGGTTCCCCTCTGCGAGTGCGGGTTCATCCCCGGCCAAAAATCGCCGGAAGCCGGAATCGAAGAGATCGTAAGCATGGCGGTGGAAGGAATCCGGGCGGTGCTGGGGCAATTGCAAACCACCTTCCGCTGGGCCGTGGAGGAGTACGAGAGCAATTTAAAACGGGTCGGAAAAGTGGAGCCGGCCCGGCAGCTTTCGGAGCTGCTAAACTTCCCGCTCGATAAAACGGAAACGCAAATGGGAAAACTGGCCGGGGTTGCCAGCGAAGCAGCCATCGAGGCCATCAACGAAGGAATTCGCGGCAAGGTGCTGGTGCTGCAGCGCTCCATCAAAAAATTGACCGCGCAGCTGGCCGGAAAGCAGAAAACCGTGCGCGAGGTGCAGGATATCTTCCGGCGCTGGTTGAGCGAAGGCGAAACCCTCAGCGAGGAGACCCACGTTCAAATTCTGGCGGAGCAGGAATCTCCCGATTTCGATTTGCGCAGCTACCAGGGGGTGCGCTTTTTTATCCGCGAGGAGGGCGCGCGTTTTTTCGAGGCGTTTTGGCTGTTGGTGTGGGCCAGCCAGCACGAAACGCCGCCATGGCTGGAGTGGATCAAGAATAAGTACCGCATCCAGCAAGTAGATTTCGTGTTGTTAGACGCTGTCGCCCGGGAGCGCATGGCCGCGGGCGATTGGGAGCGCTTTTTGCTCTATTGGGAGCGTAGCAATCTTCCCTCGCAATTGGAAAAGTTGGTTCAACCGGGCGGCCGCACCGCGCAGGATTTGCTGCGCTTCATCTCCCGGGAGAATATGTTAGAAGGGTTGTCCCGTAAGGCCGCGCAATTGTCAATTTCCCGCGTCGCCCCCACCGAGTCTCTCCCGGAATCCCTCGCTGTTTTCCCGGAAGCGCTTCGCAAACACGCCCGCTTCAATAGCTGGGCGCACCTGCGCTTTCTGGAGCGTTACCTGGCGATGCTGCAACTGGCCGGCGCCGACGAGAGCGGCGCGAACCCGGTTGCCTTCTACCTGGATTCCGGGTGGAAAATTCCCCTGCTCTTGAATTTCCTGGAGGAAGGGAACCAGGGGCTGCAACTCCTCCCGGCGGAACGGTTTCATTTGCTCCGGGAGCGGGCGGAAGCAGTGATGCAGCAACTTTATTTCCCCCTCAAAAATATTCCCCGGCGGGAGATTCGCCTGCCGTTTTTCGACGTTTACAATTTTCCCAAACGGTTGGGAGAGATCATCGCCGAGGGGAATCGCCCGGTTATTTTGCTCATTATAGACGCGATGCGTTGGGACGTGTGGGAAATTTTGCAGCCCTTGTTCGCCAGAATACTTCCGCGGCACTCCCCGCATTTTTACGGCGCCATGGAAACTGCCAGCCCCACCACCACGGAAAAAAACCGCAAGCTGTTGATCGAAAACCTGGCGGATATCACCCGGGTGCTGGCCTGGAGCATGGAAACCGTCTCGGAGGACCCCTCCCGGCGGGAAGAAGTGCTCCGCCTGGCGCGCAACGTCGATGGGTTGCTAATTTTGAATACGACGATTGTGGATACCCTGCTGCACGAACGCAAAGAGCCGTTAGGAGCCATGTTAGAAGTGATGAAAACCCGCATGAAAGCCCTGATGGGGCCGGTGTTGCAGGCCATCCCGCCGGAAGTTACCCTGGTGTTGACTGCGGATCACGGGTTCGTGGAAGCCGAGGGCGGCTACCGCCACGGCGGGGATTCGTTTTTTGAGAAGATTGTGCCCTTTACGGTGTGGAAGGCCTAACTTCGGGGGCAGGGGTAGTAGCAGTGTCTGGAAAAACGGCGATTGCCACTGCTACTGCTGCCGCCAATTCACAATATCCGCGGATCGGGTGTTCATACAAATCTATGGAAAAAATGCACTACATTTACCTCCACGGCTTCCTCTCCGGGGAGAATTCTTACAAGGGATCCTATTTGCGGGAAAGGTTCGCCGAAGCAGGATTGACGTTGCACACCCCGGATTTGAACGGCGGCGATTTCGAGCGCCTGACCCTGGGCGGCCAGCTAAACATCATCGGGGAGCTGGCGGAGTCTCTTCCCGGCGAATTAACCCTGCTGGGCTCCAGCATGGGCGGATATTTAGCGGCGTTATTTGCGGAAGAAAATCAGCAAGTAAAGCAAATGGCGCTGATCGCGCCGGCGTTTCAATTTGCTACCCGCTACCTGGCCCGTATGGATAAAACGATGTTGCAGAGATGGAGAGAGGAAGGCTACCTGCAAGTATATCACCACGCCTACCGGGAGCACCGGCGCCTGCACTACCATATTCTGGAAGACGCTCAACAGTATGACCGACTGGAATTGCGGCGGCAGCTTCCCGCCCTGCTAATACACGGCGTCAATGATGAAGCGGTGGATTACCGATTGAGCGTGGAGTATCTGCAAACCCATCCCTCCGCCCGGCTGGTGCTGCTAAACGCCGACCACCAGATGATTGGGGAAGTGGAAACGATTTGGGAATATACCCGCCACTTCCTGCAAATTTAACCTGGAGTATAACTCCGCATTCACTCTAATACATCGCGGCAGAGTTAGTCCGCCGCCAGGCTACTGGTTGCGAAGTTCAACTTCGCAACCCATTTGCATGCCGATCCCGGATTTGCCGGGATACGGCACGAAGATCGACGGACTTTCTCTGCCGGGGAGTACTAATAAACTTCCACTTTTCCGGCATCTGCCATTCGCAGAAACTCCCCTAAACGTTCGTACACCCCTTTGATCTCTTTGGCGGTCAATCCGAGTTGAATGGCCCGACCGGACTGGCGCACCCCGGCGTTCTCATCGAGATTGTCCCCCGGCTCCTCCGGTATCAGTTGCCCCTCGCGAATCTCATACTGCGCCACCACTCCCAGGGCGCGGGTCAAATCCTCCACGCTGATTTTCCGCAAGCGCTCCACGCTCTTTCGCGGAAAGCGCTTGACCACCAGGCTGCGCCACTCGTAGCCGCGCTCGCTGGTAATATTGCCGAAGGCCATTTCATTGTCCACGGCGAAGACCCGGGGATTCGCCGAATCCGAAGAAATCAGGAAATTGCCCACGTTGGAGTCGCTGTGGCGGATCAGGTAGGTAAAAATATTCAAATTGCCGATGTGCCGGGCGTAAAGGGAGTCGGAATCGAAGCGCTGCGCATCGAAAACCGGTTTGCTGCTGACATTCTCCAGCCAATATTGCAGCAGGCAATATACCGCGGAAGTATTTTTGAAAGTGGGCTGAGCGTTGTCTTCGATTTTCCGGTAATCCTCTAACGGAAAACCGCGCCCGGCGGTGGGGGGAACCACGTATTCATGCGCCTCCAGGAAGAGTTTTTGCAGGCGGTACGCCGCCAATTCATAGCGGGGCTGGTTGTTGTAATCCTCCCCGCCGCGGGCCGCTTTTTTGAATTTCACCCG
>CAZFVV010000166.1:0-10785 GCA_964522165.1 uncultured Calditrichaceae bacterium
TTTAACGTGATCAAGCTGCGCGATGATTTGGGATTATGGCAGGCAAACCGGCCGGGATTTTTCAACGTCCCGCAGCAAAATGTCGATGGCGATTTCATTTTCGGGAGCGGGTATTTTCCCTCGGTTCCGGGGGACTCCCAGCAGGTGGCGGTGGGAATTGTGATGGGCAATAGCCTGAACGAACTTATTGCCAACGCAAATACGATTCGTGGGTATTA
Organism: uncultured Calditrichaceae bacterium; assembly: GCA_964522165.1. Classification (GTDB taxonomy): domain Bacteria; phylum Calditrichota; class Calditrichia; order RBG-13-44-9; family J075; genus JABWBP01. The sequence goes on from CAZFVV010000166.1 coordinate 219, forward strand.
CCGGGAAAATTTTCAGTATTTAGTGGGAATCGAAGACGGAGACTTTACCGGTATAATTCAAAATTTCCAGCTGGATCAGAATTATCCCAATCCTTTCAATCCCTCTACAACCATTGAATTTTCTATCGCCCTACGAAGGAATGTGAGATTGGAAATATATGATGTTTCCGGCCGGCGGGTGCGCACCCTGCTCGACCAGCCCATGCAGCCGGGGAGATTCACGATTGCGTGGGATGGGCGCAACGCCGGCGGCGAAGCGGTCGCCAGCGGGGTGTACTTCTACCGCCTGGTTGCGGGGGATTTTGTTCAGGCGCGCAAGATGGTGCTGCTGCGCTGAGATGATTTTTCTGGCAAGGATACCGCGATATTCCGGGATTTATATAATGGTAAAACGCACCGTAGGGGCGATTCGCGAATCGCCCCTACGGTTTTATTTTCAACGATTGTTCCTTCCCCGCCTCCACAAAACGAACCGTCAAAATTTTGCCGGCGGAATCGTAAAAATAGCCGGGGCGCTGCGTTTCGGCGGCGGCGATTTTCTCCAGCGGGCTGCCGCCCAGGGTGATCCGATCCGGCTCTTTGGCCACGGCGTGGAAACGGATTTCCAAAAACCGCTCTCCCCCACCCCATTCGTCATACACCCGGCTTTTGCTGAAGCTCCAATGGTCTCTTTCTTTTAAATATTCGAACTGGGTGAGGCGGTATTTGCCGCGGGTGTAGTCGAAGGTCTCCCCGTCGTCCTCGTAATGGAGCAGGTTGGCGTATTTTTTGGTGCAGAATACTTCCAAGAGCAGGGAATTAGCGGTTTTTTCGCCCAGGTATTGCATGGCTTCCTGCATGGGCAGGATTCCCCCCTCGCGCAGGAACATGGGAACGCGATCCAGCGGCGCTTCCACCACGAACGCGCCGGGGCCCTGGTAAACGGTTTCGGTGTTCATATCCAGCCATTTGCCCTCCGGCAAATACACTTTTTTCAGGTATTCCCGCTCCCGGGTGACCGGGGCTACCAGCAGCTTTTCCCCGAAAAAGAACTGCTGCTGATAGGCGTGATCGTACACCATGGGGTCCTCCTGGAAATACCAGAACAGCGGGCGCAGCGCCGGGCTGCCGGATTCCGCAGCTTCCCACATCAGGGTGTAGAGGTAAGGCAGCAAGCGGTAGCGCAGGGAGATGAACTTGCGGCTGATCTCCTCTACCTCTTCGCCGAAGGACCAGGGCTCCTGGTCGCGGGAGTTATAGTGGGTGTGGGCGCGGAAGAAGGGCGAAAACACCCCCACCTGAATCCAGCGGGCAAACAATTCCGGCGAGGGCGCGCCGATAAACCCGCCCACGTCGGTGCCTACAAAGGGCACCCCGGAAAGCCCCAGCCCCAACATCATACGGATGCCTAATTCTAAGTGCTCTTCCGAAGCCACGTTATCGCCGGTCCACACCGCGGTGAAGCGCTGCTCCCCGGCAAATCCCGCCCGGGTGACCAAAAACGGGCGCCGGTTGGGGCGATGGGTGCGGAAGGCTTCATAAGCGGCCTGGCTCATCAAAAAACCGTAGAGATTGTGCATTTTTTTCTGGCTGGCATAACGCCCCCCGTCATCCATTACCGCTTCCAGGGGAAACGCCCGCCCCCACACCGCCGGCTCGTTCATGTCGTTCCAAAAACCGGCGACGCCGGTATCCAGCAGGCCGGCTAACTTCTGCCCCCACCAGCGGCGGGTCTCCGGGCTGCTGAAATCGGGAAAGTAAGAGGGGCCCGGCCACACTTCCCCGACATAGACCTCGCCGTCGGGATAGCTGATGAAATGGTTCCCGCTTAGCCCCTCCTGCGCCACAGCGTAATTCGTATCCGCCTTCACCCCCGGGTCGATGATAGTTACCACTTTGAAACCCATCTCCCGCAGCTTGCGCAGCATTCCCGGGGGATCCGGGAAGCGGGTTTTATCCCAGGTAAACACCCGGTAGCCGTCCATGTAATGAATATCTAAGTAGATCACGTCCGCGGGGATTTGCTTCTCCCGGAAGGTTCGCGCCAGGTTCAGCACCTCGGATTCTGGAAAATAGCTCCAGCGGCACTGCTGATAGCCTAACCCCCACAGCGGCGGCAGGGTGATCCGCCCGGTCAATTCCGTGTAGGTAGAAACCACCCGGCTGATTTGCGGCCCGTAGATGAAAAAATAGTCCAGACTGCCCCCGTCCGCGGCAAACGAGGCGTAGCGGCGGTTTCCCGCGCCCATGTTGAATACCGAGCGGTAGCTGTTGTTGAAAAAGATGCCATAGGCTTTGTTCTGCTGCAAGCCGATGTAGAAAGGGATGCTCTGGTAGATCGGGTCGGTCTCGTGGTTGTAGCCGGGAATGTCGCTGTTCCACATCACCCACTCCCGCCCGCGCTTGTTCACGTCGCCGGTTTTTTCCCCTAACCCGAAGAAGCGCTCCCCGGGGGCGAGGGATTTCCAGCAGCGCACCTCGTTGCCTTCCCAGCCGACGCCTAAGCCGGGATCGTCTTTATTGATGACGGTTCCCTGTTTATCCAGCACGGTGAGGCGACAGGGGTACTTGTGGATGATGAGGTCGATCTCTTTGGAAGCAAGGATCAAATGCAAATTTTCTTCCTTGAATTGGAGATCGACCTCTTCCCAAGCGGTTTTTGCGAGCGGGTATTCTAACAATGGCTCCCGGTCCTCCGGCCGGATAAGGGTTACCCGGAACATTTCCGGCTTCAGAAAGCGGATTTCCAGGCGCACGTCGCCCTCGCAATGCAGCAGGATGCCCGATTCGATTCGCTGGTATTTGAGCAGATGCCCCAAAAACGTGTAATTCGCCTGGCCGTTCATGGCAAACAGAAGTCCCAAAGAAATTATCCACAAAACCACTCGCAAAGATCTCATACGCACGCTCTCCGCCGCTTTTTAAATTCTCAAGTGCTCAAATTTAATTTCCTGCAACTTTTTCACCAATCAAATATTATATTGAACTTTTTAGAGCGTGTTTGAAGAATAGATCAACAAAGCATTGAAGCGAAAAGACGTATGAAAAAAGTATTGATTGCGCTCCTGGCGCTTCTCCTCATCGCCGTTGCAGGATATTTTTACTTCGCCAGCCGTTTCAACTACCTGCCGGATTGGTATGAGCAGGGTGAATATACCCAATCCGACACCCTGGTTGGTGAACCCGAAATCCCGCTGGAAAATGGTTCCCTGCCCGAAGATGCCTACCCGGAAGGCCCGGTTACGCCTCCCGATGCCCCTCCTCCGGCCACAACCCAAAAGCAGCCCGATTCCCCGCCGGCCGCCAAAACCCGGGTGCAGCCGCCTAAAACCTCGAATCCCCAGGGCAACAAAACCGTGGATCGCATTTCCCGGGAGCTGAGCGGCAACGAGCCGGTGAAAATATCCGCGGGGGAGTTGGATCAGATCGTCGCCCTCTCCATCGCGCAAATGATGCCGGGGCAGAACGCGGATTTCCTGAAGGCGGTCAAGAGCAGCATCGGGACGGAGAAAATCGACCTGGAAATGATCGTGGACGTGAATAAAATTCCCTGGGAGCAGCTTCCCTCCCAGGCTCGCCTGGCGCAAACCCTGCTCACCCAGCTTGCCTCCAGCTCCAATTCCGAATTATACATGAAGGTATCCGGCGCCCCGGTGGCCAAAGAAGAGCAGTTGGGATTCGATGACAGTTCCACCATTCAAATCGGGAAAATAAGTTATCCCCTGAAAACCTTCCTGGACATGCCGGGGATCAATCAAATCGTGCCTTCCCGGATTCCCCTGAAGAGTGTGCCTTTCAAAACCGTCTCCCTGGAGGAGGGGTTTTTGGTGTTGGGGAAGTAACGGCTGGGTTCGGGTGTTTTAATGCTATAGCTTCGAGTTTTGAGTTGCGGGTTTTGAGTTTTGAGTTGCGGGTTATGATTCCTCTCATCGTTACCACCAAAACACTTGAACACTCAATTCCCCTTTCCTTTTTCCTCCGAATACAAATCTTCCCACCACTCCGCCTGCCCCTTCAGCCATTTATCGAACCAGGCCAGGATGGTCTGCTGCCAGACGATGCGTTTTTTGTAGTCCAGCACCCAGTGGTCCTGGTCGGCGACCTGCACGTACTCCACCTCCTTGCCCAATAATTTCAAAGCGAGGTAGAACTGGTCGCTCTCTCCGCGCGGCACGTTGGTGTCGGAGTAGCCGTGCAGCAGCAGCAAGGGCGTGTTCACCTTGTCGGCGTGGAAGAGCGGGCTTTGATCCACGTAAATATCCCGCCGGTTCCAGGGGAAGCTGTGGGCCGCGGCCACCTCGTTGTAGAGATAGCCCCAGAAACCCTCGCCCCAGTAACTGCTAAGGTCGCTGATGCCGGCGTGGGAGATGCCCGCGGCGAACATATCGGTTTTGGTGAGCAGCAGCAGGGTCATAAACCCGCCGTAGGACGCGCCGATGCAGCCCACCAGTTTTTCATCCACAAACGGATGCGTTTCTAAAAATTTTTTCGTTCCTAAAATGATCTCGTCGGCCACGGTCTTGCCCCAGTTGTTTACGTGCAGCGCGGAAAAGGCCTGCCCGTAGCCGGTTGCGCCGCCGGGCTGCAGCACGTACACTACGTAACCCTGGGCGGTAAAAAGTTCCATGGGATAGCGGCCCCCGAAATCGCGGGTGACCGGGGAAGTTCCCCCGTAGTAGTAAACGATGGCGGGATACTTTCGGGCGGGATCGAAATTGGGCGGGTAATACACCCGGCCGTCGATCTCCACGCCCTGTTCATTGGCAAACGTGAACCGCTCCAGTTTCCCGAACTCCACGCCCTCAAAATCTTTCTGGCCCGGATCGGAAAGCAGGCGGCGCTGATTCTTCTTCAGATCGATGAGGTACGCTTTCGGGGGGATATTGGAAGACGATCCGTAATACACCGCCAGGGGCTGCTCTTTTGCTATAGCGAAGGTGTTGAGCACCTCCACCCCGGTATCCAGCGCCTGGAATTTCTTATCTTTCAATGAATAGCGGAACAGGCGCACGTACTCCCGGTCCAGGGCCTCGAAATAAATATTCTCCCCGGATTTATCCCATACTGCGTCATTGATCGAGGGATCGAAGTCGCGGGTGAGCGGGGCGGCCTTGCGGGTCGCCAGGTCGAACAAATAAGCCTGGGTGTCATAATCATTGGGAATGACGCCCTCGGGAACGTTCTTGCCCGCCTCTCCGAACAGGGAAGGCCCCCCGGTGAGCAGCAATTGCTTCCCGTCCGGCGACCACTGCGCGGAATTGAGCCAGCCGCCTTCCCACAGGGTATCCACGGAAAGATCGGTTAAATTCAGCAGGGAAAGGGTGGTTTTTATGAAGGGGCGGTCTGCGAAATTGTCGGTATAAGTGGTAAACAGCAGCCTGCTGCCGTCGGGGCTGACGGCGGCCAGGGAAGTGGCCAACTTCCCCGCGGTCAGGCGCTGCCGGGCCGCTTCGGGATAGCTGACCCGGTAGAGAAAGCTCCTGGTGCGGAAATCCGGCCAGCGGTCGCGGGGGCTTTCTAAGCGCTTCACCCCCCGTTTGTCCTCTTCCGGCTTTTCGCTGACGCTATAGACAATGAAATTCCCCTCCGGCGACCAGGAAAAACCGCCGAAATCTTTGACCTCCCGCAGCAAATCGATAGTGGTTCCGGTTTCCAGGTCGGCCACCCACAAGGTAGTTTGGTCGCCGTTGCGCTCCAGATAGGCAAATCGTTTTCCCACCGGGGCCCAGCTAACCGCGCTCAAAGCGGTGCTTCCCCTGTAGGTTTGCATCAGGCTTCCGTCTTTTACCCGGCGCAACTCCAGCCAGGATTTGCTCTTCCCTTCGGAACGCTGGATTTCGGAAATCGTCATCGTGGCCAGCTCGCCGTCAGGGGAGATGGAGACCCCGGACACTTTCGGCCCATCCAACAACAGCGAAATACTCATAATTTGTTGGGGAGAGGTATCGAGCGCCAGGGGGGCTTCCCCGAATTTCTCGTCGATGGCCAGGGAGGCTTCCAGCAGCGCGGGAGCAGGGTTTGCCGGATCGATCAGCACTTTTAACAACAGGAGGTGCTTTCCGGTGGGCAGTTTGAGCGCCTGCTTCAGATCTTTCACTTCCGAGGTGTCGGAAGATTCTTTGGCGGCCAGGTTTTCTCCGTCCAGGTAGGCTTTCAAAGGATGGGCGCAGCGCACCTGCAATTCCGTTTTCAGCCAGCGTTTCGCATCCAGGTAAGCGGCCAGGTAGTAGATTTGGGGATTTTTCTGGCCGGAATCTCGCCCGATCTCAAGCCCCTTTTCCGAAGCGGCGACGGGCGCCCAGTTCAGGCGGGTGCGGTGATCCCAGGCCAGCGCCGCCCCGGCAGCGGGACGCCATTTTTCCACCTCCGCCGGCTCGAACTTCAACAAATCCTTGAGGCTGAATGCGTCTTTATGAAACGCCGGCAGCGGCATCTCCAGCGGCCCGGCTTGCAGCCATTCGCTAATTTGCATCACCGTTTTCCCTCCGTTTTGCGCCACCGCCAGGTGGCTTTCTAATAGAAACATCAACAGGATCGCCAACACCGATCCGCGAAAAATTGATAAATTTTGCACGCGATTCCTCCTGGATTAATGACATTGAGGCGAGAAATATAACAAATCGTGGGAAAAAAATGCCACGCTGTTTTATATTTGTCCTTTGCGAAGGAGATTCGGGCGGGGGAAGGCATCGTGAAACGTGATGCGTGATGTGTGATGCGTGAAACGTGATGCGTAATGCGTAACGGAATACGGAATACTTATCACGAGTTACGCTTCACGTTTCACGTTTCACGCTTCACGTTTCATTTGACGCAATCCCGTAAAAACCTTGAAGGAGTGCTACCTTGAATCCCATCCATCCACCAGTAGAGCGGCAAAAAAACCACCGGGTGGTAATCGTGGGAGGCGGGTTCGGAGGATTATACGCGGCCCGGAAGTTAGGGAAAAAGCCGGTCGCGCTTACCCTGATCGACAAACGCAATTTCCATCTCTTCCAGCCCCTGCTCTACCAGGTCGCCACCGGGGGACTATCCCCCGGCGACATCGCCTCCCCCCTGCGGGCGGTGTTGAAACGGCAGAAAAACACCCGGGTGATCAAAGGAACGGTAACGGATATCGACCCGGGACGGCAAATCGTTTATGCCGATGGGGAAGCCTTTCCCTACGATACCCTCATCCTGGCCACCGGGACGCGGCATCACTATTTCGGGAACGACCAATGGGAAGCCAATGCGCCGGGTTTGAAGACGATTGAGGACGCCTTGCAAATCCGGCAGCGGATTTTTGAAGCATTTGAAAAAGCCGAGCGGGAAACCGACCCGCAAAAACGCCGGGCGTTGATGACCTTCGTGGTGATCGGGGGCGGTCCGACCGGGGTAGAGTTAGCGGGGGCGTTGGGGGAGCTGGCGCACTTCACCCTGAAGAACGATTTCCGGCAAATCGATCCCCGGGAAGCGCAAATTGTTCTCCTGGAAGGCGCGGATCGCCTGTTGCTCTCGTATCCTCCCGCTCTGTCCCGCAAAGCCAGGCAAGCCTTAGAGAGATTGGGCGTTACCATCCAGACCCATGCCCTGGTGACGCAAGTAGAAGCAGGATTGGTGCGGGTGAAGAGCGGGGAAAAGGTTTGGGAAATCCCCGCGCACACCATTTTATGGGCGGCGGGGGTCAAGACTGCGGGCTTATCCGCAGCGCTGGCGGAAAAAACCGCGGCGCGGTTAGATAACGCCGGAAGAATTTTGGTCGAGCCGGACCTCAGCGTGCCCGGCTTCCCCAATATTTTCGTCATCGGCGACCTGGCCAATTATGCTCATTCACCCTCCCGGGGCCAGGACGGTAAACCGCTGCCCGGCATTGCCCCGGTAGCCATGCAGCAGGGGCGCTACGTGGCCCGGCTGATCTACCGGCGGCTGCGCGGCAAAAAGATGAAACCTTTCCGCTACTTCGACAAGGGAAACTTAGCGGTGATCGGGCGCAACGCCGCGGTGGCGGATTTCGGATTTGTGAGATTCTCCGGCTGGCCGGCCTGGCTGCTCTGGGTGTTCGTGCACATTGCCTATTTGATCGAATACGATAACCGGTTGTTAGTGCTGGTACAGTGGGCGGCGAACTACTTCACCCGCAAACGCGGCGCCCGGCTGATTACCGGGGAAGACGGCTGAGGTGTTTTAGTGTCCTGGCAACTCGAACACGATAAAACCAGAACACTTGCGCAGCCGCACCCCGGAACCCCTGCGCATTTGCATCGTAAACAGGGCAACTAAATTGTTGACAATAGCGGACGATATATGTAGTATGTGGTTAAATCATAATGAAAGGAGTGGCAATGCAAATGGTAAAATGGATGATGGCGCTGATGATAAGCGGATTTTTTGCAACTGCGAGCGCGCAGGAAGCCCTGGCCCCGGGGGCGCAGGTTAAAGATTTCGCCCTGAAAGACTACACCGGCAAAGAACACAAACTCTCCGATTACAAAGAGAAGGCTGCGATAGTGATCCTTTTTGTAGCGACCCAGTGCCCGGTATCCAACGCCTACAACGAGCGCATGGAGGCGCTGCACAAGGAATATTCCGCGAAGAACGTGGTCTTTTTAGGGATTAATCCCAACAAGCAGGAATCGGTAGAAGAAGTCGCCGGCCATGCCAAAGAAAACGGGCTGACTTTTACCATTCTTAAGGACCCCAACAACGTGATCGCCGACCAGTTTGGCGCTACCGTAACCCCGGAAGTTTTTTTGATAAACAAAGAGATGAAAGTGGTCTATCATGGCCGGATCGATGACTCCCAGCGCCCGGCGCAAATCAAGAAACAGGACCTGCGCAAAGCCCTGGATGAATTCTTAGGCGGGAAAGCCATTACGGATGCGGATACGAAAGCATTCGGATGCAGCATTAAGCGGGTGAAATAATGCTGCGGCGTCTTCTTGTTAAATCTCTTTTACCCTTTTTGGCAATGGTCGCCGCCGGCTGCGGCGACCGTGCCATTCCAACTGTTGAAACCCTTGATGAGCAGGGCTTTCAACAGTTGATCCGAGAGCGCAACGGGAAAATCCTGTTCGTGAACGTATGGGCCACCTGGTGCGTGCCCTGCCGGGAAGAGTTTCCGGCGCTGGTGAAATTAGCAGACGCCTACCGCGACAGCGAGGTGGAGATTATCGGCATCAGCGCCGATTATCCCGATGAAATCGCTTCCAAAATCGTCCCCTTCCTCCAAGAACAGAACGCCAATTTCAAAAACTACGTGCGCAATTTCGCCGACGATCAGACGTTCATCAAATCTATCAACCCGAAGTGGAGCGGGGCCTTGCCGGTAACGGTGCTGTACGACCGGGAGGGCAACCAGCAAGTTTTTCACCTCGGGGAAGCGGATTTCGAGACCTTCCGGCAGTACATCGAAGATATCCGCTGAATCCCTTCAGTTTTTCTCACCCGAAGATTTTTGCATCATTTTCGACGATTTCTCCACCGGCGCCGGGCGACCGGGGAAGCCTTTGGCCGCGGTTATGCCCGGAACCCCGCTCGTGGCCCCAACATTCGCCCGCCAGCAGTAATTCAAATCTAACACGTCGATGCCGCCGTCCAGGTTGAAATCCCCGAATTTGCCGTATGACCAGGAAGTTCCGTTTTCTGCCCGCCAGACGCTTTCCTTGTCCGCTTCATTCACCACGCCGTCGGCGTTGCCGTCTCCACAGAACATTCCGTAAGCGCCGGTACCCAATTCTTTCATGGGGTTAGTTCCGTAAGCCCGGCCAAGGGAAATGGTAAAATCATACTCGCTGCTGGCGCTGCTTAACGATTGCGCCGCCGCGCTCATTACCGCCAGGTGGTTGCGGTGGTAAACCACAATGTAATAATCGCCGTAACCTACTCCTTCAAACGCTACCCCGGCGACGCCATTGGTATCCAGGAGAGTTCCATCGCTGGCGAGAAAGGCAGCGCGAGCAGCTTCGTCGCTCATTTCCGGGGAAATGCGCAAGCCTACCAACACCCAATCCACTACCGCGGCCGGGAGGCTATCGACAGTTTCTCCACCGGCATAATTCCAGGGGGAATGATTATAGGGCTGGCTGAGCGGCAGCCACCCAATATCGTTCAGGATGGTATTCATGCTGCCGCCGTGATAAGCCCCTTCCAGAAATATCTTTGCCCGCACCACCAACGGCGGCAATTCTTCGAAGGTCGCGGTTACCGACTTGTTAGCATCCATCAGCAGCGAATCGGGGTTGGCCGAACCGCTCAAGTCGCCGCTCCAACCGGCAAATACCCAACCGGAATCCGGCGTCGCGGTCAGTCTCACCACTTGCAGGCTGTCGTACACCCCGCCTGAAGGATCGAGCGCCACTATTCCGCCGCCCTGCACGTTCACGCCCAGGCTGAATTGCCGCGTGAAGGTCGCAGTTACCGACTTGTTGGCATCCATCAGCAGCGAATCGGGATTGGCTAACCCGCTCAAGTCGCCGCTCCAGCCCGCAAACACCCACCCGGAATCCGGCGTGGCCGTCAGGGTGACGACTTCTAAGCTGTCATAAACCCCGCCAGACGGAGCGAGCGCCACCGCGCCGCCGCCTTCGATATTCACCGCCAGGCTGAA
>CAZFVV010000167.1:0-10778 GCA_964522165.1 uncultured Calditrichaceae bacterium
TGCGAACTCCGCGTTCTCTGCGGTAAAACCTGAAATGTGACATTGTCGAAATAATACCAGAACACTATAACACCTGAACACCCCGGCACTGTACTGCTAAAACGCTGCGGTTTTGAAGAAACCTTCGATCTGGTAGCCCGCGGCCTCGAACTTCTCGCGGTTATCTTTCAGGAATTTTTCGATGGATTCGATGGAGATGCCGTAGGAAATGCCGTAATTGATCTTTTTATGAGGCCGGGCATAAATATCGCCGGTGTAAGGAATATTGAAATTCAGCTCCGAGAAATCGGTAACGTCCCGGGGCACCAGGAAAATCTCGCTGTCCGCGGCCACGGCGTTTACCATCCCCACCAATTCGAAATTCGGCAGGCCGTCGCGGATGGCCAGCACGATCCCCCCGCTAAACCCGCGGTTGAACAGCGCGTCTAAGAGAAAATCGTGGTTTTGATTGCGGTTCGGGCTGCTGACGATCCCGGAAGTGATCATTTTTTTCCCGGAAGGGAAGCCCACCACGTACGCCAGCGCTCCCCAGTCCAACTCCCGCGCCCTGCCTAAGGGGTAGCGAAATACCCGCACGGTTTTATCCATTTCGCCAAATATTTTCTTTCCCAGCACCACAATATCTAAAGAGCGGTTGAGAGCCAGGATCTCGAACTGGTCGCCCTGGGGAAAATCCGTAACGTAATTGCTCTGCCGTTTTTTGATGGCCACCGTGGCGACAATGTTTTCGTCAACGGTTCTGCCGATTTCATAGTAAGTAAACAGGGTATCGGCAAAATCCACCACGTGGGCGCAGGTCAGCACGGCAATGCGGTTCTCCTTGTAATAGATGATCGTGGCGGTTCCCACGGCAAAATCATTGTAAATGGATTTGGGGTAACGTTTTCCTTTGAACAGTTCCGGGTGGATATCCTTCTTTTTGATCTGGTCTTCTACCGGGAAGGTAAACGTCTCGTAGTAAACGCTGGAATTCAGCAGCCGGATGGATTCCAGCAAGCTTTGCAGGGCCTTGCGGTCCCCCCCGTAGGGAAAGGCGATATCATACTTGCCATCGAGAATAACCTCGGCGGAGCCTGGAACGATTCGCTGCGAGGAGCAGGCCGCCAGGAGAACCGCCAGCGCCGCCGGGACCAGCAGCAAACCGCAAAATGTTGTAAACCCGCCTCTAACGCGGGAAAAATTATTTCCATTTCTCATATTTCACCTCGCACAATACCGATTCCAAGTGGTTGAAAATCAATTTTTCGGGTTTCCGGGGATAGGGCCCCAATTCGAGCTCCGTCAGCGGGCCTCTCACCAGCACCCTTTCCGGCGCAATCTCGTCCCCCCCGAAATCTACTCCTATGATGACCGGCATGCGGAAGTCCTCCCCTACCCCGGCCTGGCTCACCCGGCCCAACGCCTTGAACTGCCCGTCTTCCCCTGGAAGAATGGTGTAGGCGAATTTATACTCTGGGACGTCCGTTCCGTAAACCCACTGCTTGAAAAACCAGTCCAGATCTTCGCCCATAAATTCCTCGGCAAACGCTTGAAAATCTTCCGTAGAGGCTTTCTGGCGATAATATTTCCGGTAAAATCCCTCCAACAGCGCCATAAAACGCTCGTCGTCCATGCTGTTCAAATCTAAATACATGGAGCGCAGCATGTGCAGCAGCCAGGCGCCTTTCTTATAGATGACCAGGGTATAATCGCCCGGGGTCTCGCTGCTGAGGGTGCGGTAGCCCAGCCAGATCGGCCCCGCCTTCTTGCCCTTGCCGAAAAAGAAATCCCGGTTGCCGGTGATCTCTTTGCGCCGGTTTTCCAGCATTTTGTAGAATTTTTTTTCGTTTTTATCCCTATTCTTTACGACTTCGTGGTAATACCACCAGCCGCAGTACTCCGCAAACGCCTCGCTGAGCCACTGGTCGTGGTAGGTCTTGAAATCCACCCCGATTCCCCACCACTGGTGAGCGGTTTCGTGGGCGCGGAAAATCTCGTTGTCGCCGTCGTCGCTTTCCAACTGGAAGGTCTGCCAGGTCAAGGTGATCAATCCCGGGTAGGCCTCCCCGTGCAGGTAGGGGATTTCCGTGGCGTAGAAGTGCGTATCCGGCGCAGCGCCAAAGCTGTTTTGGAAGAATTGAACGCTGTTGGCGACGTCTTTAGCGACTTTTTGGAGCATTCCGGTGCCCGAACCGATTCCCTGCTGCGCCAGTTGATGAGCCAGCTCCCGGTGGCCGGTTTCCGCCATGTAAACCGTCACCGGCGGGATGGTATCATTCTCGATTTTATGCTCCTCGAAGAAACCGATATTGAAAGAGGCGTCGGAGATCGGGCGGGGCGATACCCAGCGGGATACCATCGTACCGCTGCGGGTCTCCGAAAATACCCGGTTTCCGGCTGCGGCAAATTGAAAATTCTTCGGGTAATGATAGGTCACGTCGAATTCCGCCCAGCCCCGGTTGGCGTCGTCTTTGGGATACCATTGGCGGGGGGATTTGATATAAAACCAGTCGTTCTGCCGCTCGATCAATTTACCGCGGTAGTAAAATTTCAGTTGGGCGGATTCGCCGGCCGGCATCGGGCGAACGCACTTGACCCACAAAAAAGGGCTGTCCTTTTCTTTGACGAAGCTGGCCCGGCGGCCGTCGCCCCAAAAAATCGAATCCATCTCCAATTCTTCGAACAAAAAGAAAAACAGCCAGTTTTGGGGGCCTTTCAGGGCCTGAAAGTCGATTTCCGTGGCCGCGCTGAACTTCAGCTCGCTGCCCTCAAGCTTGCACTCAATGGTATATTTGCGAATTTTCAGGTTACTCTTGTCTTCTTCCAGCCGTTCGATGCCCGCGGCGTAGTCGCTTTGTAGGTGGAACTGGTTGATCAGCTCCGGGAAATAATAGAACGAGGGGCCTTTCAGCCGGCGCATAAAACGCACCTCTTCATCGCTGAAGGGATTGATCTCGAAAAAGAGCGGCTCGGTTTTGTTGCGGCTGAAATGGGAGTAAAAAAATCCGTTGGCCTGGTTATCCAACATGGTTTTCATCACCCGGTAATCAAACCGCTTGCCGCGGTCCTGCTGAAGGTATTTCAAGGCGTATCCCAGATGGTCTTTCACCTCCCCGGGGATTTTCCCTTCAGCGAAGGCCAATTGCTTGCCAAGCTCCTCCCGGGTCGAGTCCGCAAACACCAGGAACAGGGCGGTAAATTTCTCTTCTAAAGTGTTCGTTTTATAAAAGCGGTAGAGCTGCTCCTTTTCTACCTCCGTGGGAGGGGTAAAAGAGAATTGGCCCTCTCCGGAAAAAAACGCCGCACAGATGCGCCCCTGTACCGGCTTGCAGAGGTAGAGAATGCCTTTTTGGAGGGTAAAAATGCCCACGTCGCGCCGGAGAGTAACCGGGCCGTGGATTTCCGCCACCTGAGCCGGATCGGGTTCCAGGTTCTTCAACTGGCTGTAAACTTCCTGGTAAGAGACCGCTACCGTATCCCCAATGGCGGATAGCTCGCTTTGCGCCGCCTGGGGCAGAACCGCGTTGGCAAACGGCAGAGCTATCAGTAAGATCGCCGACCAAAGGATGTTTTTCATGCGTATCATATCTTACCCGGTTACGATTTCAGGGCGCATTCGGTATTACGCGATCCGCCCGGCAGAGTTCGCGAGGCTCAAATTATCCCAGCACGCTTTCAACGCTGAAACTCAGCCCGCTAATCGTGAGGGAAACGATGCTCTCCCCGCGTTTCAGGGTCAGCCGGGTTTGATATTCCCCCTTCTCCGGCCGGGCATAGATTTCCACGGCCTCGCCGGGGAGATCCACCAGCCACACTTCCGGGATGCCGGAGCGGGTGTAGAGGGGCACTTTGATAGTGCGGTCATGCTGAACGGAGGTATCTGCCACTTCCACGATCAGCAGCACGTCGGCAGGGGTGGGATGGCCCTGGGTATAGAAATCGTTGCGGTGTTTGAGTAAAGCGATATCCGGTTCCGGATGGGAGAGACCATCCAGCTTAACCGGGTCCTGAACGCTGAGAAGTATGTCTTTGCCAATATAACGATTTAAGAGTTTGATAAGCCGTTTGATACATCCGGCATGAAGGCTTCCTTTCGGGCTCATTTGGATAATCTCCCCTTCGATCAGTTCCACCCGCTCATCTTCCCTGAGAATTCCCGTTTCCGCCATCCGGTAATATTCCTCCACGGTAAACCGCCTTCGTCCGATGGGCTGCGAATATTTCTCGATAATATCGCCCTCGATCAATTCCAGGCGCTCATCTTCCCCCAGGATGCCGACCTCCGCCATGCGGTAATACTCGTTTACGTTAAAGCGCCGGCGGGTGACGCTCTCGGGCAGTTTCGAGAAATCCCCGAATACCGGCGTCCTCCCGGCGTCCTGATCTTTACGCCCCGGTTTGGTTTTAACGGCCATAGGTCCTCCTATGAAGCATGGGCTTCGATTTTTTCAGCATTTGCAGCATGGAAAACATAGTGAAATCCTTGTAAGAAATCAACAATTTACAGGTTGTTGAACACGGTGTTATATTGTTTTAGCGCGCGAAAGCGATTCTCCCAAAACACTATAACACCAAAACACAAATCTCCCTTTACGGATGCGCATAACACCGACAACCCTCTTCCTCGAATCCCGCTCCCTCCCGCCAAACCGCGGCGTCGCTGCTGCGGGGATTTTCCCAGTAAAAGGGCAGGCGCGGTTTGGGATGGTTGCCGATCTCGTTCAGGGTCTCGGCGTCATAGAGCCGCCCGTTTTTCATCACGTAGAGAATCGATTCGCTATTGCGAATATCTTCCAAAGGATTTTTCTCCAGAACAATCAAATCCGCTAATTTGCCCGGTTCCAGGGAACCCAATTCATGCTCCATGCCTAAGTAGTATGCGCCGTTGTAAGTGGCGCAGCGCAGCGCTTTTAGGGGGGACATGCCGCCCTGCGCCAGCATCCACAATTCCCAGTGCGCGCCCAGGCCCTGCAACTGCCCGTGCGCGCCCAAATTCACCCTCACGCCCCTGTCGGCCAGGGCCTTGCAGGCGCGGGCGTGCTCGATATGCCCGTACTCATCATCCGGCGACATATCCCGGCGGCGGGAGCGGGAGTCGATGATGAAGCGAGGGGTGAAATTCAGCAGCCGCTGCTTTTCCCACACGTTGGTATGCTGGTACCAGTAGCGTTCCCCGGATTGGGTTCCGTAGGAAACGATTAGCGTGGGAGTGTAGCCGGTGCTGCTACCGGCCCAGAGATTCAGCACGTCCTCATACAGCGGGGCGACGGGAATATTGTGCTCGATGCCGGTGTGCCCGTCGAGGATCATGCTCATATTATGGAAGAAGAACGACCCGCCCTCGGGATAGACCATCATTTCCAGCTCCCGGGCCGCCTGCATTACCTGCTGGCGCTGGTTGCGGCGGGGCTGGTTGTAGCTCTTCACCGAAAACGCCCCTGCCGCCTTCATGCGCCGCAAATGGGAACGGGCGTCGTCCAAACCGTTCACCACCGCCTTGAAATCGCCCTCCGCGCCGTAGAGAACCGTGCCGGTGGAAAACACCCGCGGGCCCACCATCTCCCCGGCGCGCACCATCTCCGCCTGGCTGAAGACGATCTCCGTGGTGGCGGAGGGATCGTGCATGGCAGTGACCCCGTAGGCAAGGTTGGCAAAATAGGGCCAGTGCTGCTGCGCGGTGAGGTAGTTGCTGAAATGCCCGGCGTGGGCGTGCACGTCGATCATTCCCGGCATGATGGTCTTGCCGTTCAGGTCGATCTGCCTGGCGTCCGCGGGAATCGCAACCGCTCCCCGCGCTCCCACGGCGGCAATGCGGTTGTGCTCCAGCACGATCACCCCGTCTTCGATCACTTCATCCCCTTTCATGGTAATGATGCGCGCCCCAACCAGGGCCAACTTTCCGGTTGGCTTATCAGTTTTCAGCATCAAGCCGATGGAGACGCCGCTGGAATCCGGGGGCGGCAGGCTATCCGGCGCCCCTTCCACAAAGGAGAAGGAATCTTTCAGATCGCGGGTAAAATATTGCGCCCCGATCACCCAGTGCAGCTTCCGGCTGTCGCCGGACCAGTGCAGATAATTGCCGGCGTCGCGGCTCACTTTTCGCAGCGGGATCGCCTTGCTTTTGCCGCTCAATTCGATAGCCCCGCCGGTTTTCGGAAAGGGAGTGACGTACACGTTGAACAATTCCTGGAAGGCCGCCCAGTTTTCATCGGGGCTGAGGGCGATCTCCGTGGCGTAAGTGGAAGTGAAATGGGTGCGCGGGTCGCCGCCGTCGAGGCGCACGCTCCGGAGGGTCTTCTTCTCCTCGCCGTCGCTGAAGAAATAGACCCGCTCGCCGGTTTTGTCGAAGCGCGGGGCGGTTCCCTCCTCGCTGATGAGCGTTCCCGCCCCGCCGCCCGCGACCATCCAGTAAATGCCCGGTTCCACCCCGTGCGCGTACCCGCGAATATAATCGCCCCCCTCGCGGCGGTACACGATTTTTCCGCCCTCGGGAGAGAAGCGGGGCGAAAAATAGTGCCCCTTGCGGGGGGTAAGCTTCAAGGATTCGCCGCCGCTGAGGCGCACTTTGCGGATCGATCCCAGGGCGGTGTCGCTCCAGGTGGTGTACGCCACCCACTGGCCGTCGGCGCTGAAGGCCGGCTCGAACTCGAAGTGTTGGTTGTCCTTTGTCAAGCGCGAAGGCTTTCCATCCGGCAGCCTCTTTTTCCAGAGGCGCCCCGCGGCGTTGAACACCAGCCAATTTCCATCCGGGGAGGTGGCGGCGTGGCGGATCATTTTCGCCTCGAATTCATCGACGGCGATATCCTGGCGGTAGCGCGGCGCTTTGGCCACGGTCTGGCGCACCTTTGCGGTAAAAGGGATTTGCGTTGCTTCCCTGGTTTGAATATCGATCCGCCAGATCTGCCCCTGCGCCCAGATCACAATGGATTTGCCGTCCGGGGTCCAGGCGTAGTTGGGATAGACCCCGAAGGTCGCCCAGGTCTCCTGCTGGTCTTTGTTCAGGCGCTCGAACAGCGGCCAGGACTCCCCGCTGGAAAAATCGTGCAGGCAAAGCACAGTTTTGGCGCGCACCCGCCGCACAAAGGCGAGGTATTTGCCGTCCGGCGAGACCTGCGGGCGCACCGCCCCGCCCTGCACGGTGAGGTAGTTGATGAGCTTGCCGGTTTGCAAATCTAACCGGCGAATCACGTAAATCTGCCCGTTGGGGTCTTTATTATATTGAAAGGTGCTCCCCCCGCTCAGGTCTTCGCTGAAAAAGAGGTAACGGCCGTCGGGCGAGAGGCAGGGTTCCCCGGCGTCCTGCTGGTCGTTTTTGCGTTTGGTAAGCTGCAAGCCCTCCCCGCCGGAGAGGTGGTACATCCACATTTCCCCCGCGCCGAGGGAGCGGCGGCTGGTGAAATGCTTGCGGGCGACCAGGTACTGGCCGCCGGGGGTCCAGACCGCGTTGTTGAGCAGCCGGAAATCCTCTTTCGTAACCAGCCGGGCGCCGGAGCCGTCGCGGTTCATCATCCAGATATTGTCCCCCCCGTCGCGGTCGCTGGTAAAACTGATTTTTTTACCGTCGGGGCTGAAGCGCGGCTGCACCTCGAAGGGCAGGCCGCCGGAGAGCAGCTTTGCCTCCCCGCCGTCGATGGGCAGGGAGTAAATATCGCCCAACAGGTCGAAGACGATCTCCTTCCCGTCCGGGCTGACGTCGAGGTTCATCCAGGTGCCCTCGCGCACCGTGAATTCCACGGTGTCGCAAGGGCCGTACTGGTCAGCCACGTTCCACTTCTCGAAATCCGGTTGCTGCCGGGCGGAATCCGGGGTTTGCGGGAACAGCGCTCCCGCGCTGAGGATCAGGCAGAAAACACTTACAAACCATAAGCGATACAGGCGCCGCGCCATAGCTCAAGCCTCCGTTTTTGAAACCATGCCGTTGTTAACCGATTGCCAGGGAAATTACGGAAAATTGTGGGGAAACCAAGCGTTTCCAGGTTAATTTTTTCGATATTGGAGAGCGGGCGACGGAATTGGTGGATGGAGCGGCTGCGGCGGGCGGTAGAGGAGGCGTTTTTTGTCGAGCCGGGCGGGTTTCCGGCTTGCATTCTCCCCGGGGAGGATTTAATTTACTGCCGAATACTGCGGTCGATATATGTTTACAAGGAGCGGCAAGTGGCAAATCCATCAATAGCAATTTACCTTGATACGAATGTCTATTCCCGCCCATTTGACGACCAAACGCAATTCACTATTCAAGAAGAAGCCAATGCTTTTCTTGAAATTATTCAAGCTGTCGAAACTAAAGATTTGGTGTTGATTTGTTCCGATATTCTGGTGTTTGAAGTGGATAATATCCTTATCGAAGAAAAACGAGCCAGGATCAGAGATTACCTGAGTTTATGTATCAAATGTATTGGTAACTCGAAAAGGTTTTGGAACTTGGCAAACGCATCCAAAACGATTGTGCCCTTCGAGCACGCGATGCTTTGCACGTTGCTTCAGCGATTATAGGCAAAGCTGGTTATTTTCTCTCTTGCGATAAAAAAGTTACGCGGGCAAAGCAAACCAAATGCTATGTGCAGTTGAGTAAATTGTATCGAAAGGAAAAATTTTTTGCAATGAATCCGATCCTTTTTGTCAAAAGAATGAAGAAAGGAGAGCTTTAATGAGTGCAACAACCGTAATGCACACCGAAGCAGCTTCCATTATCCGGGAGGGTTGGACATTGTTAGTAGAACAGATGGGCATCCTGAAAGCCACCCAGTTTATTATGCTACTCGAACGCGGCAGAGGGGATACAGTACAAGAAATCGCAGAATATTGGGGCAATGCGAGCATAGAAGAAATTCATAGCCAGGTTGTAGCCTGGAAACAGAAAAAAGGAAAAAACAGCTAAATCTTCAGGCAACCCCATGCCATCTCAGCCAACCCTTAAAAAACTCCGCATCTTCATCGCCTCGCCCTCGGACGTGGCCGCGGAGCGCGCCAAAGTGGAAACCGCGGCGGCGGCGCTCAAGCCCCTGGCCGATTTTATCGGGGTGGCGCTGGAGACGCTGGACTGGCGCAAAGCGCTGCCGGATATGGGCCGCCCGCAGCAGGCGATCTTCGACCAATTGCAGCCGGACACCTGGGACGTGTTCGTCGGCATCCTGTGGCAGCGCTTCGGAACCCCGCCGGGCGGGGCGGATCCGCAGACGCAGAAGCAATACCTCTCCGGCACCGAAGAAGAATTTTGGACCGCCTACCGCTTGTGGGAAAAATACCGCCGCCCGCGCATGATGATCTACCGCTGCACCCGCCCGGTAAGTCCGGAAACACTCGACCCCGACCAGTTTAAAAAGGTCAAAGCATTTTTCGCGGAGTTCGAGGCCGTGAAAGGCGCGCATCCCGGGCTCTACCAGTCCTACGATACCCCGGAAGCGTTCGAGAGACTCCTGCTCGACCATTTGCAAAAGCTGCTGCTTTCCTACCGGGAAGCGGAAAAACAACCGCCGCTTTCCCCGCAAACCCTGGCGGAACTCGCCCCGCCGAAGATCCCCGACCCCCTGCCCCGCCGCGATCCCTTTTTCGGGCGCATAGAAGAGATCGCCCGCTGCCGGCGCGCCATCGGCCCGCAAGACCGCGGCTGGGGAATCATCATCGACGGGATCGGCGGGATTGGCAAGACCGCCCTGGCCGTGGAGGTCGCCTACCTCTGCTAAGAGGCATCGCAGTTCGAGGCCTTCATTTTTGCCAGCGCCAAGCAGAGCCGGCTGGATCCGGGCGGGGTCAAATCCCGGAACGCCGCGGTGCGCACCCTGGAAGGATTCCTGAACGAGAGCGCGCGGGGGCTGGGGCAGCCGGGAATTGCCCAATTAACCGGGGAAGAAAAGCGCCGCGCCCTGCGCGAAAAACCCGCCCTGCTGATTTATGACAACTTAGAAACCCTGGAAAAAGCGGAGCAGGAGGCGCTGGCCGATTTCCTGCGCGAATTGCCGCAATCTTGCAAGGCGATCATTACCAGCCGGCGGCGCGGCGGAGAAGGCGCGGTGTGGCTGCGATTGGATAAATTGGATTGGGAGACCGGGCGGGCAATTATCGAGGATGAAATGCTGCGCGACGCGCGGTTGGCGGAAACCCTGCGCCGCGCCGGGGAAGCTCGATGGCGGCTGTTATTCGACGAGACCGGCGGCTCCCCCCTGGCGCTCAAACACGTATTAGGGTTGATGCGCGTGCGCGGCCCGGCGCTCACCCTGGAGCGGGCGCTGGCCCTGCTGCGCAAGGGCGCGGCGGGCGAAGCGGATCTGCAGCAGTTCATCTACCGGGAAGCGCGCAAAGAGTTGGGCGAGAACGAGATAAAGGCGCTGGGCGCGCTGTCGTTTTTTCTCCCCTCCGCCGCGTTCGAGGCGCTGATGGCCACCGCCGACCTCTCCCGCACCGCCCTGGAGGTGGTGTTGGAGCGCTTAGACGCCCTCTCCTTAGTAAACCGCGAGGCCGGGAAGAACGCTACTCCCTGCACCCGCTCATCCGCCAGTACGTGCGCGATGAGCTGTTAGCCGAAGCCAAAACCGCTGCTGAGACCGGGACGCGCTTTGCCAAATACTGGCTGGAGTATGCCAAACGCTACGGCGGCTACAAAAATTACAAAACCTACCCCCGCCTGGAAGCGGAGTGGCCGAACTTAGAAGCCGCGGCCAGCTACCTGTGGGAGCGGGCGGCGCCGCAGGGCGAAACGGCGGGCGACCGCGAGGCGGCGCAGATGCTGAATGATTTGCTGGATGCGTTAGAACGTGTTGACATTTGATTTTTTGTAAAATTTATCATAACGTTGCTGGAAA
>CAZFVV010000168.1:0-10762 GCA_964522165.1 uncultured Calditrichaceae bacterium
TTTCTTGACAATTGTTGTGCTCACCTCAAATTACTTTATCCAGCATCCAGCATCCTCCCTCGCCCTACTCGAAGGCCGGATCTCGCACGTTGACGTTCGGTTTGCTTTTTTCGATCCGAACTTTGAGGATGCGGTTTTTAGCCACTTTTTCCACCACAAAATGATAGCGCCCGTGCTGAGCGGTCTCTTTTTCTTTGGGCAGCGCGCCTAACAGGCTCAGAATCAATCCGCTAATGGTCTCCACGCCCTCTTCGGTAGGAAGGTCGAGCTTCAGCTCCTCATTAATCTCTTCCAGGGACATGCGCCCATCGACAATGTAGGTATCCGGATCGATTTTTTGGTACAGGGGCGGCTCCCGGTCGTGTTCATCTTTAATATCGCCGACAATCTCTTCGATCACGTCTTCCAATGTCACCAGCCCCACAATTCCGCCGTATTCGTCCACTACCAGGGCCATGTGGGTGCGTTCTTTCTGGAAAAAGCGCAGCAAATCGTCGATCATTTTCTGTTCCGGCACAAAAGCAGCCGGGCGCAGTAATTTTCGCAGATCGATCCGTTCCCGGCGGCGCCGCCCTAACAGGGGGAGCAGGTCCTTCACGTAGAGAATGCCGATAATATTGTCAATGCGTTTTTCGTACACCGGGATGCGGGAGAGCGCCTTGCTCTTGACTACCTCCAGCACCTGGGAGAGGGTGGAATCTACCTCCAGGCACACCATGTCGGTTCTGGGAACCATGATCTCCTTGACGGTGGTTTCCCCGAACTCGAAGATGCTGTGGATCATTTCCCGCTCGTCTTTTTCCAGGGTGCCGTGCTCTTCCCCCACTTCCACCAGGGTCTTGAATTCCTCCTGGGAAAGATTGGCCATATCCGCGGAGAATCCGGCCGAATCCTGGATCAGCCGGGTGAATTTTGTCAACGCCAGGGCGACGGGATAAAACAGGTAAAACAGCAGTTTTAATAATCCGCCGGCGACACGGGCAACCGATTCCGGGTTACGCACCGCCACCACTTTGGGGATGATCTCGCTGGTAATCAGCAGCACAAACGTCACCACCACCACGTTGACGAAGATGCCCACCCGGGGATCGAATCCCAATGCGTCGCTGGCGCGGTTGGTCAAAATGGCCGCGAGCGAAGCGGTAGTGATATTGACAACGGTATTTCCGATAACGATGGTGATGAGCAATTGGCGAGGGGTTTTCATCAAAACGGCGATCCGCCGCTCGCTTGGTCTGCCGGATACTTCAAAGCTATGGAGAATGGAAGGCGACAGGGAAAAAAAAGCGGTCTCCGATCCTGAGAAAAATGCCGAAAGGCCCAGGAGAATCAAAAAAACAATCGCATAGAAGAATATTTCGTACCCCAACGGTAACTATTAACTCCCTGTTTGGTTTATGGAACCAGGTTACGAAGGGAATATACTTTTTTACAGGGAAAAAGCCAATAGAGTTGTTGCGAAACAAGAAAAAAGCCACGAATGCTCACGAATTTTCACGAATCGGTTTTTCAGAAAGCAGCTGTTTCTATTCGGGTTCATTGGTGTTGATTCGCGGCTGATTTTTGAGCAAACCGCTTCAAAACCGGCGAACTATGCAATTTATGGTCGGGGAAGGTATAATTGCGAATTAGCTTCATCCCGTCCCGGTGGCTCGGGACGGGATGAAGTAATATTCCCCCTCCCACCAAGGGAAAGGGAGGTAGCTTTCAGGGCCAACAGCAGGAACTGTGACGAAAAACACCATCACCACTTCCCTAACTACCTATCTATCTATTAGCACATTTTCTTGAAAAGTTGGAAAAAAGGTTTATTTTGGGGGTATTTTTTCCGATAAGATAATTTTCCTGACGAAAAGTTTCCTGCATATTAAGAGGGTTAGAAACATGAAACACCCAGCCAGGGGCATTGAAACCGGCATCCGCTCTTCCCGGCGTTCCGGAATCGATGATCGAGCATCGCGTATCTTCTGTAAACACAGGCCGCATCGAGCGCGGATTTTTATTCTGCTGCTCAGCATTTCGCTGTTTTTAACCGGGGAGAATATTTTCGCCCAAACCGCGCCGGATACCGTTCTTGCCGGGGAATATTTTGCCACGGCGGAGGATCTTGCCCGCCAGGCTCACTACGACAGTTCCAATGTTTATTATGAGAAATCCGCCAAAATTTACGAAAGGGCGGCGCTCCGGGAAAACGATGCCGGGCTGTGGGAAAAGCATATTCGATGTTATAACGGGCTGGGGGTTAATTCCCGGCGGCAGGGGTTTTATGGCCTCTCTTTAACCTACCTCAACCAGGCGCTAAGGGTGGGATTGGATAAACTGGGTTCCCAAAGTTTAACGGTAGCTGCCTGTTACCAGGGAATCGGGGTAGTTTACAGCGTTGAGGGGGAGTTTGCCAAAGCGCTGGAATTCTATCACAAATCCTTGCAGATCAAACGCCAGGCAGCGGGCGAGGAGCACCGTTCCGTGGCGATCAGCTACAACAGCATCGGAAATGTATATCGCGTAAAAGGCGATTATGAACGGGCGCTGGAATACTACCACAAAGCCCTGGGGATCGCAATCAAAATTTCCGGCAGCGAAGACCCCGCGGTCGCGGCGTTCTATTTCAATATCGGAGTGGCCTGCTATGACCGGGGCGATTATGAGCGGGCGCTGGAATACTTTCTGAAATCATTGTCCATAGAATTGCAAACCCTGGGGGAGGAGCATCCTTCTATCGCTGCCAGTTACAATAACATCGCAAATGTGTACCACGATAAGGGGGATACCGGAAAAGCGTTGGAATATCACCGCAAGGCGCTGGCGCTCAGGCTGCGAACGCTGGGGGAGGAGCATACCGATGTGGCGGAGAGCTATTTTAACCTTGCCCGGGGGTACGCCGCGCAAGGTGATTATCGCGGGGCGTTGGAATATCACCACAAAGCGTTGTCTATTGAACGGAAGGCCGTGGGGGAAGAGCATTATTGGATTGCAGAAAGCTATTTTCAGATCGGGAATGTGTATTTTGCGGAAGGCAGCTTTGATTCGGCGCTTGAGTATTATCATAAATCCCTGGCGCTGCAATATAAAACCCTCGGCGAGCGGCATCCCGAGGTTGCCCTGACCCATCAGCAAATCGGGAAAGTTTACCAGGGGCGGGGCGATATCCGGCAGGCGCTGGCGCATTACCAAAAAACATTTCACATCCTGGCGCCGGGATTCCGGGATGAGGATATCGGGGTAAATCCTCCGTTGGAAAATTGTACCCATCCGCGCTACCTGCTCTCCTCCCTGGTTTTGAAGGCGGGGGCGCTTGCGGAACTGTCCCGGCAGCCATCCGGCGGCCCCGCTTCACCGGCGGGCCAGGGGGAAACGGGGCTTGTTCAACTATCGTTAGCCACCTGGAAGCTTGCCTCCCGGCTAACCGAGGAGATTCGCCGCGCCTACCAGAGCGAAGGATCGAAATTATTGCTGAGCCGGGAAACGGCGGGAATTTACCGGAAGGGTATTCAAACGGCCTCGAAACTCTACCATATCAGCGGGGAGCGCCGCTATTCAGAAGAAATTTTTCAATTGATGGAGCAGGGCAAGGCGGCGGTTTTGCAGGAAGCGCTGCAAGAATCGCAAGCCCGGCAGTTTGCCGGTATCCCGGGCAGCCTGTTGGAAAGGGAGCGGGAATTGCGCATTAACCTGGCCTATTACCGCACCCAAATTGAAAAGGAAAGCGAGATGAAGGAGGCGGGGCAGGATGCCGGAACACTTTCGGGTTTGCAGAAGCGCCTTTTTACCCTGAACCGGGAGTACGAACAATTAACCGCCCGGTTTGAAAGCGAATTTCCCCAATACTATAACCTGAAATACCGCACCCGCATCGCTTCCATAGCGGAACTGCAAAACGTTCTGGGGCAGAGCAGCGCCATACTGTCCTATTTCATCGGCGACGGCGCTATCTACATCGCCGCGATAACCGGCGACGCTTTCAGCGTTTCCGCCGCGCCCATCGACTCCACCTTTGGCGAAACGGTGGAGACATTTTACAAATCCCTCAAAACCATAGATAAAGAGGACTACCTGCGAAGCGCGGCGGTTTTGTACCAAAAGTTGCTGCAGCCGGTTGAGAAGTATCTCGCCGACAAGAAACGCCTGATCATCATTCCCGGCGATATTCTGTATTACGTGCCGTTCGAGGCCCTGCTTGCCGGAGACAGCAGCCGCAGCGGAACGGTTGATTTTACCGGGCTGGATTACCTGGTTCGCAGGTATGAAATCTCCTACCACTACTCGGCCACCTTGTTTTTGGAACAGCAGCGCTCTGCGGCAGCCCTCCGGCAGCCGGTTTCCGGTTTTATCGGTTTTGCGCCGGTTTTCGCCGATAAAAACCGGGGGATTAACTCCTGGCTGGCGGATGTTTCCGGTTACATCGAATCCCTGCTCGATTACCGCTCCGTCACCGTGGATGGGCGGTATTTCAAGGAGTTGAAATATTCGGAGGAGGAGGTGAAAGATATTGCCGGGATGTTCCGAAACCGCAATGCCGAGGCAGCCGGCTATTTTCATGGCCGGGCTTCGGAGGAGAATTTCAAGGCCAATGCCGGCAAGTACCGCTATATCCACGTGGCCACGCACGGGTTATTGAATGAAGAGAACCCGGCGCTCTCCGGGCTGATCTTTTCCGGGGCGCAAGGCTCCCCGGCTGCGGAGGACGGCATTTTATATTCCGCAGAAACCTATAACTTAGATTTGAACGCCGACCTGGTGGTACTGAGCAGTTGCGAAAGCGGCATCGGCAAGTTGGTAAAAGGCGAAGGACTGATGGCGCTCACCCGCGGATTTTTATATTCCGGCGCCAAAAACGTTATTCACTCCCTCTGGAAAGTCAATGATAAAGAAACCCGCCAACTGATGGCGGAATTATACCGCAATATTCTCAACCCTTGCGAAAAATACCCTTGCGAAGGTTTGGAACCTTCGCAAGGGTATTCCGCGGCGCTAAGAGCCGCCAAATTGAGCCTGATAGCGGAAGAAACCACCGCCTTTCCGGCCTCCTGGAGCAGTTTTGTATTGGTGGGGAATTAGGCGCTTGCAGCGCCTAATTCTAAATTGGATAGACAATGTCGTGATGTCATTCCCGCGAAAGCGGGAATCTACTACTCGAAGTATTCATGGATTCCCGTTTTCACGGGAATGACAAAAAGCCAGAATTCAAAAATGTTGTTAGAATACTCCCTCAATCCGATATTCCATCCCTCCATTTTCCCCGGTGGCCTCCGGGGAAAATCCCGGGTTATCTGACAAAGAACTTCCCGATGCGGAATTCATCGCCCGATTCGACCTTCCAATAATACAGGCCCGGCGGTAATTCTTCCCGGAAAAGGAATTGGTTATCATTCACCTCGAAACCGAACAGTTTATCGCCTTTATTGTTCAGTATTTTTAAGCCTAGGGTTTCGTTGCCGGGGTTTGACCAGCGGAATAAAATCGGCGTTTGCGGGCCAAAACCGGCCTTGTTGGCCGGGGCAATCAACTGAAAGCCATTTTCGGAACGCGTATAATTTTGCGTTTTTATTCTCTCTTCCAGGTAGGGAGATTCGCGGAAGCTTTCCGTGACCGGCGGGTTGCGCCAATCTATAGCGAGGTAAAGCATCAGTATCAAAAAAACGGCCGCCACGCCGCTGATATAAATCCGCAAATTCTTTCTTGCCCAAATATCCCGAACTGTTTCGGGAAAGCGCCGGGGGCGAATCCCGCTTTGGCTCCCTTTCTTCCCTTCTTCGATGAATTCGGCAAACAGCGTTTCCCCCTTCTCTTTGATAACCGCGAGCATTTGCTTCCGGGTTTGCAGTTCCCGGAAGCACTCATCACAGCTAAGGTAGTGCAATTCGAACGCCTCCGCCTCTTTCTCCGTAAGCCGGCCGGAAAGGTAGCCATCAATCAAATCACTATCTTCTGTTGAATTTTTCCTGGCAAATTCGCACTTCATTATCCGCAACCTTTTTATGTATCGTTCCAATTATATATTATCCTCTTTCGTTGAAAAGTTGGCAGGATCGTTCAACTTCTTCCGGATAAATTTTTCTAATTTTTGGCGGGCCTCAAATAAGCGGCTCTTTACTTTTGCCAGCGGGATGTTTTCCTTCCGGCTGATCTCTTCGTAAGACAGCTCCCGGTAGTATTTCAAATAAATGAGTTTCTTATATTTCTCCTCCAGGTTCCGGATCGCTTCTTCTATAATCCGGCGCATTTCCTTTTCCCCCTCTTCCGCTAATTTTTGCCGGTACAGTATCAGGCTGAGGTCTTGTTCCAGCCTTTGTTCGGGATTGTCCCGGCTGCTGGCGGCTGTCAGATCGCTAAAGTTTACCAGGGGATTCTTTTTGATCAATTTGAAATAGTTTTTCAAGGTATTGTTGATGATGCCATAGAGATACTGCCCTATTCGCCCTTTTTCCTCGTCATACTTGCCGTTTTGAATGCCAACGATCGTTTCCCACAGAACCTGGCCGGCCAAATCCCGGCGGTCCCCGGCGTCCCCTCCTTTTACGCCGAGCTTGCCCCGCAGGATAAGAAAAACTTTTTCATAATAATCAGCGAAGAAGCTTTCGATGGCTTCCCGCTCGCCTGCGCGAATTTTTCGGATCAATTTCTTTTCTGTTTCAATCGTCATTCATTATTCCCGGCAATGAGTACCGCTTACAATAGACCTCGATAGATAGCAACAGGAAAGATGTTCTTAAGCTTGCGAAGAATATAGCAAGTTTTGGGAGGCGCAGCCAATTACTTTCTTATAAAGGAATGCCAATTACCAGTTGGGGATGACATTGAAGAAAGTTTGCCACCAAGACACCAAGACAGGAAGTTTCACAAAGGTTTTAGCGTTTATATCCTTAAATTTCTTCTATTTCTTTGTGCTTCCTTAACGTCTTGGTGTTTTCGTGGCCATAATTTTTCAACTGGTAATTCGCATAAAGGAATTACCGAATAAAGGAATTACCGAACCCTTTGTATAAGAATGATCAAATCCTTAAATTGATGAGGCCGCAAGAGCAGGTATCGGACATCGACGGGTTTATTCAAAAACCAAAGGAGCAAAAAATGACCTTGAACGACCGCCTGGAAAACGTCGCCGTGTTAGGCGCGGGAGGAAAAATGGGCAGCGGCATCTCCCTGCTGCTGGCGCAGGAAATGGCGCTGCAAAAACTTCAGCCGGAGAACCGCGGCCGCAGTTACCGGCTTACTTTGATGGATGTGAATCCCGAGGCGTTAAAAGGGCTGCAAGAATATTTGAAAGCGCAGGGAAGAAAATTCGCCCAGAAAAACGCCGAGACATTGAAACCGCTTCTCCCCGGCGCGAGCACTGCCGAAGAACTGGAAACCCGATTCGTCAGCCACCTCACCGCCATGCTGAAGCCGGTAACGGATTTGGACGCCCTAGGGAACAGCCACATGGTGTTCGAGGCCATTTTGGAGAAGCTGGATCTAAAGGTGCGGATTTACAAACAGCTCAAAACGAATACCCCCGGGGAGACCTACTTTTTTACCAACACCTCTTCCATTCCCATCAAAGAATTGGACAAGCAGGCCGGGCTGGAGGGGCGTATCATCGGGTTTCACTTTTACAATCCCCCGGCGGTGCAAAAATTAGTGGAATTGATCATTCCGAAAAATATCCGCCCGGATTTGCCGGAACTCTCCCGGGAATTAGGCAAGCGGTTAGGCAAAACTATCATCCCCTCCAACGACGTGGCCGGGTTCATCGGCAACGGGCACTTTATGCGCGACGGGCTGCACGGCATTGCCGAAGGAGAACGGCTGGGGGAAGAAATGGGGCTTGCGGCGGCGATTTATGCCGTCAACCGGGTCAGCCAGGACTTTCTCATCCGCCCCATGGGGATTTTCCAACTGATCGACTACGTGGGGCTGGATATTTTCCAGAGTATTTTGAAGATCATGGATCCCTATTTCCCGAATGAAACCCTGCACAGCAAACTGATCGATAAATTAGTTGAAAAAGGGGTGAAGGGCGGGCAATTCCCCGACGGTAGCCAGAAGGACGGTTTTTTGAAATACGAAGGCGGCAAACCGGCGGGAGTGTACGATCCGGAAAGCGGCCAGTACCGCCTCTTCGGCGCGGGCGATTGGAAAGCGAAAGCGGATGAAAAACTCGGCGCCCTGCCGCAGGGCCACGCTCCCTGGAAGGCGCTGTTGAAGGATGAACATCGCGGGGCGGCGTTGAAAACCTATTTTGCAAACTTAACCGCCGCCGACACGCCCGGGGCAAAATTGGCCCTGGCATACCTGAAACGCTCAAAAGCGATTGGTCAGCAGCTGGTCTCCGGCGGGGTGGCCAATTTCCCGGAAGACGTCAACGGGGTGCTGATGAACGGTTTTTTCCACCTCTACGGGCCGGTTAACGATTATGTCTAAAAGCAGCGTTCGGGGGCTTCGATGGTTATAGTTGAGATGCCAGAATGTTGAACCGCTGCAGTATTCGGATAGGCTTTAATTCTTTTTTTGTTTATTTCTCTGCGCTTTCTTTATATTTTAACGCCTGCCAGAGAAGGAAAATCCCGGTATGTTAGACACGTTGAAAATCTATAATGAATTAAAAGAAAAACTGGAGCCGGAGGCGGCGCTTAAAATTGCCGAGATGATGGGATATATCTACGGCGAACTCGCCAATACCGTCACCAAGGCAGATTTTAGCGAGCTGCGGAAGATCGTGCGGGATCTTGGTGAGGCGCAGAAACGCACCGAACAACGGTTAGATTCCCTCACCGTTAAAGTCGAGGAACTGGCCGAAGCCCAGAAACGCACCGAACAACGGTTAGATTCCCTCACCGTTAAAGTGGAAGAATTAGCCGCAGCGCAGAAACGCACCGAAACGCGGGTGGAAGAATTAGCCGAAGCCCAGAAACGCACCGAAACGCGGGTAGAAGAGTTGGCCGAAGCCCAGAAACGCACCGAGAAATCCCTGGCCGCTTTGGCGGATGAACACAAAGAGACCCGCCGGCAATTAGGCGGCCTTTCCGCCACGGTGGGTTACACCCTGGAAAATGAAGCCTATAAAGCCCTGCCCGCTTTACTGGAGCAGGACTTCCAAATCAAGATTCGAGGAAGACTGGACAGGGATTACATCCCAGATAATACCGGCAATGAAATCAAGGTGAACATCCTCGGCCGGGCAGAGCAAAATGGAAAAGAAATCTTGATCGTCGGAGAGAGCAAAAGCCAACTTTCCAGAAACGACGTTGATACTTTTATTCGTAAAAAACTCAAACGGCTGCAGGGAGTGCACCCGCATTTGTTTCCAATTGTGGTTGCTCACATGGTCAGCGATTCCAGGGTAAAAAAGTATGCCGAGGAAAAAGGAATCGCTCTGTACAAATCTTCGCAATTTTAATTATTGCTATCGGCTTTTCGACAGTCTATCGAATTCTTGACGATTTCTCCCCTGCATCTCCTCCTCACGCGGCTGCTATCATATAGGCAAAGGTTGATTCTTTCAGCTATAGAACGGTTGTTACCGCGCGCATTATTTCCGCCCGGAACCGGTTTACGACAGGCATGAGATTTGAATGTAAACACTGCCAAGAGGAGAAAATCGCCGTCGCGGCGAATCCTCGAAACCGGAAAGGAGTATCTTATGCGCAAGTTTCTGCTATCGGTTCATCGTATTTTACTCGCCGGGATACCGCTCCTGGCGATTTTGCCGCCGGCCGCCGGGCTTCTTGCCATGCCGGCGGAACGCTCATCCAGCTTTACCTCCCCCGCCCCATCCGCCGGGATCATTTTGATTACCCCGCTTCAGCGGGAAAATCCCGCAGCACTGAAAATTCGCTTTTTTCTCCCGGAAACCGTCTCGCATCCGTTATTCCTGTTATTTAGCCACACCGGGAAAAAGGTGTGGGAAAAGCCGCTGGATGTGGCATCCTCGGCCGGAGAGGTCTCCGGCGAGGAAATCTTCGGCGGACGCATTCCCCTGGCCGCGGGATACTATTTCTACCAAATCCGCGATAGCGAATTCTCGCCGGGATTTCCCTCCCCCTTCCGCCAGCCCTATTTCAACGAGGTTTCCCAAACTCACCTGCCGGGCGATTCCCTCCCGGCGGCCTTCACGGAATTTGTAGATGTCACCGGGGATTCCTTCCCGGATATTATTTTAGGGATCAATACCTTTACCACCCCGGAACAACCGCAGGTTTTCATCAACGACGGCGGCGGGCATTTCAGCAACGAAACTGTGGCGCGATTTCCTTCGCTGCAACTGTTTGTGAATGACGTGGCGGTTTTCGACGCCGATTCCGACGGCGACTTAGACATCTATCTCGCCGCCGATGACGCCTCCAGCGCGGCGTTGAACGCCGATAAACTGCTGCTCAACGACGGGCAGGGGTTTTTCACGGACGTCTCCTTTACCCACCTGCCCCAAACCCCGGCGATTTATTACAATGCGGATTGGGGGTTTATCAATGACGACGCTTTTCCGGATTTGCTGCTTACCGCCTTACCGGGGTTTGCCGGGCCGCTGCTTCAGACGCCGCTTTTCGTGTTATTGAACGACGGCAGCGGCCATTTTTTTGAGGATAATACCGCCCTCCCCTTAACTCAATATTTCGCCGTCGATGCGCTGCTAACCGACGTGAACGGCGATTCCTTGCCGGATATTGTGCTGGCCTGCCTGGGGGATATTATCATTACCGATCCCCAGGGCAACCCCCTCGACACCCTCAGCGGGCGCAATGCGGTGTTTATTCAGAACAGCGACGGCACATGCGGCGATGAA
>CAZFVV010000169.1:0-10405 GCA_964522165.1 uncultured Calditrichaceae bacterium
TTTGCTCTTTTCCCTCAAAGTCTTAAAGTAGAATTAATTGCCAATTGCCAATTGCTAATTGCCAATTAAATCGCCCGCTATTCCGCAGGGGCTTCTAAATTGCTGATAGCCGGATCGGGAATGTTGTTGCGGTAAAAAATCATCAAAATTCCGCCCAGCAGGCTCATCAGCAGGGGAACTAAGGTGTTCAGGAAAGACAGCGACAACGCTTCTGCGGAGCTAAGCCCGGCGCGGGAAAGCAGCTCGATGTAGCCGTAGTCTCGCACTCCCAGCCCGTTGATGGAGGGGATCATACCCATCACAAAGGTAACCGGCACCACCAGGAACAGGTATCCCAGGGATACCCGGTGCAGGCCCAGCGCCAGGGCCAGCACGTAATTCATCACGATCAACATCACCTGGCATAAGAGCGACAGAAGGTAGGCTTTAATGATCGCCTTTTTGGACTCCCGCAGGGCGTGGATGGCGGAAAGAACCCGTTTGGATTTCTCTCCGATTCCAAACAACGTGAACCTGCTCAAAAAGCGGCTGGTAAAATTGTATAGTGAAGGATTCAGCAGGTAAACCAGGATGAATACCAATACGACCAGGGAGCTGAGGGTCAGGGAAACAATCAGGGTCGTATGAAAGTAGCGCATCGCCCAGTACAACGAACAAGCCGCCAGGGTAAGGGTAGCGACAAATCCCATAATTCGTTCCAGGATTACGATACCGAAGCTGGTGGCGGGTTTGCCGCTAACCCGGGCGACGTTGTACACCCTGCTAAGGTCGCCCCCTATGGTGGTGGGCAAGAAATTGTTGAGAAAGTAGCCGATCATATAATATGCCAGCAAGCGGCTATATCCCGGCGCGATGCGCGATTCCCGGAGAAGAATCTGCCAGCGCAGGGCGAACAGCACTACCGTAGCCAGGAAGATTACCAGGGCAACCCCGAAGAAACTGTAGTCCGCGGCCTTGAGGGTGGCGTAAATTTGGGAAATATCGGCCATATAGACCAGGTACGCCAGCAGGCCGAAGCTGATGACGCCGCGCAGAATGTTCGCCAGGGTTCTTTTCATTCCTGAAAACCGCTATGATGCTTCCTATTCTTCTGCTTTGAGTTTGTTGAACTCTTCCAATTGTTTTTGAGCAAAGGTATTATCCGGCTTATTCTGCAACCATTCCTGCAAAAAAGTTGTTCCCCGCTCATACTGTTTGGATTCTTTGTACAGCCGGGTCAATTGCCGGCGAATCTGCTCCGAGGCGCTATCCAGGATCTGTTTTTTGCGCTCCGCGGTGGCCTGGTTGTAGTCCTGTTGATTTCTGAAGAAAGACCTCAAATAGTCCTGCACCTGCTCGCTTTCCGGCTGGCTTTCGACGGCTTGCAACAAGCCCTGGTAGCCCTTTTCCGCCATGTCATAGCGTTTGTAGCTGAGACCCACCTCGCCGCTGGCTTGCAGCACCCGGAGGTTGTAATTGCGGGCGTTCAAGGAATCCGCCGGGTATATGTCCGCCATGATCGCAAAAGTGGTCATTACTTCTTCGAACTGGGAGTTGGTGAAGGGAATGACCGCCGGCGGCATAACGGAATAGAGCTTTTGGAGCACTTCTTTGAATCGCTCCTGCTCCTCGGTGGATAAATAATGCGTGGCCAGCCGGAAGAAAGCGGAACGATAATTTTGCAGCAACCCGATGATGTTTTCATTATAATAAACATCCGGATTATCGAGGTTGCGGTATTGGAATTTGTTCATCAGGTTGTCGTAGAGAACGTCCGGGTCAATCGACCAGCCGGGAATGGTGGTGATTTTGAAAAGCAGGCCGTCCATGCGCTGGTAATCTTTTAACCCGTCCAGCCGGTTCTGGTCGGAGGTGGTTACCGCAAAATACAGCGGTTTCTGGAACTGGTTGGTGGCCAGAATGTTCAGGATCATCAGGTCCTGCACTCGCAGCCCGCCTATGGTTCCGCCGCCGCGCATCGGCATGCTCAGCTTGGGGCGAACCTCGAAGCTCATGGTCGGCGGAACGTCCACGGTATCGGTATTCAGGCTCACTTTGTAACGCTCCGCTTCCGCGCGGCGCACCGGCTCCGGCACGATGGGAAGCTCGAATTTTCTGGTTTCCCAGGGCTGGGGATAGATCATCCGGGCGATCTGGTCGTCGGAGAGGCTGATCGGCGCCTTCGGCTCCTTGTCTTTCAACTGCTGGATGTACCAGGGAGTGTTCAGGAGGCTCAAATTGGCCACCCGCACGTCGGTGCGAATATACTCGACTTCCTGCAAATACCACAGCGGAAAGGTGTCGTTATCCCCGTTGGTGAACATGATACCGTTTTCTTCGCTGGAAATCAGCATGTTGTAGGAATAATCCCAGGCCACGTAGTTGCCGTTGCGGTCCTGCAAGTGGTAATCTTCCGCCAGAATCCGGAAGGGCAGCAAGATAAGCATGATGATCGTGACTCCCCCAATGAGGATATTCTTAAATCCCTCGTCACTATTTTTGAAAACCTGGGTAAGCCGCTCCAACAGCGCCGCCGCCCCGATCCCGATCCAGATGGAGAAAGCGAAAAAGGAACCCACGTAACTGTAATCCCGTTCCCGGGGCTGCGGATCCGGCTGGTTGAGGTACAAAATGATGGCGTAGCCGGTCATTAAAAAGAGCGCCAGCACCGCCAGCGCGTGCTTCCAATCGCGCCGGAAATGATAATAAGCCCCCCATAACCCCAGCAACAGCGGTGTGAGGGAGAACAACAGCTTCAAGGCCCAACTGAAATTCCGGGAGAAGAACGTTCGCAGTTCCGCCATGCGCGAATCTATCCCGTTTTCGGCCATTCCGGTAAAATTCCACAGGAAATAGCGGTTGTACATGTGATTGACCTGGTAAGACCAGAAAAATTCGCTGGCGCTGGCGTAATTCCTGCCGTTGGGAGATTCCTTCCAGGTCCTTTCCCGGTCGAGGTGGTGCTCCCCGTACTGTTCCCGGTTCATGTAGCTGATGAACTGCTCGATGGTTTCCGGGTTATTCTCATCGATGTTGGGGTCCAGGTTGGAACGGATGTAGATCATCATGTAAGACGAATAGCCGACGACAATGAGCAGGATCGACATCACCAGCAAGCCGATTAGATGTTGGCGGTTGCTGACGGCCACTGCCAGCACCGCAATCAGGAGGATGATGCTGAACAGCAGACCCAGGAAACCGATTTTTTCCGCGATCAGGGGAATCCCGATCACCATGCCGGGATAGACCAGGGCGGTTAACAGCCCGCCCACGATCACCAATCCGGTAAAGGTGGCCGGGTTCAACTCAAATCGCCGGTAGTAGATAATCATAAACACCATTGGGAGGGTAAGCACGTTGAGCAGGTGCACCCCGATCGCCAGGCCGGTGAGGTAGGCGATGATCAGGAGGTATTTTTCATTGCCGATCTCTTCGCTGCGCTCGCTCCAGTGCAGGATCAGCCACACCGACAGGCTGGTGAAGAGCGCGGAGGGGGCGTACACTTCCGCTTCCACGGCGTTGAACCAGAAGCTGGGAGTAACCGCGAAGGTCAGCGAGCCCACTAAAGCGCCCAGGTACGGCAGGTAGCGGGTATGGCCTTGGTTGGATTTCGAGTATTCGCGAATGAGGTGTACGATCGACAGATACAGGAACAAGACCGTAAACGCGCTGGAAAGAACCGAGATCAGGTTTACCCGCTTGGCGACGTTGTTGATCAGAAATTCGGGAATGAGGGTGAAAACCCGCCCCACCAGCAAATACAATGGGGAGCCGGGCGGGTGGGGAACCGCCAAACGGTAGGAACAGGCGATAAATTCCCCGCAATCCCAAAACGAAACGGTTGGCGCCATGGTCATAACGTAAAGAACCAGGCCGAACAGGAAGGCGATAGAGGCGAATAGAATATTGATACGTTTCTCGTTCATTTTAAGGTGTCGCTCCTTATGTTAATGATTCAAATGGCCTTCGCGGCCAGCGGGATAATATTGGCATCTATGAGGCTTTTTAATTGCCAATTGCTAATTGCCAATTATTCAAGCAGGGGCCGGGCTACCCGGCCCGGGCCGGGTCAATCTTTTTTTTTACCAACCGCCCCGGGGATTCTTCAATGTTGCCGGCCGGGTGCAGGATTTTATCAACAAACAGCAAGCGGGAGAAGGTCTTCCGCCCCAGGAGGAAATACTCGAACACGATGCTGCCGGGGTACACGTATTTGAATATCTGCCGGTCGGGGACTTTCCGTTTTCTTTGCACCTCCCTGCGTTTACGCAGCATCAGGGGGATATGGCTCCCCGCCCAGGCGTAGGCTTTGATGATGGCCAGGGCGCTGCGGTAATGGCTCTTCAGGAGTTCTACCAGCAGGGCCAGGAAATCGAGCGGAAAACGGAGCAGCAGGCGTGGGAGCAGGTGCGGAAGGGAAAGATTTTTGATCAGTAAAAAAAGGTTATTGCGAAAGTTCCAGAAAACTTTGCGAGGGTTTTCCTGGTCTAAGGTTCCCCCCACGTGATGCCAAATCTGGGATTGGGGCAGGGAGAGAATTTCCCCCCCGGCCAGTTGAATCCGCCAGCACAGGTCGATTTCCTCCATGTGCAGCCCGAAATCTTCATCGAAATATCCAACCTCGTCCAATACGCTCTTCCTCAGGAAAAAACAGGCCCCGCTGGCCCAAAATAGTCCTGCCGGGGCGTCGTATTGCCCGGCGTCTTTTTCGATAGTGAATAGAATTCTGCCCCGTACAAAGGGGTAACCCAGCCGGTCGATATACCCCCCGCAGGAGCCGGCGTATTCGAAGTAGTCGCGCTGCTGCAGAGAGCGGATTTTCGGCTGGATCGCCATCACCCGGGGGTGTTTTTCAAACGCTTCTATCACCGGCTCGATAAAGTCCGGCTGCACTTCCACGTCATTATTGACCACGCAAATATATTCCCCGGAAGCGACGGCCAGTCCCCGGTTGTTCCCCCCGGCGTAGAGGTAATTCCGGTCATTTTGCAGGATTTGCACTCCCGGGTAATTTTCTCTCACAAATGCCGCGCTGTCATCGCCGGAATGGTTGTCCACCATGATGATTTCCAGGTTGGGATAGCTGCACGCTTGCAGGGAGTCGAACAACGCCTTCAGAAATCGCCTGCCGTTGTAGTTCAGAGTAATGATGGAAACTAAAGGTCTATCTTGCCTGGAATTCATCCGCTTTACCGATTCTCATTTTACCAAAGGGTCGTGAAGTTTAAGAAAAAACCGAAATTTACGCAAGTATTAAAAAGTGAGAAGTGAGAAGTATGATAAGTGAGAAGTATGAAGTATGAAGTAACCTTTTTGCTTCTCCCTTGCCACTTCTTACTTCTCACTTCCCATCCAGATAGCGCTCTACAAAGGCGCGGAAATCCTCCCCCATCCATAAATCGGCGAAGCGTTGGGTCTCGAATTCCCGCAGCGTTTCCCAATCGCCGGTTTCCGAAAGGGCGGCCAACTCCAGGAACGCTTCCACGGCGGGGCGCGGATTCCGGTTGATCTGTCTCGCTAAATTCAGGGCGGCGGGCAGTAATGCCGCGGCTTCCACCACCTGGTCGATCAGCCCGATGCGCAGCGCCTCCGCCGCGTCGATGCGCTCCCCGGCTAAAAAGAGCCGCAGGGCGCGGGTTTTGCCCACCAGCCGCAGCAGCCGTTTGCCCCCGCCCCAGCCGGTAATGATCCCGTTAGGAGCCTGGCGGAAGGAAAATTGCGCCTGCGCCGCGGCGATGCGAATGTGGCAGGCGGTGAGGATTTCACACCCGCCGCCCAGCGCCTGCCCGTTGACGGCGGCGATGGCCACCGGTTTGCCGTATTTCAAGCGCTGCAAAATGGCCTGCATCCGCAGCGACATCTCCAGGCAGGCTTCCCGGGTCCTCAAGGTGGAAAAATAACGGATATCGCCGCCGGCGCAAAAGGTTTGGGAGCCTGCCCCGGTAAGGATGATCGCCCGGATGCCGGCGTCCGCCTCGATTTCATCGAGCCGCTGCTCCAGCGCCGCCATCATCTCTTCATTGACGGAATTGTGCACTTCCGGGCGATTCAAGCGCAGAATGGCGCTGTTTTCCTGTATTTCAAAATCAAGCGGGTGATTCATATTTTCAATTCAAAAACGGGCTGTTCAGGTGTTTTGCAAAGAAACCTCGTTGCGGCGAGCATTATGGTTGTGCGTAACATGAGATTTTAATTTAGCAGCTCTATTTTCACCTGGTGCGCTTTTCCGCGCCGCACTTGCAGAATGGTGAATTTTATTTTCCCGGCGCTAAAGGATAAACCGGCATGTAGCGGTCCCTTTACCCGGCCCTGAATCCACTGGTTAAGCGTTTGCGAAGGCTCTTTTGTTTCCAGGGTTGTGGAAAGTTTTTGTTCCAGTATCTTTAGCGGCGCGCCTCCGCCAGCCTTCCAACTCCGGGAATCCAGTGGAACCACTTCCCCAGGGCCGATGTCGAACTCATCTTCGATTTCGCCGACGATTTCCTCTACCACGTCTTCCAGGGTAACCAGGCCGATCACTCGAACCTTCGCATCTTTTACCACGGCCAGGTGATGGCGGTAACCAATAAACAATTTCAACATTTTGTTCAAGTTGATATCCGGGGTAACGTTCAAAATGGGACGGATGAGCTGTTCGATTTGGTACTCCCCGGTTTTTTTCATGGACGCGATGATCTCTTTGAAATTGATATAACCGATAATCCCATCCACGGAATCGTTTTGGCTGATCGGGTAGCGGGTATGGAAGTTATTTCGAGCGATCTCGAAATTGGCTTCCGGCGTTAAATCCGTTCTCAAAAAGATAATCCGCTCCCGGGGGATCATCACCGATTCCACTTTAGTTTCCCGCAGCTTGACGGCATTCAGAATGACGCTCTCCTGCTCCGCTTCGATGATGTCATGGGTCTTGGCAACCCGGGCGATGGTTTCGATGTCGGCGCGGCTCCAAACCGCCTGCCGCTGGTCTTTTTCCACCAGCCGGGAAATTAACTCCGAAAAATAGATGACCGGCCGGAAAAGTGTAATGCTGAATCGCAATACCGGGGCAATCCAGGGGGCCAGTTTTTCATTATAAGCCACTCCTATTACTTTGGGAATAATCTCCGTGCCAAAAAGGATCACCACTGTAAAAAGCACCGAAAACAGCCACAGCCATTCATCTCCGTAAACTTCGTCGAAAGCGCCCCCGGCGATAGTGGCCCCACCGGTATGGGCAATGGTATTCAAAATCAGGATGGCAGCAATCGGGCGGCCGATGTTATGCTTCATATCGATCCACGCCCTGGCAAAGGCATGGCCTTGTTTATTGAGAGTCTCCAACCGGATAGGGTTGAGGCTCAACAGTACCGCTTCCGCCAAAGAGCACAGGAAAGAGACCACGATGGCGGTCAAGCTGCTTATCAAAAAAATACCCATAGATTACTCCGAATATGATTCACAAGTCAAAAAGGCCTTCATGCTCCTTTTTCGATTCTTCCTTACTTCTCTGCAGCTTTGCGGGAAGGTGTAACGCCGGTTATATACTGAAAAGTTCAGAATGTGGCCTTGTCGAGTATAATGCCAAAATGCTATTTTAGAAGCGGTTTTAAAAGTTGCCACAAAGGCTCGAAGACTCTAAGATTCACTAAAAAATATTTAAAATTCTTGGTGAAACTTTGTGATTTTGTGGCTTCGTGGCAAAAATTCGGGCTTTTAAAACAGCTTCTTAGCGATAGAAATCCACGTCCGAAAGATCCTCATCCTCTTCCCGCCCCCCGCGCATGTTCAGCATTCCGCTGAGCAGGTCGCGGAATTGCAGGCCGGAATCCACTAAGTGCTTGCTGAGGAAGGAGTATTCCGCCAGCCCGTGCAGGGCAAATTCCATCAGGAAAAACTGGGTATCGGCGTCGGCCTGGGGATGGTATTTTTTCACCAGCTCCGGCAGGCCGGGCACGCTGCGCAGGGTTTTGCGATAGATATCTTCCGGGTAATCGTTCAAAATATCCACCGCGTTGCCGCTTCCGAACCAGTTGGCGATTTTTTGGTAAGGATTCGCCTCGGTCTCTTTTTTGAATTTCTCCGGGTCCGGGAAATAGGTGGGGAAAATGCTGCGGATGGCCTTTCCGATCAGAATTTGCGCCACTTTTGCCGGCCCTTCCTGCTCCCCCTCGTACACCAATTCGATTTTCCCGGTAATGGAAGGCGTCACCCCCCAGAAATCGGAGATGCGCACGTGCGCCTTCTCTTCGTTGTACAGCAAGGCCCGCCGTTCCGCGGCGCTGTAGAGATTCTCGTACGCGGAGATGGTCAGCCGGGCAGATACCCCGCTGCGGGCGTCCACGTACTCGCTGGAGCGGGCTTCGAAAGCGACCTGTTCGATCAGGTTTTTGGAAAGCTCCGGGATGGTTACCCGCTTCTGCTGCTCCTCGGCGATGTGCGCTTCCTGCTCGGTAATCTGCCGGGCTACTTCTAAGGTTTTGGGGTAGTGGGTCAAAATCTGGCTTTCGATGCGGTCTTTCAAAGGGGTGACGATGGAGCCGCGATTGGTGTAATCTTCCGGGTTGGCGGTGAAAACGAACTGGATATCCAGGGGAATGCGCAGCTTGAAGCCGCGAATCTGGATGTCTCCCTCCTGCAGAATGTTGAACAGCGCCACCTGAATGCGCGCTTGCAAATCCGGCAGCTCGTTGATGACGAAAATGCCGCGGTGGGAGCGGGGCACCAGCCCGAAGTGGATCACCCGCTCGTCGGAGTAGGGAAGCTTCAAATTCGCCGCTTTGATGGGGTCGGAATCGCCGATCAGGTCTGCCACGGACACGTCCGGGGTGGCGAGCTTCTCCGAATAGCGCATGGAACGGTGCAGCCAGGCAACCGGGGTGCTGTCGCCTAACTCTTCGATCAAATCTTTGGCGTAGCGGGAAATGGGGGCCAGGGGATCATCGTTCAGCTCCGAACCCTCCACCACGGGGATGTATTCATCCAACAATTCAACCATCTTCCGGGCGATGCGGGTTTTGGCCTGCCCGCGTAATCCCAATAGAATAATATTGTGCCGGGAGAGGATCGCCCGCTCGATATCGGGGATCACGGTCTTTTCGTAGCCCAAAATGCCCTCGAACAGCGGCGCTTTATTACGAAACTGGCGGATCAGGTTCTCCCGCAACTCCTGTTTGATGGAACGGGGGCGGTAGCCGCTAACCTTCAGGTCGCCCAGGGTTTTGATTTGGGTATAATCGAGCGTTGGCATGTATGGTCATCTCCTTCGATTTACGAACTTTTAAAGATAGAAAATATTTTTGTGACGATTTCGTCGTAACTTCTGTTCTTCGCCGCGGGGATTTGGCGAAGCCCTAATCTAAGGTCGGATAGCCCGGTATGCAAAGAACTTCAAATCTTTCCCCGAAAAGGAACCCGGAAACCCCCGGAGAGGTTCCTTTTTTGTTGCCGGAATCTAAAAAATAAAAGGAACGATGATGAGAATGCGTTTTTGGAAGTGCTGGCGGCGCTTTGCCGCGCTATCAATAGCCTTCATACTCTTTGCTTGCTCGGTAAACGGCAATGGGGGAGAGGGAGGGGCGCCCCTTCAAAACGAGGCGTTGAAAAACTACTGGTATTCCGGGAAAGCGGAGCTGACCCGTTATCGTTTGGAGCAGGTCCGCTACGGGGAAATCCATCCCGGTGAGGCGGTATTAATCTTCGTGACGGAAGATTTTTTGCCCGGCAAACAGGTGAAATATGAATTCGGAGAGCGTCCCGCGGAGGCCCTTTCGGTGCTGAAGTTGAATTTTACCCGCCACTTTTTCACCGGAATCTATCCTTATAATATGATGACCTCGGTATTCACCCCGGTGGATTTATCAAAAACCGGCAGTTTGAAGGTTACTTCTTCCAGCCAGGAGTGGTGCGGGCAGACGTACATGCAGTTGAATAAGCGCGGGGGGAAATTCGAAGGACTTTTCCACTCCTACTTCCAGGCGGAAGCAGACCGGGAATTGGAATTGGAAAATGCCTTGCTGGAAGATGAGATTTGGGTGCGAATCCGCTTGAATCCCGCTTCCCTGCCGGTGGGGGAGATTCGGATTATTCCCGGAACGCAATATCTGCGCATGAGCCATAAACCGATCCGGGTGGAAAAGGCGCAGGCAACGCTGGGCGATTCATTAGACCCTGCTCTCTCCCCGGACAGCATCAAGATTTACCGGGTGCAGTACCGGGATTTGCCGCGCATCCTTACGATATGCTTCGAGGCGCAATTTCCCCACCGCATCCTGGCCTGGGAGGAAAAAATTCTCGAGGGTTTCAGAGACCCGAAATGGCTGGTCACCCGGGCGGTGCGCAGCCATTCCTTGGTCACCGATTATTGGACGAAAAATTCCGCGTCGGATTCCACTTACCGGAAGATGCTAGGAATGTGAAACGGTTGGCAGGGGCAGGGGCAGGAGCAGGG
>CAZFVV010000170.1:0-10335 GCA_964522165.1 uncultured Calditrichaceae bacterium
TATTAGTGAAAATTTTAGAATCATCCCGCTATTCCCATGGCTAAAGCCATCCCTTTCGGGATAAAAATATCGAAAGAACCCAATTCCATAGCTCTTCTACTGAAAAGCGTTATTCCGTGGCAACGCCCCTGGGGGCGGTTATTCCGCCAACCCGACCAGGGTAAAAGCCGCCCAGTTCCTGGGTTCCGGGTATTTTTCCCGGGTCTGCTGCATGGCTTGCTGCAAAGCCCGCGCCTTATTGCCGTGCTCCAGGTAAGCAGTGTAAAAAGCGACCATCCACTCCCGGGTGGCCTGGTCGTTCACGTTCCAGAGGCTGACCAGCAGGGAGCGCGCCCCGGCGGCCAGAAAGGCGCGGGTAAACCCGATCGGTCCCTGGCCCAGGAATTTCCCCAGGCCGGTCTGGCAGGCGCTCAGGGTGACCAGGTCGGCATTCAGATCAAAGGTTTGAATCACCGTGCGGGCCTCCAAAACCCCGGGAAAGGCCCGGGGAAATTGGTGGAGAGTGTCGCGGGCAGCATCCGGCGAAAACAAAACTTTTACCGGGAAGCGGGGGTCCCGGGCAACAACGATCTGTTTTCCCGGCTCATCAGGGGTTATTTCGCCATCCCGCAGCTCGCTCAAAATGATAAAAGAGCTGAGAG
Organism: uncultured Calditrichaceae bacterium; assembly: GCA_964522165.1. Classification (GTDB taxonomy): domain Bacteria; phylum Calditrichota; class Calditrichia; order RBG-13-44-9; family J075; genus JABWBP01. The sequence continues at coordinate 642 of CAZFVV010000170.1, forward strand.
GGTCTTCGGGGCAGGCGAAACCATGGGTGGCAAAATGCAAAATATCGAAACCCGGATGCCAGGCCTCCAGGCGCAGGCGATCGGCTGCATTCCCATAAAACACCTTTGCGCGATCCCCTGCAAATAATCTCCCGATTGCTTCCGCTTCCGCCCTTGCCCCCGGCAGGGCGGCCCATCGCATGGTTTGCTTACAGGCCCGCAGGGAATCCGGCATGCGGGGATCGCCGACGATCCAGGCCCGGGCGGTTTGAGGGTCAAACTTTCGCTGGCGGCCGGCCAGCAATCGGTAGAGACCTTCTGCCGGGGCGTAACTCAACAGAAACCGGTCGCAGAAGTAAATTCCCTCTTCATTCTGCAGCGCGGCAAAGGGCATTCCCCACAAAAAGCTGTCCGGTATCAGCACGATTTCCGACCCCGCCGGGGGCAAAAATGGCAATACCGGCTCAACCAGGCAGCGGTATAGTTTTTTCGAGAGCTTTGCAAGTTTCTCCGCATTAGCATCCGGAGAAACATCCTCCCTCCAGGCCGGCAGGCTATTCCGATTGATTGCAAAACTGCGGGGTTCGGCAACTCCCATCTCGCTTGCAAAGGCCCGGGTGAGTTCTGCCAGTGAATCCTTTTTAACTCCAAGGGTAACGCCATACAGCGAATCCTGCGGGGTTTTCAGCAAGGCCACCACGCTATCAGACAAAATAAAGTACTCCATAAAGGTTACTTTGGGTGGGGAAATCGGCGCGGCAGTTTGAGAGCGAACCGGCGCGCTGGGAACATTGGCAGCCCGCTGGACGGCATTTTCAGGGAGCACTATAACTCCCCCGGCGCTTTTTAATTCCCGTAAATCTCCGCTCGAATCCGAAAGCGCTATCTCCATATCCCTTAGCCCGCGCCACTCCCGGGGATTCGTGAGGTAATCCAGGGGTAACGCGCCCGCCGGCCGCTGCGGAGCCGCCTGGCGATAGAGATGCAAAGTTTCCAGGGCGCCGCCGCGAATTTCTTCCAGGATTCCTCGCAGCGGCCGGTAATTTCCCCTGCGGCCATAGACCTGGAGCAGGACAGCGGCGTAGGATTTCAAATGGGGAACCTGGTTTTCCAGGAAGCTGACTTTGCCCTGGTCGGTATAAAAACTTTGCCGGATGGTTTGAATCACGCGGTAATACTCCCGGTAATACTTCAACGATTTTTCATTATCACCCAGGCGGTGGTAGCATTCTCCCAAACCGGCGTTAGCCTGCCAGGCGCTTTGGGGATCCTTCAATTGCTTACTAAGCTCCAACGCCTCCCGGAAGAGAGGCAGGGCGGCCTGGTTATTGCCGGCTTTTAAATGGGCAATCGCCAGATGGCTTAGCGCCCGCGGAAGCCCCAGGGTGTCCTGGGCAGCTTTATATAAGGAGACCGCCCGGTCGATCTGATGAATTGCCCCGGGGAAATGATCCTGATCCCTTAGAACAATCCCCTGCGCCAGACAGGCCCGGCGCATTTCCACCATTTGAGTTTCCGGTAAGGAAGAAAGGGCAATCTTTAATAGACTGTCCGCCCGGGTAAGGGCATTGTTTTTGATGGCGCTCCAGGCAAGGTTGGTGATTACTTTGCGGTTTTGCAGATCGGAATGAAACTGCCGCGCAAGCGATTCGGCAGCTTGATAATCCAGGTCGGCCGGCTCAAATTGGTATTGCTGGAGATAGATATTGCCGGCATTCATGAACAAATAAACGGCGGCCTGGCGTTCTGCCAGGGAAACTGGCTGGCTGAAAAAGGCCCTTAAATCCTCGATTACGCCCCGGTAAACGTCCGTTCCGAGCGGTTCCCGTTTCAAGCTGAAATACTCTTTTTCTTTCTCTCTCAATTTATTCAAGGCATCGGATATGAAGCGTTGGGTGCTGTCTTCCAGGCTGGCGCTTAGGATTTTGAGTCCCTGTTCATAAAAATAGAGCGCCTGCTGGTTCTCGCCGGCGTCTTCCAGCATGGATCCCAGGAAATTTGCGGTGACGGCTGCGGCCAGGTTGCTGCCGGTTTCCCGGGCCAGGGCTAAGGCTTCCTGATAAAGCCTCAAACTTTCCCCCAGATCCGCCCCCGATCCTTCTTCCGCGCGCTGGTGCAAATCGATGATTTTGGGGGTGAGTTCATCCTGCGCTGAAGGGGAATCCTGGGAAAGAACCTGGGCTGTCACCAGGATGATCCAGCAGAGCGCCATTATTTGCCAGATATGCCGCGCATCATTCAAATCACAGCTAAGCATCGTCCTTTGAATCGGTTTCAAGATAGAATCGGATTGCATTTTTTGACTCCTCTTTAATTCTACTTTAAGACTTTGTGGTTCCGCGGCGAGATTCCGGTATTTCGCATCCAGCGAAAACCGGAATGACAACGCTTTTCATGTCATTCCTGATGGAGCGAAGCGGAATTCAGGAATCTCCTTGATCAACTTCTTAAAATAGAATTAACTCATGTTACGCACCCGGCGTCACCCGGGGATAAATCCCCTCAGTTTGGTTCAGGGAATCTCACAAATCCCCGCGATGAATCGCGGGGCTATTCATTTGCTCGATTAGACTTGAATAGCCCCGATTTTTAGATCGGGGATTGGGTGAAAATGCCAATCCTCATTAATCTTGCGGGAATTTATTCCCGCGTAGTATGCTTCGCGTAACATCAGGAATTAAGAAGCCGCTTTTAAAAGTTACCACAAAGACTCAAAGAAAGCACAAAAATCATCAAATATCCTACTAAAATCTTCGTGTCTTTGTGCCTTAGTGGTTCAAATTTAGACTTTTAAAACAGCTTCTAAGCCTACATGGGCGAATCGATTTTATATATCAAGTTCTAAAATCATGTTTGAAAATTCGGCTCAGTGCCTGCAAATCGCTCAAATGGCACACGGATGACACTGATTTTCGCGGATAAATCGACACAGTTTACTAAAAAAATCTGTGTAAATCCGCCTCGCCCGTGTCATCCGCGTGCTATTTTTTATTTTTAGGGTCACTTCAGGAGATTTTTTGAACACCCTCTAAGCTCGACTTTATCCATTTTCGAGAGAAGGGAAATTGTTGCTATATAAGCCCTTAATTTACAACGTTAATTTTTTCAACCTCATTGTTCGTATACGATGTTTAAAAAGTCAAACACGAAAAAATCAACGTATTGCTTTACATACATGGCCATTTTTAAAAAATGGATAAAGTCGAGCTAAGTTGCCCGGTTGAATTCTAGCGCTCGAAAATCTTGCAGGCGTGAGAAAAATCCCGGTATTTCCTCATTTTCTTTAACGCCATTTCTACCGCTGTCTCAATAAAACCGACGTATCTTTTGCTCCCGAAGCGCCGGAAGTTGTAGGCAAACGCCCCGGCGTCGTGCAGCTTGCGCTGGATGACGGTATAATCCACAATTTTTTTATAATACTCCCATTCCCACGGCACTCCCAACCGCGGCAACTGTTTAAAATATGCTTCCAGCAATTCCTCGCGCAGCTCTTCGCCGACCGGAACGTAGGAATCCCACAGGCAGGATACCAGGTCATATACCGGGCTGCCATGCCGGGCGTCTTGAAAATCAATAATCTTGAAACGGTTCAGCGCGGCGCCAGGATCATAAAAAATGTTGCTGCTCTGGAAATCCCGGTGTACGAAGAGGGGCAGGTCAATATCCAGCGCGGCGCTGATGCGCCCGGCGAAGTCATGTAGAACCGCGGGGTCATCATCGCGCCGGTAGTAAAAATTCAGCAATTGCTCCCACACGTGGAATTCGAACTCGAACATGTATTTTTGATAATCGAAGCGGCGCTGAAAGGCGGGACAGTGTTTTTCAAAAACGCACTTCTGTTGCATTTCGAAGAGAAATTTCAGAACCTCCGGCAAGGCTTTCTCGATTTCCTGCGGCGAGCGGCGGAGATGTTCTTCCAGGGTGGGGAGTTCCAGGTATTCGGAAAATACCCATCCCTCGGCCTGGTTGATTTCAAATAACAGCGGCGTGGGTATGCCGATCCGTTTGAGATAATAAGCGATATTGACATGGTCGGATAAGACTGCCGCTTCTTCCACGGGTATCACGGTCAGGAGAACCACGGGGGCAGGAAAGTATGAAGCATCTTCGAAGAAACGGATTTTGAAATAGCGCCGGGAGGAAGCGCCGCCGGGGATGGATTCGAGGGTAAAATCGGAAATATTGAAGAACCGGCTGAGTTTTTCCCGGAGTTCATGGAAAGGATGTGTCGAGCCCATGGACGCCATCACCCGGTCTTGCTCAAGCGTTCGATGGCCTCGCCGCTCAGCCGGAAGACGGTCCATTCATCCATGGGAAAGGCGTCTAAGGAGCGATAAAAATCAATCGCCGGTTGATTCCAATTCAGCACCGCCCACTCCATGCGCCCGCATCCCTTTTCCAGGGCAATTTTGGCCAATTCCCGCAGCAGCGCTTTGCCGATACCCTGGCCGCGATGCCCCGGCAGTACGAAGAGGTCCTCTAAGTACAGGCTGGGTCGGGCCAGGAAAGTGGAAAAGGTGAAGAAATAAAGCGCGAAACCGATGGCCTGCCTCTCGGGATCCTCAGCCAGAAGCGCCCGGAAATAACGCTCTTCGCCGAAACCGGCGCGGGCAAGCAGGTCTTCCGTGGCGACGACCTGGTCGAGCAGGCGCTCATAGACCGCCAGGTCTTTGATTAATTTCAACAGGGCGGGGACGTCGTCGCGGGTGGCTTCTCGAATGCTGAAATGCATGGGTTGTATCCAGGGCTTTACTTGGGTGGTGGAACATCCAGGTCTTTGCAAATCTTCACCGCCAAAAAGTCGAAAAGCTCCGAATGCCGGGGGATGGTAGTGACTTTGTTGTTGGCAGGATTCCAGTATAAAGTATGTTTAGCGCCCTCGCGATAAAGACGGCAGCCATGTTTTTCTAAATGTTTGAGCAGCGCTTTTCGTTTCATCAGGCGCTGACTTTGATGGTTTCCCGAATGACTTCGCCCCCCATCGTCGCCTCGGTAATCTCTCGATTCGCTTGCAATACCAGAACAATTGCTTCTTTTAAATTTTCAAGGGTCTCTTCAACGGTTTCCCCCTGAGTATTTGCTCCCGGCAATTCTGCGGCATAACCGACGTACCCGCCGTTTATCTTTTTAATGATGGCTGTAAAAGTATTTTCCATGATACGCTATCCTGGGTTTTGAGATCGGAAGAAAATTTAAGCGGGTGTCTCGTCGATTTCAAACTTTATTTGATACAATTTTCGTAACTATTCAGCCACAGATCAACACGGATAGACACGGATCAAAAAATACCTCATAAAATGCTACCCCATGTACCCCACAAAGGTTATAAAACCTAAATGGGTCAATCGACCTGGTATTCATTATAAAAATGCTATCCGTGTTCATCTGTGAAAATCTGTGGCTGAATAATTAACCAATTTTCATGGATTATGGCTCAATAAATCCACCAGCCACAGGCTTAACTCGGGGATATAGGTAATCAGAATAAGCGCGATCAACATGATCAGCAGGAAAGGAAGCGAGGCGACGTACAACTGAAGTACCGGTTTTTCGAAACGGAAACTGGCGATGAACAGGTTCATTCCCACCGGAGGGGTGGTGTAACCGATCCCTAAGTTGGCCAGGAATAGGATCCCCAGGTGTACCGGATCGACCCCGAAATTTTCCGCAATGGGAATGATCAGGGGAACCACCACCAAAATGGCGGAAAAAATATCCAGCAGGCAGCCGACAACCAGCAAGAAAATGTTCAGGGTGACCAGGAACAGGATTTTGCTTGAAATGAAGTTCTTCATATAATCCAGGATGGCCATGGGAATTTCCGCGTCGATCATGTAATTAGCCATGCCCAACGCCGCCGCCAGGATCACCAGGATGCCGCCCACCAGCACCATGCTATCGCGCATCACCCGGGGCAGGTCGGTCTTGATCTTGATGTCGCGGTAAATGAAGACTTCTACGATCAAAACATAGAAAGCGGTCACTGCCGCTGCTTCTGTGGGGGTGAAGAATCCCCCGTAAATTCCCCCTACGATGATCAGGGGCAGGGGTAATTCCCAGGCTGCCTCTCTGGTAGCGACCAGGGCTTGTTTGAGATTGAAGGAAGTGATAGAAAGGCTCAATCCCTTCACTTTGTAAACACTGTAGGCGGAAAGGAGCACAATCATCAATAATCCGGGGACAAACCCGGCGATGAATAGCTTGTCGATGCTGACTTCGCTAATGAGGCCATAGACGATGATCGGCAAACTGGGAGGGAAGAGCATCCCTAAGTTTCCGGAAGAAGTCAGCAGACCGAGGTTGAAATTTTCCGGGTACTTTTCCTGCATCAGGATGGGATAGAGCAGCCCCCCCAGGGCGATAATAGTCACCCCGGAAGCGCCGGTGAGGGCGGTAAAAATCGCGCAGGTGAGCAGGGCGACGATGGACAACCCTCCCGGAATCCAGCCGAAAAACGCCCGGGAAAAATTGACCAGGCGGGTAGGAGCCTTACTTTCCGCTAATAAATACCCTGCAAAGGTGAACAGGGGGATGGCCAGCAGCACCGGCTGGCTGGCGAGGCGGTAGAGTTCCACAATTACCACCGAAGTGTCGATGCCGGCGAAATAAAAAGCTAACAGGGCAATGGCGCTGATGATCGCGAACAGGGGGGTGCCGTAGAGCGCCAGTAAGGCGAGGATGAGAGCGATGATGAGGGTGGTCATGGGGGCTATGCTTTTTTCAGGGTTATGATCCGTTCCAATATCTTCAGCAAAAACCGAAACCCGATCAGCGCAAAGCCGATGGGGATGATCAGTTGGAAATACCAGGCCGGAACGTCGTTGAAAAGGATAGTATTCGCTTCGATCTCGTATTTCAGGAAGACGTAACCGGCCCGCGCCAGGGCAATGCACACCAGCATGGTCACCAGGTCGATGATGATGCGCATGTAGGAGAAATATTCTTTCGGGGTAATCCGTCCCAACAGGTCGATATTGATGTGTTTCTCATCCCGCGTGGCCAGGGAAGCGCCAATGAAACCCACCCACAGCACCAGGTGGCGCAGAAAAGTATCTCCCCAGAGAATCCCGTAATCGAAAAAGTTGCGCAGGATCAGTTGCAGAAACGAGAGCAGCACCATCACGGCGACGATGGCCACGATGAAGGAATTCTCTACCAGGCTGAGGGATTTGTCAATGGATTTTAGAAGTTTTTGCATGGAGAAAGTGCGTTGATGAAGAATGAATGGTTTTAGTGGCCGATTGAGGAATTGTTGTCCGTCGTTTGTTGTCCATAGCCTTTTGAAAAAACAACCCGCAACAGACCACTGACAACGGACAACTGACCAAGGACTACCAACCCCCATTACTTTTGCGCCTTCCCCCCTCCGGTACTGGTCCAGCGAAGCCACCACTTAATTGCCAGCAATGACCACTATGACCATTAATGACCACCAATGACTATTAATGACTTTTTTCCGCCCGGAACTGCTCCAACGAGGCGTTCACTTTATTCAGCAGTTCCTGGCTATAGAGCTTGCCGACCAGGTTCTGGTGGGCGGTTTTGCAGGCGTTGTAAAATTCCTGAAGGTTCTTTTCCGGCACTTTCACCACTTCCATCCCGTTCTTTTTCATCAACTCGATAGAGGTCTGGTTGTCTTCCCGGCCCAGCCGCACCAGTTTGGCCATGTATTCCCGGCCCTTTTCCCGCAGAATTTTTTGGTGCGCCGGCTCTAACTTGTCAAACATATTTTTGGAGATCAACACCGCCCCGGAAACGTTGGCCAGGGGAACGTCCATCATGGTTTTGAGGCGGGTGTACCATTGCAGGGTAACGCAAGGCAGCGGGGGAACGTAAACCGCCTCGATCAAATTGGTTTGCAGAGAGGTTAAGACGTCGGTCAGGGAAAGGGGAATGGCGCTGACCCCCAGGGCTTTGAAGGTGGCTTCCGCCAGGGGATCGCCCTCCCACATCCACATCTTGGAGCCTTTCAGATCGATGAGGTTGAGAATCGGTTTCTGGGCATATACATAAGCGAAGCCCACGTCTGCCCAGCCGAGAATGATGAAGCCGTTCTCTTCGAATTTTTTGGAAAATTCGTCATAAAATTGGGAAGTGAGATAATCCACTTCGTCGTAAGAGTGAAACAGCATCGGCAGTTCCAGAACCCGGATTTCCGACATGATCTCGCCCAGCCCCACCCCGGTGAACCCGGCGCTATGCAACTGTCCCAGGCGGATTTTACGCAGCACGTCTCTTTCATCCCCCTGTATCTGGCTGGGATAAATTTTGAATTTGACTTTCCCCCCGGTTAGTTTGGTGACTTCTTCGGTATATTCGCGCAATACCTTCAGGTAGGTGGAACCTTCCGGCGCTACGGTAGCAAATTTGATGGTTTGCGCATGGCTGATATTCATCAGTAGGCTCAAAAGCAGGCTCAAAACGATAAAAGAGAGTCTAAATTTCACCGTATTTTCTCCTTCTGGATGCAGATTCTGTTAACGAGTCCCGACAATAATCGGAGTATCATAAACCTCAAAGGTTTTGAAAACCTTTGAGGTTTAAATACACCTAAAACATCTCCTCTTTTTTCGCCATCAAATCCCTTGCCTGGCGCTTGGCGACGGAGGTCATCAATTCGTAGCCCGGCAGAACATCTTGCGGGGCGTTTTCCACAAATTGCAATCTCTGGTCAAATAACTCCTCATTCAGGGTGGCGGCGGCATAGTAGCGGGCGTAATAAACCTGCGCGACCAGGAATTTGCCCCCGGAAATTTCTATCGCGCGGTCGAAATGCTGTTTCGCTTTCTCCGGGCTGCCGCCTAACATGGGGGGAATGGAGCCGTAGATGCTGCCCCAGAACAGGTGCGCCGCGCCGAAAAAGAAGGTTTCATCCAGTTCCAGCACCCGGTTCATCATCGCTTTCACTAAATTGAGATCGAAAACCGCCTGCGGTTTGTCGCGGTTCAGGTTCACCCACCCGGCCCAGGCAAAGGCGGTCCAGAATAGCGCCGGCACTTCCGATTTCTTGATTTCCGGGAGGCGCTTGACGAAATCCGCTTCTTTTTCAGGAATGCCGTTTTTGAAGGCTTTGGTTTGTTCGAGACGTTTGAAACCGTAGTCCCGGGCGCGCAGGTAGAAGAGGCTGGCGCGTTCCGGTTGGTTTTTTTCCAAAAAAGCGAGGCTGTAGCTGGCGTATCCCTGGGTGAGCATTTCCAGGATCTCTTTGTTTTTGGGGTCGGCGAGGTGAAAGCCATCCAGCAGTTTCAGGTTGGAGGCGATGGCGGTTTCCGCGATGGGCAAATCCGGCTCCGAGTAGAGCGCCTCGATGCCGTAGGAGAATAATCCGCTGGTAGTTTTCAGGGCGAATTTTTGCAGGCTGCAGCCGGACAAAATCAGAATACTGGTTAAAAGGATGAACCCGAATCTCATACTCGCGCCTCTCAAACTTCTCCGTTCAATAACCGTAGCAGATAAGCAAAGCTTCCTTCGGGATCGGCAGGAAGAACTGCCAACTGCTCCTGCCGCCTGCCCCTGCTTCAAAGAGGGCGCAATATCTAAAAATTGCCCAAGTTAAGCAAGGGAAAAGGTAGTTTCCAGGTGCTGCGTATGCTGTCTCCCGGAACTGAAATCGATTTAAGAATCCCTAAAAGTAACTATTCAGGCATTTTACCACAGAGGCCACAGAGAGCCATTAGATTTAAAAAAAGGTGTTTTCACACTATCGTTTTTCAGA
>CAZFVV010000171.1:0-10261 GCA_964522165.1 uncultured Calditrichaceae bacterium
ATGGTGCGATAGTTCCAAAACACTAAAACACTATCGAAACCCGAAACTCGAATCTGGGAAGATTCGATCCCGAACAGCATCCAGGGAAGGATGCGTTCTGTCGGGATCAAAACTCAAAACTCAAAACTCAAAACTCAAAACTCAAAACAGAAGACCATGTTCACAGTAGCCCTGATCGGTCTGGACGGAGCCGGAAAAACCACTATCTCCGATAAATTGCGACAATCCTTTCCCCTGCCGATGAAATATCTCTATATGGGGATCAATATCGATTCCAGCAACGTGGCGCTGCCCACCTCGCGCCTGGCCCACGCGCTGAAGAAATACAAACAGCGGAAAAAACACGGCGGCGACAAACCGCTCGATAGTAAGGCGCTTTACCACCAGGTTCGCCCGAAGAGCAAAAAAAGCAATCCCCTGCGCTCCGCCCTGCGCCTGCTGAACCGCGTGGCGGATGAATCCTACCGCCAGATGGTTTCCTGGGGGTATCAATTGCGCGGAAACATTGTGCTTTATGACCGCCACTATCTATTTGATTTCGCGCTCATCGACCTGGAATCCAAAACCCAGAAAGTGCGCCTGAGCGACCGCCTGCACCGCTGGTTTATTGCCCGGGTGCTGGCGCGGCCGGACATGGTTATCTTTTTAGACGCTCCCCCGGAAGTGCTCTACGCCCGCAAAGGGGAATGGTCGGTGGAATATTTGCGCGAGCGCCGGGAAGCGGTGCTCTACCAGGGTGAAAAAACCCCCAATTTCATCCGGGTGGACGCCACCCAGCCGGTGGAGAAGGTATATGACGATGTCTGCCGCAACATCCTGCGCTTCCATGAAGCGAAAAAATCCGGCAATGCCCATCGCAATGGAAAACCGGAAGCTTGATCTCTTTGGACGGAACAACCTGGACGCGTATCAAGGAGGTAATCCGAATAATGCTGAAAACACGAAAAACATATTTTGCTGTGGTTATAATCCTGGCGGCTATCTCCGGCTGGATGGGATATGAATGGATGAGCGCGCCGGCGCCGAAACCGGACGATCCGGAGTTTTACGTCTCGCCGACCGATGAAACCGATCCGATGCCCTATCACGGCGATTCCGCCGATGACCCGGCCATCTGGTATAACACCCTGAATCCTACCCTGAGCACCATCATCGGAACCGACAAATTGGGCGGGCTGGCGGTGTACGATCTTTCCGGCGACCAGATTCAATACCTGCCCGACGGCCAATTCAACAATGTGGATGTCCGTTCCGGTTTCATCCTTGCCGGCGAGATCGTTTCACTCGTAACCGCGGGAAACCGCGCGGATAGTTCGGTATATGTTTACAAAATCAATCCGGTTACCCGCACGCTGGAAAATGTCGCCGTGCGGAAGATCAAAACCGTTGCGCCTTACGGAAGCTGCATGTACCGCAGCGCGGTTACCGGAAGGTTGTATTTCATCGTTACCTCAAAATCCGGCGCGGTGGAGCAGTGGGAACTCTTTGAATCTCCTTCCCGGCGCGGTAAAGTAGATGCCCAAATGGTTCGAACATTCAAAATGCAATCGACCCCGGAAGGCTGCGTTGCAGATGACGATTTGGGGCATCTGTACCTGGCCGAGCAACAAAAGGGCATTTGGAAATACGGGGCGGAGCCGGGCGCCAGCAACAGCGGCATTCTCATCGACTCCATCGGTCCCGGGGGGCATTTAACGCCCCAGGTGGAAGGGTTGGGGCTTTACCGTTTGAGCGATGGGCGCGGTTACCTGGTCGCTTCCAGCCAGGGGAGCAACGAGTTCGTGCTCTACCGGCGCGAGGGGAATAATGCCTATGTGCATACCTTCGAGGTAAAGTCCGGCAACGGCATTGACGAAGTCACCCATACCGATGGCCTGGCGGTGACCAGCCGGAGTATGGGCGATAAATTCCCGGAAGGGCTGTTAGTGGTTCAGGATCACATCAATGACAAATACCCGCAAAATTTCAAACTGGTATCCTGGCAGGTAATCTCCAAACAAATAAATAGCGCCAAACCGAAACCCGCAACAAAAACCATAAAAGGAAACTTAGGATCATTTCTCAAACATGGATGAGTTGACAAATGCAAAAGTATTTTTCGAGTTTTGGATACCTTTCGCAGGTGTACGGCAAGCCGGGAGAGCGCCCCAATCTTCTGCGAGTGCTTACCTACCACCGGGTAGGAAAACCGGATGAGTTCCCTTACCTGGATCCCCGGCAGGTGAGCGCCACCCCGGGGATGTTCGAGCAGCAGATGCGCTTTTTAGCAGCCAACTATCGCGTGGTTCACATGGAGCAAGTGGCGGAAGCGGTCGCCAACGGCGCCCGCCTGCCCGAGAATGCGGTGGCGATTACCTTCGATGACGCTTACCGCGACGTGAAGGATTACGCCTGGCCGATCCTGAAACGTTACAAACTCCCGGCCACGGTGTTCGTGCCCACCGCTTACCCGGACCAGCCCCAGCGCACCTTCTGGTGGGACCGGCTCTATAACGCGTTTTTCAATAGCGCGGTGACCGAATTACCCTCCTCGCCGGTCGGGGCGCTCTCCCTGAAAACCCCGGAAGAGCGCCTGCAAAACCTGAAACGCTTGCAGAACCATTTAAAACGCCTCTCCCATGACGAGTCCCTGGGGGTTATCGACGAGACCTGCCGCCACCTCAACGGGAAGAGCCGGGATCGCAGCGCCGTGCTCGGCTGGGAAGAGTTGCGCCGCCTGGCAAAAAAGGGGCTGACCCTGGGCGGGCATACCCGCACCCACCCCATTCTTACCCAGATTTCGCTGTCAGAAGTGCGCCGGGAGGTGCGCGGCTGCTTAGATGATTTGAACCGGGAAATCGGCGGGATCTTGCCGGTATTTGCCTATCCCAACGGCAATCACAACCAGGAGATCATTCAGATTATGAAAGAAGAGGGATACCGGCTCGCTTTTGTTACCCGGGGCGGGTTCAACAACTTAGATTTGCAGAATCCCCTGGCGCTTCAGCGTATCAACATCACCCGCCGCACCGACCTGCGGGTATTCCGGCTGCGCTTGCAGCGCTGGTTCTCCTACATTGATATGCAGCGCCAGTGAGGTGAAACGTGAGGCCAAACCGGTCGCGAGTCACGCATCACGTTTTACGCCGTACCCATCCCGAATGCTGAAAACAAACACAAGGACGTCCTGATGTCACAAACGTTATTGAAAGAGAAGAAAGAGCGCCGGCAACCCGATAAAACTTCGCATAACGGCAGGGTGCTCAAGAAAGTCGCTTACACCATGTCGCGTTTCCCCAAGCTGACCGAAACCTTCATTCTCTACGAAATGATGGCCATGGAAGAGGCGGGAATCGAAGTGGAGCTGTTCCCCCTGCTGCGGGAGCGCCAGGAGGTTCAGCACCGGGAGGTGGAGCGCTACCTGCAGCGGGCGCATTTTCACCCCTTTATTTCCCTGCCAATCCTGTGGGCGAACCTTTATTACCTGTTTCGCAGGCCCCTGACTTACCTGAAAGTGGTCTGGGAAGTTTTTAGCGGCGTTTTGGGCAGCCTGAACTTCTTCTTTGGAGCGCTGGGCGTTTTTCCCAAGGCGGTGCGTTTTGCTTACGAGATGGAACGGTTGGGCGTGGAGCACCTGCACGCCCATTTTGCCACCCACCCGGTGGTGGCGGCGTTGATCATCAAGCGCCTGGCGGGAATTCCCTACAGTTTTACGGTTCACGGCTCCGATCTGCACGTGGAGCGGCGGATGTTAGATGTCAAGGTGAAAGCCAGCGCCGCCGCGGTTACGGTCTCGAATTTCAACAAAAACGTAATGATTCAGGAGTGCGGAGAGGCGCTGGAAGATAAAATCCACGTGATTCACTGCGGGGTGGACACGGATTTGTTCAAATGCCACGACCGCTCTTCCCATGGCGGCGCTTTCCGGATTCTCTGCGTGGCGTCGTTCGAAGAAGTGAAGGGGCATCAATACCTGGTTGAGGCCTGCAAGCTCCTGTCGCAGCGCGGGGTTGATTTTATTTGCCACCTGGTCGGCTACGGCCCCCTGCGCGAGCAGGTTGAAAAACAGATCGCCGCGGCGGAATTGCAAAATAAGTTCAAAATTCACGGGGGGCTGCCGCGCAACGAGGTGATCAACCTTTACCGGGAGGCGGACGTTTTCATCCTGCCCAGCGTTATTACCAAAAACGGAAAAAAAGAGGGCATCCCGGTGGTGCTCATGGAAGCGATGTGTACCTGTTTGCCGGTTATTTCCAGCCGCATGTCCGGCATCCCGGAGTTGGTGCAGGACGGGGTAGCGGGAATCCTGGTAGAGCCGCGCGACGCCGCCGGCCTGGCCGGTGCGCTGCAAAAACTGCACGACCTGCCGGAGCTGCGGGCGAAAATGGGCCAAGCCGGCCGGGAATACGTTTTGGAACAGTTCGATCTCAAGAAAAATGCCCGCCTGCTCCTCACCCTCATTGAAAAAACTGCCATACAATCACGCTAACCCGGCAGTGGTATAGGGCATAAGGAAAACAATGCCTTATACCCTAAAAATCACAGTTTATGCCCTCGCGGCGCCGGGTGTGCAAAAATATATTGCCATTGTGTGAGCTAAATCGGCAAAGCGGGCGGGCATTTTTTTTAATTTTTTGCGCTGAACATAGTTGAAAGCCCCTCACTTTGGTGGGGTTTGATTCATAATCGGAGAAGCTGAATGTCTTTGCGGATACGCCAAATTGTTGCCGGAGGTGCGGGAAAATCCGGATTCTATAAAAAGAGTGCAATTTTTGCGCTACAGTGTTTTGTTCTATCCCTCCTTTGCAGTTTGCCGGCCCCGGCTCAATCCACCCCGGTGACGGTTGGCTACCGCGATTTGAGTTTTGCGGGCCTTTCCGGGGAACCCACCGGCGAGAAACCGGAGAGCAAGCTCTGGTGGAACGACGGCTATTGGTGGGCGAGCCTGTGGGATCGCACAGCCGATGATTACCGGATTTACCGCTACGATCCCGGTTCTCCCCCGGCGGTTATGCCGCGCTGGATCAACACCGGCGCCGCGATTGACGACCGCGCCGGATCCATCTCCGATATCCGGTGGGACGGAACCCGGCTCTACGTCGCCTCGCACATGTTCTCATCCAGCGGCGGCAGCGCGAATCAGGCGAATTCCGCCCGGCTGTACCGTTATAGTTACAATTCCGCCACGAAAACCTACTCCCTCGACAGCGGCTTTCCGGTGCTGATCAACAGCTCCAAATCCGAGACCCTGGTGCTCGACAAGGATTCTACCGGCAAATTGTGGATTACCTGGGCCCAGGGAGGAAAGATCAAGGTAAATTGCAGCACCACCGATGATCTGACCTGGGGAACCCCGTTCGATCTGCCGGTGCAGGGAAACAACGTCAACAGCGACGATATTTCCTCCGTGGTTGCCTTCGGGGGAAACAAAATCGGGATCATGTGGAGCAACCAGAACACCAAAAGAATTTATTTTGCGGCGCACCTCGATGGCAACCCGGAAACGAACTGGGAGCCGCTCGAGACCGTGCTGGGCAACGGAAGCACCTCGCTGGCGGATGATCACATCAATATCAAAGCGGTTTGCGACGGGAGCGGCAATCTCTATGCAGCCACCAAAACCAGCCTGCACAACAATTCTGACCCGCAGGTATATGTTCACCGGCGAACCCCCGCGGGAGTGTGGAGCAATCACCTCTTCGGAACTGCGCAATATGCCCATACCCGCCCCATTCTCCTCATCAAGCAGGATACCAATGAGCTGTACGTATTTGCCGTCAGCGACCAGAATGAAGACGTTACCGACAGAGTTTACCTGAAAATAACCAATTTGAATAATATCTCCTTTGCGCCGGGGCTGGGCACTCCTTTCATGCAAAGCGAAACGGATGCAATAACCGACCCCACCTCTACCAAGCAATGCGTCAGTGCGGCCACCGGAATCCTGGTGCTGGCCAATGACTATCATACCAAGTATTATTTCCATAATTATATCCGCTTCACCTCCCAGCCCCCGGTAATTACCTCGTTTACGCCAACCAGCGGCGCGGTCGGAACCGCGGTGACCATCCAGGGGCAGTACTTTAGCGGGGCTACTCAGGTGCAATTCAACGGCGTTGCGGCCGGCTTTTCGGTGGTATCCGGCGCCGAGATTCAGGCCGCCGTGCCGGCCGGAGCCAGCAGCGGCCCCATAACCGTTATCACCCCGCAAGGCACTGCATCCAGCAGCAACAATTTTGTGGTAACGGGAACGACCTATACCCTGGCGGTGAATATTCTCGGCTCTGGGACCGTGGAGCTGGATCCTCCCGGGGGCGTTTACAGCCCCGGCGAAGAGGTTGCGCTGACCGCCGTCCCCGCATCCGGTTTTGAATTTGGCGGCTGGAGCGGGGATTTGAGCGGGGCCGCCAATCCCGCCTCGATTACCATGGACTCCGATAAAAGCGTAACCGCAACCTTCTTTGCCAGCGGCGGCGGCAGCGGTACCGTAGCGCATGAAGAGACCCGCACCGGCGGCTCCGCGAACTCCTCCTCCGTTTCTACCGCAACGCCATTGATTGCAGCCGCCGGGCATCTTTACCTCGCGGCGATTTCTACCCGGAATAACATTCCGGTAAGCTCGGTAAACGGCCTGGGATTGTCCTGGACCCTGGTAAGCGCCCGCTGCAGCGGCAGAAGCCAGACCGGGGTAGAAGTGTGGATGGCCCAGGGGTCTCCGAACGCCAACGGGGCGGTCACGGCAATTCTTTCCGGGGCTCCTGCAAACGCTGCTATCGCGGTGAGCCGCTATTCCGGGGTCGATCCCGCGGATCCCCTGGGAACGGTTATTTCCGGCAACACCAAAGGGTTGAACGGCTCCTGCTCCGGGGGCTCGGACAGCGACGGGTATTCGTTCACGATGGCGGTTACGGTTCCCAATGCGCTGGTGTATGGGGCGATTGCCCCGCGCCTTCGCGCCCACACCCCGGGGACGGGTTATACGGAACGTGCGGAGGTCTCCCAGGGCAGCGGCGGGGAGGCGGTGGGGGTTGCGGTGCAAGATCAGGGTTTCCCTTCACCAGGCAATGCAGTTCTCAACGGTTCTTTCACCGGGGATACGGATTGGGCGGTTATCGGGATCGAGATCAAGCCCGGAAACGCCTCCATCTTGGTAAATGCCAGGATTTTTCTGGAAGGACCTTACCATAACGGGAGCATGACCACCCTTCTCAATGACGGGAATTTGCTGCCGCTCAACCAGCCGTATAACCTCGTTCCCTGGAATTATGCCGGCGGTGAAAGCGTTACCAGCCTGCCCCCGGGCGTTACGGATTGGGTGTTGGTCGCCTTGCGCACCCTCCCGGACGCAACCAGCCAGGTGGCTGCCCGCGCCGCCTTCTTGAAAAACGATGGCAGCATTGTGAATATGGACGGCAGCAGCGCGGTAAATTTTACTGGCCTGGGCGCGAGAAATTACTATATTGTCATTTACCATCGCAATCACCTGGCGGTGATGAGCAGCGTCGCCCAATCGCTAAGCAACTCCTCCGGGTTATATGATTTTACAACTGCCCAGTCGCAGGCATTCGGAACCAACCCGATGAAAGAGATTGCCCCGGGTATTTTCGGGTTGATCGCCGGGGACGGCAACGCCGATGGAGCGGTAGATTTCATCGATAAAAATTCCATCTGGCGGCAACAGAACGGAACGCCCTGGGAGTACGGAAAATCAGGAGATTTCGATTTAAACGGCGGGATCGATGTAAACGACCTGAACTACTTTTGGCGACCCAATGCCGGTTCGACGACCGGCGTGCCGGGAACCCTGCCGGGACGGCCGGGCCTACCCACCGGGATCGAAACAGCGGAATAACCATCGCGCCCGGTAAGCGCACGCAAACGGATCTAAAGATAACAAAGCCATACGCACTGTCGCAGCACAAGGCGCGTGGCAATCCATAGCGGATCAATTTAGAGAGGCTGATCAATGAAACAGGGACTTTACCTTCCCATGTTGGCGCTGCTCTGCGGTTTGTTGGTGGGAGCAGGCGTGATCTATCCTCAATCCGTGCCGGTGGAAACCGGGTATCGCGATCACTATTTCGGAACCTCCGTCAATTCCACGCCTACCGGCGAGAAGCCGGAGAGCAAGCTCTGGTGGAATGACGGGTACTGGTGGGGCATCCTCTGGAACAATAACGCCGGGGCATACCAAATTTATCGTTATCTGCCCGGAAACCCGCCCCTGACTAACCCGGAATGGCAGCCCACCGGCGTGGCCGTGGAGACCCGGAACTGCAAAGTGGACGTTTTGTGGGACGAGGGAGCGGGTAAGTTGTACCTCGTCTCCCACATCTTTACCGAGAACGCCACCGGCGGGCAGAGTTCTTCAAACTCCGGGAAATTCCGGCGTTACAGCTACAATTCCGCCACGAAAATTTACACTCTCGACGTCGGCCCGATAGACGTGAACAATGCCAAAAGCGAAACCCTGGTGATCGCCAAAGATTCGACCGGGAAGCTCTGGGTTAACTGGATCGAAGACCGCCAGGTAAAAATCGCTACCAGCGCCAATAACGGCGCATCCTGGGGAGCGCCGTTTACCCTGCCGGTGATGGGAGACTCCACCGATGCGGATGATATTTCCTCCGTTGTCGCCTTTAGCTCGAACGGCAACGGCAGAATCGGGGTGATGTGGAGCAACCAGAGGGACAAAAAAACCTATTTTGCGGTTCACCACGACGGCGATGCGGACGCCGCCTGGCAGCCCCGGGAAGTTGCCCTGGGAGACGGGGTGCTGGCCCTGTCCGACGACCACATTAACCTGAGCACCGCCTGCGATGATTTCGGCAACGTTTATGCCGCTACCAAAACCTCCCTGACCGGGTCGGGCAGTCCCTTCGTATATCTCTTGAAGCGAACTTTCAACGGCGTCTGGAGCAGCCATCTCTATGGCGTTTACGATGATAACCATACCCGCCCGATCGTTCTGATCGATGAACAATACCGGCGCTTATTTGTTTTTTCCATGGTGGAATACCGCAGCAATAATAAGCGCGACATTTATTACAAATCCACGGATTTGGATAACATCTCTTTTCCCTCCGGGCTGGGTACTCTTTTCATCCACAGTACCCTGGATGACAAAGTCAGCAATCCCACTTCCACCAAACATTGCGTGAGCGCCGCCACCGGCATTGTGGCGCTGGCCAGCGACCAGAATACCCGTTATTATCTGCATAATTTCCTGGATTTGCGCAAGGAGCCGGTAATTACCCATTTTACGCCCACGGGGGGCCTTCCCGGCATGGCGGTAACCGTCCACGGCAGAAATTTTACCGGCGCAAGCGCGGTTTACTTTAACGGAACCGCGGTCGCCGGTTTTTCAATCATGTCCGATACCCAGATCGAAACCACCGTTCCTGCCGGGGCCGGCAGCGGTCCCATTTCCGCTACCAACTCTTTTGGCACCGGGTCCAGCCTGCAAAACTTTATGGTCGCGCCGTTAGCGGTGAATGGCAAACTGTTTCTCCAGGGGGCCTATCACAATGACCTGATGCACACCGCGCTGAGAGACAACGGCGTTTTACCCCTGGCGCAGCCTTTCAACAAACCGCCCTGGAATTACAGCGGCTCTGAAAGCGTTGCCGCCATGCCCGCGGGAGTGGTGGATTGGGTGCTGATAGGCTTGCGCCCCGCTCCCCAGTCCGCCGCGCTGGCTTACCGCGCCGCCCTGCTGAAAAACGACGGCAGTGTGGTTGATGCCGGCGGCAGCGGGCCGGTAATATTTCCAACCCTGCCGCACGGCGATTATTACATCGTGGTTTATCACCGTAACCATTTGGCGATCATGAGCGCAGCGGCGCAAACTCTCAGTGGAACCAGCGCTCTATATGATTTTACGACTGCCCCGGGCCAGGCCTACGGAACCAACCCCATGAAACAACTGGCCGCCGGGGTGTACGGAATGATATCAGGCGACGGGAACAACGACGGGATTGTGAATATTGCCGATAAGGAGTCGATCTGGCGGCAGCAAAACGGCACGTCCTGGTCTTATGAGAAGTCGGGAGATTACGATCTGGATTACGGGATCGATGTATTCGACCTGAACTTCTACTGGCGCCCGAATAAGGGACTGGTAACGGGGGTGCCAGCGGAGCAGTAGCAGGAGCAGGAATAAAGGCAGAAATAGGGTAGTGAAGATATATTCTTCAAGGCGGTAAAATTTTAGTAGTCCTAAACGATTAAAGCTGTTTAAAGAAGAGTATGGTGTCATTCCCACGAAAGTGGGAATCAATAA
>CAZFVV010000172.1:0-10187 GCA_964522165.1 uncultured Calditrichaceae bacterium
ATCGTACACCGTCTCGAAAATGGATTCCGCGTTGGGATTGGAGAAGTAATCCCCGTCGGAGCCGTAGGGCGGGCGGTGGGCTTCCCCGGTGAGGGTGCGCGGTTCGGAATCTAACCAGCGGTAGCCGCCCTGCTTCTCGATCACTTCTTGCAGCATGTAGGCGGTGGCGCCTCCGGGCACGTCTTCATCCACGAACACGATGCGGCCGGTCTTTTGCAGGGATTTGCCGATCACCCCGGGAAGATCGAAGGGCAGCAAGGTCTGCACGTCGATCACCTCCGCCTCGATGCCCACCTGGCGGAGCAGTTCCGCCGCTTCCAAGACGATCCGGCAGCAAGAACCGTAGGTCACCACGGTCACGTCGCCGCCGGGGCGCAGGATTTCCGGCGCGCCTAAGGGCAGGGTAATCTCCCCAATGTTATCCGGCAACCGCTCCTTGAGGCGGTAACCGTTCAGCACCTCCACGATAATGGCCGGCTCATCGGATTGCAGCAAGGTGTTGTAGAAAGCGGCCGCGCGGGTCATATCCCGGGGCACTAACAGGTAGGTTCCCCGCGCTAAATTGATAATGCCCGCCATCAGCGAGCCGGCGTGCCAGATGCCCTCCAAACGATGCCCGCGGGTGCGCACGATCACCGGCGCTTTTTGCCCGCCCTTGGTGCGCCACAACAGGGTGGAAAGGTCATCGGCGATGATTTGCAGGGCGTAGAGCAGGTAATCGAGGTACTGGATTTCCGCAATCGGGCGCAGCCCGCGCATGGCCATGCCGATGGCCTGCCCTAAAATAGTGCACTCCCGGATGCCGGTGTCGGAAACCCGCAATTCCCCGTATTTTTCCTGCAACCCCTTGAAGCCCTGGTTCACGTCGCCCAATTTGCCCAGGTCTTCCCCAAAGGCAATCACCCGGGAATCTCTTGCCAAAATCGCATCGAAACAGGCGTTCAGAATGTTGAACCCATATACTAAGGGGGAATTTTCCGAATAGAGCGGTTTAACCTCTTTGACGTGGAGGGCGGATTCCGCGCTGCGGCTGTGCATGTGAGAGTTGTGGCGGTCGTAATTCACCTCCGCCTGCTCCTTGCGCCATTGGATCAGCTTGCGCCGCGCCGGGGTATCTTCGTTTCTAACGGTTAGCAGGGCCCGTTGGAGGGCAACCATAATGTCCCGCCGGATGGGGTGCTGAACATGCTGCAACCGTTGGATAATCTGCTGCAATCTCTCGGCCTGGGCGGAGCCGGCGGCCATCTCCGCAATCATTCCCACGACCGCTTCCCGCTCTTGCCGGATCGGTTCCTGGAATGCTTCCCAGGCCTGGTCGCGAATGCGTTCCACAGCGTGCAATTCTTCCTCTTCCATTTGATCCAGCTCCGGCGCGGTAACAATCTTCTCCGCAATCATCCATTCGCGCATTTTGCGGATGCAGTCGTGCTCGTGCTCCCACTGCAACCGTTCCGGGGATTTGTAGCGCTCGTGGCTGCCGGAAGTGGAATGCCCCTGGGGCTGGGTAATCTCGGTGACGTGAATGATGGCGGGGACATGCTCCTTGCGGGCAATTTCCGCAGCGCGCTGGAAAGTATCCACCAGGGCGGGATAATCCCAGCCTTTGACGTTGTAGATGTCGAATCCTTCCCGCGTGCCTTCCTGCCGCTGGTATCCTTTCAGCAGTTCGGAGAGATTGCCTTTGGTGAGCTGGTATTCATTGGGCACGGAGATGCCGTAATCGTCGTCCCAGATGGCCAGCACCGCCGGCGCTTTCAGCACCCCGATGGCGTTTATGGCCTCCCAGACCATTCCCTCGGCGCAGCTGGCGTTGCCGATGGTGCCGAAGGCGACCTCGCTGCCGTTGCGGGAAAATTGGGTGAACTGTTTTAATTCCTCCAATTCGCGGTACAATTTGGAAGCGTAGGCGAGGCCGACCAGGCGAGGCATTTGCGAGCCGGTGGGGGAAATATCTGCGGAGGAGTTATAAGTTTCCATCAGGTTTTTCCAGGAGCCGTCGGGGTTGAGGCTGCGGGTGGCGAAGTGGCAGTTCATGGCCCGCCCGCCGGTAGCCGGCTCCGCTTCAATATCCGCGTGGGCGTAAAGCTGGGCGAAGAATTCCGGGAGAGTGTGCACGCCTAAGGCGAACATCAGGGTCTGGTCGCGGTAGTAGCCGGAGCGGAAATCCCCTTTGCGGAAGGCTTTGGCCATGGCCACCTGGGGAACCTCTTTCCCGTCGCCGAAAATGCCGAACTTGGCTTTCCCGCCCATCACCTCCTTGCGGCCTAAGAGGCTGGCCTGGCGGCTGCGGAAGCAGAGGCGGTAATCTTCGAGGATCTGCCCTGCAGTAAGCTCAATATATTGCAATTGAACAGCGTCTTTTTTGCGCGCCGCGGTTTTGCCCGGCGTTTTGGGGGTTCCCTTCCGGGGTGTTTTCGTGGGTCCCGTTTTCTTCGTGCGTGCGGATTTCATTCCAGGTCTCCTGTTCTTAAAAGCGGGGAAAAATTCCCTGCTATCCGGTTCCATGTTCTGATCAAAATGCCACAAAATACATTTCCGCCGTTCGGAAGCAAGGTTTAAAAATTTTCGCCGCCGTGCGAGAAACGTGCCGGTTCGTTGCTGATGGGAGAAAAAAAGGGCTGCCGAAACCGGCAGCCCCGTAAGATCATTCTCGTAACGGTAAAGCGGTATTGGAAGGGTTTTTAATGAATTTAGAGCCACAGGAGCGCTTCGATCCGGCGGATTCCCGGGGAAAGGGAATGGTTTATCCCCTGCCGGGGCTTTGCTACGGAATTTATTCTGCGCTGTTAGTGCAAAATGAATCTTGCACTCCGTTCCTCTAAAGCTCTTTCAGGAGCGCCAGCCACCTCGCCCAGCCGGATTCCCGGGCTTTTTTGTTCGCCTCGGTCGCGTCAGCGGCTTCCCCGGCGCGCATGAATCCATGCCCGGCGTCTTCGTAAATAACCGGCTCGAAAACCTTGCCGGCTTCTTGCATCAGTTTTGTTATGTCGGGCAGCGAGGCGTTCACCCGGGCGTCATTGCCGCCGTAAAAGCCATAAACCGGGCATGAAACCCCCGCCACTTCTTCCTTGCTGCCCGGGGGAGCGCCGTAAAATACGAAAGCGGCGGAGAGGGCGGTATGCTTCGCCGCGAAAAGAAAGGTCTGCTGGCCGCCCCAGCAAAACCCGCCCACGGCTACTTTTCCGTTTGCCGCAGGGAGTTTCGACACGTACTCGAATACCGCGTTCAGGTCTGCGGTAATTTGTTCTTGCAGTAATCGGTAAATCGCTTCCCTGGCGGCGTTCGGATCGGAATAATCTTTGGTATTGCCGCCCTCTGGCGCCATACCGCTCAGTAAATCCGGGGCGATGGCGATATAGCCTTGCTCCGCTAACTGGTCGGCCACGCTGCAAACCCAGTCGGTCAAACCCCGGTTTTCATGGATGACGATTACCGCGGTCGCCTTCTCTTTTATTTCCGGGTAAACCAGGAACGCCTGAACGGCCCGCTCGCCGTGTTGAATCGAAACCCATTCGTGGTGGCGAGGCGATTCATTCAACCGCTGCCGGGAGGGGTCCTGGGCGAAAACCGGCTTGCATAGAAACGGCAGTGATAGCGCCAGCAAAATATATTTTCCGGTAAGGATTAATTTTCTATTCATAATGCTTTATCCTCCATTTTCAGGTTAATGATGCGCCAGGCAAAGGTAGAAATATTCCCCCAAAGATGCAACCTTCAATGCGATTGCAGCGATTCCGGCCCTCTTACCAATAAAAAAGGGCTGCCGAAACCCGGCAGCCCCTTAAAATGATCCCCTTTATAGGGAGCGTTATTTAGCAGGAGCTCGTTTGATTTTCATCTTGAGCTTCATTTTCACTTTCATTCATTTCCTCTGGGTTCATTCGACATACACATTTAAATCCCCTTTTTTACAAAGGGGCGGGGAAGATATGGCCGGCTCAGGGCAGCGGCAAGCGGAAAAAAAATTTCCACGATTTGGGATTCCCGGCTTTTATCTGCCGGTTTTCCAGGCGGCATCCTCTCACGTTTCCGATGCTACCCCGCGCCAAAGTAACGCGCGAAAAAGGAATACCCCCATCACCACCCCGAGGGCATCGGCAATCAAGTCATACAGATCGCTCACCCGGCCGGGTACAAAATACTGGTGCAATTCGTCGCTCACACCAAATAATATCCCCGCGACCAGGGTCGCCAGAATATATTTTCCCCGCAATCCGGGGAAACGGGATTGGAAGAAAAAAGCCCGGGCGAATAAAAAACCGATCGCTGCATAGGCGAGAAAGTGCTCGAATTTGTCTTCAAACCGGAAACCCATTTGCGGGAGGTTGTCGCCGGGGATGGAGGATAATATGAAGATCAACAGCGCCCAGGCAAGGGCCGGCCCCTGGTATATCCAAAAATTGTATGAGCGTTTTATTTTGCGCATCGGTCGAATTCTCCTTTCATAAGTCTAAGCGCCTAATATACAGGGAGCCGCAGTGAAAGAAAGTGAGCCAAAATAAAATGTGCGGATTGCCGCGCTTTAGCGGGTCGAAAGGCTCTTAGAATCTGCCTTCGCGGTTATGGGATGACGCGCTAAAGCGCGGCAATCCTTAGCGGCGCTTCAGCTCACTTTTTCCTCTTCGCTCCCAGCGCCTGGGCGTGGGTAATAACGGATTTGCCGAATTTTTCCTGAATCTGATCCATCACTTTTTCCAGGCGCACTTTGCGCTCGTTTTCCAGGTCCCAGAAGCTGGTTTGCATTCCTTTTTCGCTTACCAGTTGGCTAAGCCCCACCCCGATCAGGCGCACCGGCCTGGGAGGGTCGGTTTCTTTGACGCCGGTTTTGTCGAATTGTTCGAATAACGATTTACTGACCGTGAAAATCTCGTCGGTTAAATTGGTGTAGTGGGAGAGGGTTTTATGGCGGGTAAAGGTGGAAAAATCCTGGAAGCGCAATTTGAGCTGCACGGTTTTGCCCCGCAGCCCATATTTGCGCAAGCGGGAGCCGACCTTCTCCGCCAGCGCCAGCAGGGTGCTCAGCAGCAGCTCCCGGTCGGTCTGGTCGATATCGAAGGTGGTTTCGTGGCTGACGGATTTGATCTCCTCGTCTTCGTGCACTTCCCGCTCGTCGATGCCCCGGGCCATGCGGAAGAGGTGCTCCCCCATCGCGCCGAGCTTTTGTTCCAGAACTTCCAGGGGATATTCCCGCAAATCGCGCACGGTGCGAATTCCCATCCGCAAAAGGGTCTCCATGGATTTTTTACCCACCCCCCATAGTTTGCTTGCCGGCAGCGGATCGAGAAATTCCTGCACGATTTCCGGCGCGACAATGGTCAATCCATCGGGTTTTTGCATGTCGGAAGCGATTTTTGCCACGCTTTTGGAGGGCGCAATCCCCACCGAGGCGGTCAGCCCGGTTCCGGCGTGTATCCGGCGCTTGATCTCCTCGCCCAATTTCCGGATCGAACCGAACAGGTGTACGCTGCCGGTCACGTCTAAAAAGGCTTCGTCGATGCTCACCGGCTGAATCTGGGGCGAAAAGTGGTTGAGAATTTCAAACACTTTGCGGGAGTACCGGGAGTAGAGTTTGCCATTGGGCGGGATATAGATTCCTTGCGGGCACAGGCGGTAAGCCTCGGAAATGGGCATGGCCGAGCGCACCCCGAAGACCCGGGCTTCGTAGGAGGCGGTGGACACCACTCCCCTCCCCTTTCCGCCTTTGGGATCCGCCCCCACGATCACCGGCTTGCCGCGCAGCTCCGGGCGCAGCAATTGTTCTACGGCGGCAAAAAAAGCGTCCATGTCCACGTGGACGATTACCCGTTTCCAGCCGCCGGGCGGGCGGGCCGGCGTCCCTGTGAGGGTAGGATTCATCGAAGTGCAAATAAGATGACAAACACACTGATTACTACGGCGATGGCCAGGTTTCGCCTCAACCGCTTTTTTTGATCCTCAGTTTGGGTAATATTGGTCTCATCTCCGACCCGCATGCTGGTAACCGGAATGCTCAGGGCGCCTTTCAGGTGATAGCGGTGATATTCGCCGGCAATACCGGGGGCGGGGAACTCGAATTCGGTATCAAAAGAGCCTGCAACGCCTTCGCCGCCTTCCATCGGCTTCAGGTTAAAAACACCGTTTTGTTGCCGGGAATAGAGTTTTTCGGGAGTCAGGCTTCCGTTGGTATAGAGGAAGGCATGGGAATCGGCATTGTTAAAGGTCAATTGTTCAAAGAGGGTATCTCCCAGGTTAAAATAGACGTCATACGCGGGTAGATGCGCTGCAGCGGTATCGACCGGGGAAGTTAGGAGCAGGTGCAACACGAAATTAGTTCCCTGGCGCAACTGCGGCGAATACAGCATGCGGGTATCGGGAGCCGATTTGACCAAAACGGTGGTATCATAATCAATGGCGACGCTTTCATAGAACACCGCGCTTTTTGCGACGAATCGTTGTTCCGGCTGGCCATCGATCTGTACGGTTACTTCTCCGAAATTCCCGGTCTCGGCATTCAGCGCCGCCACCATTCCCGCCAGCGCGGTTATTAAATAGATCAAACATCGTTTTCTCATTATGAGCCTCAGTATAGATGTATGGTAAATGGTTGGATGGTTACATGGTTGCCCTGCTTTCACAGCTTTTTTTTCAACCATTTAACCATTTAACAATCCAACCATTACTGTTTCTTCGTTTGTGATCTGATCGCATCCATGCGGCTGCGCACTTCCGGGTCCGGCTCCGGGGTATGGTCCAGGTATAATTGATAATATCGCCCTGCCTGCGCCAGATCGTTTTCCCGTTCCGCCAGAAACCCCAGGTAGCGATAAGCCGGCCAGTATTCCGGGGCCTGCCGGATGAGCGTTGCCAGCCGGAGTTTGCTTTCCGGAAAATTTTCCCGGCTATAATTCAAAACGCCGGCTTCGAAAAGAATATCCGTATTCAGGCTGTCAATTTTTAAAGCGATGGAGAGTTGCTCGCCGGCTGCTTCCGGTTTTTCGACGATTAAAAAATAGCGCGCCCGGTAGAGATAAACTTCCGCATCGTCATCCCGAACGTCCGCCGCAAAATTCAGATAGGTAAGGGCGTCGTTATATTCTCCCTGTTTGAACTTTGCAATTCCCAGGGATTTCAAGGCGGTTTCATCTCCCGGAACCGCGCTTACATATTGTTGCAGCGGGGGGATGGCTTTGGGGAATTCTTTCATGCGAAAGTAGGTCAATCCCAACCATTTCCAGGCCAGCGGATTCGGGTTGGCGGCTATTTTCCGGTAAGCGAATAAATGATCGAGCGCAAGGGGATATTTATTCATGTGATAGTAGGTCTCGCCTAACTGCAGGTGAATGTCGGCTGAATCCGGGTAGTGCTGCGCCGCTTTCTTCAAATAGAAGGCGGCATTTTCGTATTTATGAGCGAGCAGGCAGACCCTCCCGATCCGCAGCCATACTTCCGGGTAGTAGCTGCGGTAGGCCAGGCATTTTTCGTACGCGGCGATCGCAGAATCCACCTGGCCGGTTTCTTCCCACACCCAGCCTTTGACCTGGTAAAAATTGGCATAGCCGGGATTGTAATTAATGGCTGAGTCCAGGTGAGCCAACGCGCCCTGCAAATCGCCTTCTGCGATATCTTTCTCCGCTTCATAATAAAACAAAAAAGCGGTCTTGGGATTTTCTTCCCGGGGCTTTTTAGGGCCGGAAGCGCTGCAATACCAGAGGAAGAGGCAAAAAAAACATAGCGCAAAAGACTTTGCAGTCATAAAGGATAAAGGATTCAATCTCCACACCTGCCGCCGTTTAGAAGCTGTTTTAAAAGTTCCTTTCTCTGCCACGAAGTCACAAAAGCGCAAAGTTTCACCAGGATTTATGAACATTTCTTTGTGGAACCTTGTGCCTTAGAGCCTTCGTGGCAACTTTTAAAACGGTCTCTTAGGCCGTACCGACAAAAGGGTAGGCGCGCGAAGTATAAACAAATATTACTTCAAATTCAAAATGTTATCAAAAATGTTCCCCACCGACCAGGCGGTCGCCCCGGGTTTGAAAAGCCCGGCATATTCCCGGGCCAGGGCAATGTCGCGGCCCAGGTCAAGGGAATCCTGGTCCACGGCGTAGAACCAGCGTTTTTTCATGATTCGCCGGGCCAGGCTGGCCTGCTCGGTCTGTCCCGGGGTGGGAATCAACAAGGCTTTTTTGCCCAATTCCGCCAATTCCATCAAGGTGGAATAACCCGGCCGGGAGACGATCAGTTCCGCGCAGTTGAAAAACCGGTTCATTTCCCGCCGGGGAAGATGGGTATAAACCCGGAGGTCGGGAGTTTCCCGCAGCGCCCCGCTCGCCTCGCTTTTTCCCAGCACCAGCACTTTTTTGCCGGGAACTGTTTCGATCTGCTGCAGGATTTTCTGTTCCAACAGGGTTCGCTGGGGTTCGGGGCCGGAAATGGAGACCAACACGTCCAACGATTCGTTGCACTCCTGCCGGGTAATGCTGGAGAGAATCCCCCCATAGGCGTAGCGTTCTGCGCTTCCGGGGGGCAAACGGCTCAACTCCCCGCTCAATAAACCGCCGGCGCCGTCGGGCAGGTCGGGAATAATAACTTTTCGATAGTTTCGATGGAACCGGATGTTAAACCGGGCGCCCAGGGGGGCCAGGAAGTTCAAGCCGGGGGGCATGGCAAAATAAATTTGGTGGGAGATAAAATAGGATGGAACCCGTTGGTGATACATTCCATAGCAATGGTCGCTGATGATCAGATCGGGGGAGAACTCATTTACGATTTTTTCGCAGCAGCGCTGCTCCTCCCGGATGGTTTGTAGCAGGCCGGGCATTTGAAAAGCCAGTTTGGGCAACAAGGTGCGGCGGCGGCGGGTATATTCGATCTGGTAGTCGGGAGTTACCCGGAAAGCGGTATCGGGAAGCTCGAGTTTCAGGAATTCCAGGGCGCGGCCGTTGCTGCCCAGGAGCATTTCCCATCCTCGCCGCAGAAATTCCCGGATCAACGGCAGGCTTCGGGTCGCGTGCCCCAGGCCCATGTTCAGAACCGCGTAGAATACCCTGCCGGCTTTCATTCGTTCTGCTCCCGGAAGGATGAATGCTCTTGAACCTTCAGAATCCAGTCCGCGACCAGGCCGGAAACGTCCTGCAATATTTCCTGGTAACTTTTCGCCGGGCGGATCAATACCTGGTAGCTATGATCGCCGCCTTCGATCCAGTGCAAGGTAACGCGGTCTCGCAGCCCGCCGAGGGCGATTTGGAGCAGGTCCATCCGGGCGAAGGCGTCGCGGGTTCCCTGGACGAATAACATGGGAAGTTGCAGGGGATGAAGGTATTCATCGCGCAGCTGGTCGAATTTTCCCGGGGGATGGAGAGGATAGCCCAGGAAGACCAGGCCGGTGATGTGGGAAAAATCGCCGGCAATCATGGTGGCGATGCGCCCGCCCATGCTCTTGCCGCCGATGAAGAGGCCGCTGAACTGCAAATGCTCCGTCACCCAGCGAATTACCAGCTTCCAGGAGTCTTCCAGGATTTCGGAGCGGTCGGGGACCTGGCGGCGGGCAACTTTGTAGGGAAAATTGAAGCGCGCCACCTGGATGTCACGGTTTTGCACGCCTTCACTGATGGTACTCAAAAAGGGAGAATTCATGTCTTTGCCGGAGCCGTGCGCCAGCACCAGCAACGGGCGATCCGCCCGAATATTTTCCGGCGTCAAAATTTCCACCTTGCGGGCCGGGTCGAGGGAAATAACTTCGTTTGGCATCGCTGGTTCTCCATTTTGGATGTCCGATGCTGGATACTCGATGCTGGATGCCTGAATGAAAGGTCTATCGGGCATCCAATATCGAGTTTCGAGCATCGAGCACCCGGTTCAGCCGGAACCGAGGCGGCGTTTTTTGGCATAATTATAAGCGGTGATAGCGGAGATAACGTGGCAAATCCACCCTAACATCCCGCCGGAACCGATCCATAGACCCGGGGTAATAATCAACCAGAAAAGCCCCCGCAAAAAAGCGCCGTTAAAAAACTGTCCCACCCCGGGAATGAGCAAGCTGAGCACCGCCGCCACTCCCGGCTCCCGGTAACGCCGCGCAGTATCGTTCGCCGTCGCATTCATCTGTGGAATTTCCTTTGTCAAGTTAGTAACTGATGTTACGCATTTTGTCACAGAGACACAGAGAACACAGAGTTTACATCAACTTTTTTAGTGTTTTTACTTCTCAG
>CAZFVV010000173.1:0-10119 GCA_964522165.1 uncultured Calditrichaceae bacterium
TGCCCGGGGCTATTTTAGCGGCGCAAGCACTCTTCGCAGCAATAATCCCAGGTGAATGATGATCGCGGAACATTCCGCGGTAAAGCGCCGGTGATGCTTGCGATAGTAGAGAATGAGATGGCGATGCAGATAAGGATCGCGGAACCATTTCTCCTGCCCCTGGGAAGCCCCGCCGAGGTGGGTTGCCCGGCAGCGGGGATCATACACCACCACGAACCCGCGCTGGCGCAGCCGTTTGCAGAAATCCAGGTCCTCCCCGGTGAAAAAGAACTCTTCATCCAATAATCCGATTTGATCGAACACGGTTTTGGGAACCAGGTTAAACGCGCCGTTGACGGTTTCCACCGCGCGCGGCTCTTTCCATTCAAAGACGTCGCCGTACCAGTTCCACTGCTTCCCTAACAAATACTCCCCGAAAGCGCTCTTCAGGGTGGGAAAACGGGCGCAGGATACCTGCGGCTGGCCGTCGCTTCCGGCCAACTGCGGGGCCCAAATCCCGGTTTGGGGGTGTTCTTTCAAATAATTCAACCCGGTTTTCAGGCACTGCGGATTTACGAACACGTCGTTGTTGAGCAATAGAATATATTCTCCCCGGCCGGCGCGGATGCCCTGGTTGGTGGCCGTTGCGAATCCGCGGTTTTCCGGGTTCTCGATGATCTCCACCGTTTCCGGGAGCAATTGCCGGAGCTGCCGGGCGGTCTCCGCGGCGCTGTTGTCCACCACAACCACCCGGGAGCTTATCCCGCACTCTTCCAGTGAGCGGAGCAGAATTTCAACGCACTTCGCGGTCAATTGCGGGTTTTTATAATTTAAAATGACGGCCGCTATTTCAGGCTGAACGCGCTGCATAGTAAACTTTTTTGAACCTTACGATTTTCGCCAATACCAGCCGATCCAGTCAATTTGTTTGATTTCATCGCGAATTTGATGTTTGTCGCGATAATCGTGCACCGCTTTCTGGCATCCCGCCAGCGCGTAATCATCGATGATGCAGAACCCGCCCTTAGAAAGCTTCGGATACAGGCTCTCCAGCGCGTCGATGGTAGAACTGTACATATCGCCGTCGAGCCGGAGAATGGCCAATTTCTCGATTGGCGCAGCCGGAAGGGTATCCTTGAACCACCCTTTCAGAAAGACCACCCGGTCATCTAACAAGCCGTACTTGGCAAAATTCTGCCGCACCTCCTCCACCGATACTTGCAGGTAGTCGAAGGTATGGTGCTTATCTTCCCGGTCCGCGGGATATTTTGCGGGATCCGGTTTGGGCAGCCCCTCGAAGGAATCGGCCACAAAAACCCGCCGCTCCTTCTCCCCGTAAACCGCCAGCGCCCCGCGCATGAAGATGCAGGCGCCTCCCCGCCAGACCCCGGTTTCGATAAAATCTCCCGGAACCTTCTCTTTCAAAACGGTTTCGATGCAATCCTGCAAATTGTCGAGCCGCTTCAGCCCGATCATGGTATCGGCGTAGCCCGGCCAGACCTTTCCTTCCGCCTTTTCCGCTTCCGTAAAAACCTTGTGCTGGGTTATTTGCAGGCCCACCGCTCCAAATGCCTTTGCCAATCCGCTGGCGATCAAGCGTTTATAACGAGGTCTCATAAAATTGAAGGTTCTGATATTGACCGGCGGCTCCGGCCAGAGCATAAACGAGAGGGTTTTTTTCAGTAAATCCAGGTACATCCGTTCGGGCGTTGATTCCATCGGGGGTTCTCCCTTCTTCGGATTACTATCTGATGTTACGCATTTTGCCACATGGTTCGATAAACTCACCATGCAAAGGTCACAGAGAGCACAGAGATATGAAAAAAATTGTTAAATAAAGCCGTTTTGTTGAAAAAAATATTCCTCAAACAGGTTTAATGGCCTGACAATACATTGAATTCTTCCTCAGTGACCTCTGTGATCTCTGTGGCTGAATAGTAACCAAATTTTTTTAATAATTCCTGTTAACCGTGATCACGTAATTGAGATATTGGCGCTGCGCAGGCGCGGAAACAGCTTGATATGATGCCTGCCCAGGATATAATAGGCCAGGAAGGTGAGCGCTATTTCATTGATCAGTATCGCCAGCGCCACGCCTTTTGCTTCCATGTTCAATATGACCAGAAACAGCGCCACCAATCCCAGGTTCAGCAAGCCCCCGAATAAATAGAGCTTTAAGAAGTAACGATCTAACTTGAACGCCAGCATGGCCAGGTTCACAAACACCGTGGCCGCGGGGGTGAAGATCAACATGGGGGAAAAAATTCTGAAAATGGTCACCGACTCGCCGTAACCGTTTCCCAGCAGCAAATTCAATAAGGGAGCGGCGGCCAGGAAAATGATCAGCCAGGTTGCGCTGCACCCCGCCAAAACCACGGCTAATAATTTATTCAGAAAATTGATCGCCCCTTCCCGGGATTTTTGCGCCAGCGCCACGATATGCGGATAGAGCGCCTGGAAAAGGGGATTGAACATTTGCGCCAGCGCCCGGAATACCTTTTCCGCCGCGCTGTAATACCCCACGATCGCGTCGGTGGTAAATAATCCCAATAAAAAGGTGTTGGTAACGGTGTACATACTGATGGCAACGCCGGAAACGAAAATATTCCAGCCCTCTTTGAGGTGATAGCGAATATCTGCCGGCGCGGGCATTTCGAAGCGCATCCGGAAATCCCGGAACACCAGCGCCAGGGAGAGAACCCCGCCCACCAGCCAGCCGCACACGTTGATCAGGGGCACGTAGAGGTAATCGGAGCTGCTGCGGATGAAAACAAAGATGGCGATAACCGCCGTTAACTTGGAGATGATATTCAGCACGGTGATGTATTTCATCCGCTCCAGTCCCTGGAAGAACCACACCGGGAAGAGCACGCCGGTGAGCACCAGCCCGGAAGACAAAAAATAAAGCTCCCAATCGCGGTTGAATCTATCGAAACTGAATACGATCACCGCCAGCGCCGCCAGGCTGAGCACCATCAGCCCGGTTTTAATCGCCATCACGGAGTTGAATATCGCGCGCAGGCGGGCGGGGTCTTCCCGGTGAATGGAAACATCGCGGGTTGCGGAGAGATTGAATCCGTAATCGGTAATGATCACGAAATATTGCGCCAGCGCCTGGGCAAATGCTACCAGGCCGAATTTCTCCGGGCCTAACACCCGGGTAAGGTAGGGGAGGGTGAGGAGCGGGAGCAGGTAATTCAGCCCCTGCAAAACCGTCAGCGATAGGATATTTTCGGCCAGCCTCCGGGTATCTTCCCTTTTGATAAGTTTTTGAAACCAGGTCTTCAAGAACGATCCCTTCACCGGCGATGAATCGCCCCGGCGAATTCTTTCATCAGCGAAGCGCTTCCTTCGGTTTCAAAATAGTTCCCCACCACAATGAAATGCGCCCCGGCCCCGGCCTTCTCTTCCGCTTCCTGTGGGGAGCGAATTCCTCCCCCCGCCATCAGCGGGATGCGAATATGCCGGCTCACCAGGGAAATCATTTCCGCCGGCACCGGCCATTTGGCGCCGCTGCCGGCTTCCAGGTAGATGCTCTGCATCCCCAAAAACTGCCCCGCCAGGGCGTGGGCTAAGGCAATTTCCGGTTTGTTGCGGGGAATGGGAAGGGAGTTGCTGAGAAACTGGGCGCTGGTCAGGGCGCCGGATTCGATGAGCATGTAACCGCAGGAGATGGTTTCCAACTGCATTTTCCACACCAGGGGGGCGGCCGTTACCTGGCTGCCGATCAGGTGCTCCGGGTTGCGCCCGCTGATGACCGATAAAAAGAGGAGTGCGTCCGCAAAGGGAGATATCTGGTGCAGGCTGCCGGGAAAGAGGATCGCCGGGTGCTCGCCGGCGGCGCGTTTTACTTCCTGCACAAAATCATCGAATTGCCGGCTCAGCAAAAAGCTTCCCCCGATGAAAAAAACATCCACCCCTGCCTCGATGGCGTGTTCGATGCTGTTTTGAATTTTCGGAACGGGGAGTTTATCGGGGTCCAACAACAGGATGAACCCCGCCCCCTTTTCTTCCCGGATGCGAAGCAGCTTCTGGTAGGTTTTGCCGTCGGCCATGATTGATTTTCTTTGGGAGGTGTTATTCATCCTCGAAGGAGAACAACCCGATCCGTTTTTCCTTGGCCGCCCGGATGCGGCTCTTGAAATGCTCCCGGTTCTGCACTTCCGAAAACCATTTTGCCCGCAAATACTGGTTGCGCTCGAACCATTCGTATTGCATCGCGCCGTGCCATTCCTGGCGGATGGCCCGGGCAATTTCTACCGCCAGGCGGGTGGTATTGGTAAAAATATAGAGAATCTCGTCCTTTTCGAACACTTCGATGATGGTCTCGAAGGGTTCCCGGTTTTCTAACCCTGCTTCTACTTTTTTGGCCAGGTTGACCAGGGGGGTTTTCTTTTCGGAGAGCTTCTTGTCGTAAATTTCGATGCTGCCGATGAAATTTTCCGAGGTCTTTCCCATGCATTTGTCGCAGTAGGCCAGCTCCGTGCGCACGGTGTACACGTCGGTAATACTATCTTTTATCCACTTGTTCTTCAAAAAAATGCGCCGGCAGCGCGGGCAGGCATATACTAAATTCGCCTTCAGCAGCGTCACCACTTCGCTTTGGGAGGCGACAAATTCTTCCCCGCTGGCCAGCTTGGACTCGATTTGCTCCATCTCCTCCTCGTTTTCCTCAATATCCTCCTCGCCTAACTCTTCCAAACTCTCTTCGTCGATAATCTCATCGTCAGGGATATCCTCGTCATCATCCTCGTCATCATCCTCGTCGTCATCCTCGTCGTCATCCTCGTCGTCGTCATCATAATCGTCGTCATCGATTTCATCGTCATCCGGTTCGTCGTCAAACTCATCTTCGCGTTCTTCAATGTCGTCGTCATATACTTTTTTCTGTTTTTTAGCCATAATTTTCTCCTTTCTCAACGAATACAATTTAGCGGGCAAATTTAAAATTTTATTTCTTCAAATTTCAAGCATTTTATTTTTATAATTATATTCGTTGCTCAAGCGTTTAAAGGTGAGGTATGCCAACAACCCGCAGAATGAAAAAAATGGCCGGGGTGTTGAAAAATCGGCAGCCGGATTTGACCGTGGTCTGCGAAAACATCCATGATCCCCATAACGTCAGCGCCATCCTGCGTTCCTGTGACGCGGTGGGGGTGGAGACGGTTCATTTGCTTTATTCCTCCGGGGAATTTCCGGAAATGGGGAAGAAATCCTCCGCCTCAGCCAAAAAGTGGGTCGATGTGGGCTTTTTTTCCTCCTGCCGGGAGGCGCGCTCTTTGCTGAAAGCGCAAGGATTTACAATCTACGCGACCTGCCTGAACGAGCAGGCGCAATCCATTTACGACGTGGATTGGACCGCGCCGGCGGCGATTATGGTGGGGAACGAGCACAACGGCGTTTCCGCGGAGGCCCTGGAAATTGCCGACGCGCTGATTTTTATCCCCATGTTCGGAATGATCCAGAGCCTGAATGTTTCCGTCGCCACGGCGGTCATCCTCTACGAAGCCTGCCGCCAGCGCATGATCAAAGGTATGTATCCACATCCCCTCACCTCTCCGGAAAAATTAGTCGCCATGCTGGAAAAATGGATCGAAAAATGAGGCAATCTATGATTCGGGTAGCCATCAACGGAATTTTGGGACGGATGGGACGGGAGCTAAGCGCGGCGATTCTGAAAGATGAATCCCTGGCGCTGGTGGGGGGAATCGACACCCTGGAAACGTTTTACGCTGAGGAAATCTGCGTTTCCACCGATCCGGATGAGATTTTAAGCGAGGCGGACGTGGCGGTGGATTTTTCTTCCCCGGAAGGCGCCGCCGCCATTGCCGAAGCCTGCCGCAAGCGCCGGGTTCCCCTCATCAGCGGCACCACCGGCCTCTCCGAAGCGCAGCAAGCCCGGCTGCGGGAACTGGCAAAACAGGTTGCGATAGTGCAATCCTTCAACTTTTCCCTGGGAATCAACCTGCTGATCAACCTCATCCAAAAAGCCGCTGCGACGCTCAAGGAAAACTTTGATGGAGAGATCGTGGAAATCCACCATCGCAATAAGAAAGATTCTCCCAGCGGAACCGCGCTGCTGCTGGCGCGGGCGCTGTTGCAGGGACTGGGAGCGCCGGAGGAGGAAAACATCCGCTTCGGGCGGCAGGGTTTCCAGGCGGAGCGGGGGCCGGAAATCGCCCTGCACTCCCTGCGCGGGGGATCGGTGGTGGGGGAACACCAGGTGCATTTCCTGGGAAACCATGAAAACATTGTGATTACTCACCAGGCGCTCTCCCGCGCGGTTTTTGTAGAAGGAGTGCTGCGGGCAGTGCGCTGGATTCCATCCCAAAAACCGGGCTACTATACCATGCAGGAGGTGCTGGGTTTAAAAGCCTGAGAAATGGCAGGGCGCGGGCTTAGAAAGTGTTCGAGAAAGCTCTTGCAACGGCCTGAAGTTAAAAATTGCAACGCGGATGACGCGGATCAAACGGATTCACGCGGATTCGTCTGGCGAATCCATATATTCCTATTGGAAATCAGGTACATTCATCCGTGAAAATCCGTCTCATCCGTGTCATCCGCGTTCCAATTGAACGTTTTCCACCTTCCGCCCGTAAACCGGCGCGATGCGTGAAACCTGATTTCAAAGGTATCGAAATGAATCTGAACAGCCTGGAAAAACAAATATCCGACGCTTACGAGAACGGCGCCCTGCTGGCGCAGGCGGATTATATCGAAGCGATCAACAGCACTATCGACCTGTTGGACGCCGGAGAAATCCGGGTGGCGGAAAAAAAGGGAATCGACTGGGCGGTGAACGAGTGGATCAAAAAGGCGATCCTGCTCTATTTCAAAATCCGCAAAATAGAGAAGATCGAAATCGGCCCCTTCGAGTTTTTCGATAAAATTCCCCTGAAGCGGAATTTTGCGCGGCAGCAGGTGCGGGTGGTTCCCCCGGGAATGGCCCGTTACGGCTCTTACCTGGCCCCCGGGGTGGTGCTGATGCCCGGCTACGTCAACATCGGCGCGTACGTGGACCGCGGCAGCATGGTGGATACCCACGCCACGGTGGGTTCCTGCGGGCAGGTGGGTAAAGGGGTGCACATTGCCGGGGCTGCGCGGGTGGGCGGGGTGCTGGAGCCGCCCCAAAGCCGCCCGGTTATCATCGAAGATAACGCGTTTTTGGGATCCGCGGTATCGGTAATGGAGGGCGTGCTGGTGCGGGAAGAAGCGGTGTTGGGCGCCGGGGTCATTTTAACCTCCTCGACCAAAATCATCGACGTTTCCGGCAGCCAGACCGTGGAATACCGGGGAGAAATCCCCCCCCGCTCCGTGGTCATTCCCGGTTCGTATGAAAAAACTTTTCCCGCCGGAAAATACCAGATTCAATGCGCCCTGGTCATCGGCAAACGCAAGGAGAGCACGGATAAAAAGGTATCCCTGAACGCGGTGCTGCGGGATTTTAACATTGCTGTTTAAAAACCCGCCAAAAACCTGTTCAAAACCTGTGGAAAGTGTGAATTCTCAGTCGATAAGATAGCGGAGATTTTACCCCTTACCGGGTTTTCAACAATTTATTAACACGCTTGCAACAGGAATTTTACAAAAATCCCACACCGGATGTTAACAGGGATGGGGGATCCGCCGCTTTTTAACATTTTCAACACCCTAATAATGATGATAATGATTTTTTATAATACTATTATTGAATTATATTTTATTGCCTGAACGCATGGGCAAATGCCTGGCATGAGAAGCCAGGTGAACTGTAAAAGCATAACTACCGGAGCTTTCTTATGATCCTCTCCAAATTAGCCCAGGGTATCCAGACCTCCCCCATTATTACCCTTGCCGCCGACATCAATGAAAAAATCCAGCAGGGCGAAAAATTCTATAACCTGACCATCGGGGATTTCAATCCGCAGATTTTCCCCATCCCGGAAGAGTTTCGCGACGAAATCATCGCCGCCTACCGGGCCGGATATACCAACTATCCCGGCGCGCTGGGGCTGCCGAATTTGCGCAACGCGGTTTCCCAATTGCTGTCCCGCCGCACCCGGCTGAATTATGACCCGGATGATATCGTGATCTCCTGCGGGGCGCGCCCCCTGCTATACAGCGCTTACCGGGCGGTGGTTGACCCGGGCGATTCGGTTATATTTCCGGTTCCCTCCTGGAATAATGATTACTATACCCATCTCTCCTTCGGCAAGCAGGTGCTCATCGAGACCTTCCCGGAAGATAATTTTATGCCCACCGCGGAAGCGATCAAACCGCATTTGAAGGATGCGGCGCTCATCGCTTTATGCTCCCCGCTGAATCCCACCGGAACGGTATTCGGCAAGCAGCAATTAGAAGATATCTGCGACCTGGTATTGGAAGAGAACCATTCCCGCGGCCCCAACCGCAAGCCGGTTTACCTGATATTCGATCAAATTTACTGGCAGCTCACCTTTGGGGATACCCGCCATTATACCCCGGTCAACTTGCGCCCGGCCATCCGCGATTACACTGTGTTCGTGGACGGCATGTCGAAAGCCTTTGCCGGCACCGGGGTGCGTTTAGGCTGGGGATTTGCTCCCGCGCATATCCTCAAAAAGATGCGCACCATCATTTCCCACATGGGCGCCTGGGCGCCCCGGGCGGAGCAGTTCGCCGCCGGCAGTTACCTGGCGCAAACGGAAGCGGTGGAACGCTATCTCACCCATTTCCGCAAGGAAATCCACGCGCGCTTAGAAGGATTCTATAAAGGATTTATCTACTTGAAAGGAAAAGGCTACCCGGTCGATGCGATCAAACCCCAGGCGGCAATTTACCTGACCGTGCAATTGGATTTACGGGGCAAGAAGACCCCCGACGGCAAACCGTTAGATTCCAACGCCGCGGTGCACCGCTACATTTTAGACGAAGCCAAAACCGGGCTGGTGCCGATGCCTTACTTCGGAGCTTCCCAGGAATCGAGCTGGTATCGCCTCTCGGTAGGAACCTGCCGCCTTCAAGAAGTGGAGTTGATCATTTCCAGCCTGGAGGAAGCGCTGAAGCGGCTTTCCTGATAAAGAAAGTCATTAGCTTCGCGTCATTTGTGGTCATTGAGTCATTATTAATTCTACTTTAAGGCTTTAAAATACGCTAGGGCGGTTGTACTCTTTTAACGCCAACGGCGTTAAACTCCATAGCCCAGGGTTCCCCGCCTGCAGGGGAACCCTGGGTACTGATCAACACAAATTCCCTAAACCCTGAAGGGGTTTTACAAAGGGGTCTGTAAAACCCCTTCAGGGTTTCCAATAATGTGCGTTTTTTGTTTTCCCTAATGACAATTGATGACAAAGGATAATCATGCCTGAACCGATAGAATATCCCCGGCTGCGTTACGTGGAGGCCTTTCCGGTGGAGCAGAACGGGCAGACTTATTTTTACGTGCGCGACCCCCTGGAAATCGCCCCATCTCCGCTGGTGATGTCCGCGGTGGATTTTTTCATTATTGCCCTGTTCGACGGGGTTCATTCCCGGTCCGATATCAAACTGGAATTTGCCCGCAAATTCGGGGGCATCCTGCTGCCGGACCAGCAATTACAGAAGATCATCGAAATCCTGGATGATAATTACTACCTAGACACCGTTCTTTTCCGGGAACAAACCAACCGGGTCGTTGCCGAATTCCGGAACTCCGCGATTCGCAAAGCCTGGCACGCCGGGGTATCCTATGAAGCAGAGCCTCTCCGGCTACGGAAACAATTGGAAGATTTTTATCGCCACCCGGAAGGCGCCGGGGCTGCGAACGGGGAAAACGGCGCCGTTCCGGAGGGAATGCAACTGCGGGCGATCATGGCTCCCCACATCGACATCCGGGTAGGAGGTCCCTGTTATACCCACGCCTACCGCTGCCTGGAAAATAGCCCGGAGGCGGATTTATATATCATATTGGGAGTGGCCCACTACGGCGGGAATGGTTTTTTTGTGGCCACCGCCAAAGATTTCGAAACGCCCCTGGGAACGGTGGAAACCGACCGGGAGTTTCTGGAGGCCTGGAGCGGCAACGCCGGCAAAGATTTGACCGGGGAAGAATTCGCGCACCGCACCGAGCATTCCATAGAATTTCAACTTCCCTTTTTGCAGCACGTTCTGAAACATCCCTTCAAAATACTCCCGGTGTTGTGC
>CAZFVV010000174.1:0-10060 GCA_964522165.1 uncultured Calditrichaceae bacterium
AGAACCTTGGAGTAACATGCAAACCTCGATTTTTTCAGAGAATTTACGTAATACTAAGATTATTAACAACTTGTTAGAGAATAAGGTCTAATATTGAATTGAGGATGTTGCGCAAATAGATCATAATATATTGAGGCAAATAAAGACATTCAAGCGTTGCGGGCCTCAACGTGATTTGTAAGAGAAATGTCAAATTAAGCAATCAAGGCGGCTTTAACTTCACAGTTACAGTCTCTATTTGCAAGATAAACTTCCAACGTCCCGGTCACGATAGATAGGGCACAAATTTTATGATCAATTTCAAATTATCGTCTGAAATGGGAGAGACCGGGTAAGCTTAGAATATTTTGCGACAAGCTTGCCATAAATGCAGAAGGGAATCTCTCAGATTCCCTTCTGTTTAGCGGGGCCGACGAGACTCGAACTCGCGACCTCCGGCGTGACAGGCCGGCGTTCTAACCAACTGAACTACGACCCCGAAAAATTGTTTTTACTCTGAACTCGTGGCCTTCCCGACTGGCAAGTCGGGACGTTCTAACCAACTGAACTACGACCCCATGTGAGTAAAAACTTGTCAAAAGCGGCACAAATATATAGCGGCAGAGCCCGAAAAACAAGCCCTTTTTATCAGCCGAACGTGTTACGGGCACTTCCCCCCTCATGCCCTACCCCTCCCCCAAATCCCCCGGAATGCTCACCGTAAACGTCGTTCCCTCCCCTACCTTGCTCTGCACGGTAATCTCTCCCCGGTGGTCTTCTTTGATGATGCGATAGACAATCGACAGTCCCAGCCCGGTACCCACCCCCACTCCTTTGGTGGTAAACCCGGGATCGAATATCCGGCTGAGGTTTTTGGGGGGAATGCCCACCCCGTTATCGGCGATGCTGACGTGCACGCTGCCGTTTTTGCGCCAGGTGGTGATGGTAATGGTTCCGTTTTCCTGCCCTTGCAAAGCTTGTTTGGCGTTGATCAGCAGATTCAGAAAAACCTGGTTCAACCTGCCGGGGTAGCAGCGAACCGGGGGGATTTCCCCGTAATTTTTGATCAGGCGAATGTTATGCTTGATCTCATGGTGAATGAGCACCAGGGTATCTTCAAGCCCCTCATGAATATCGGCCTCTTTCAGTTCTGCTTCATCTAAGCGGGCGAAGCTGCGCAGGCGCCGGACAATATTCGTTACCCGGGCGCTGCCGGTGGCGATCACCCGGTTGGCGTCTTCGATCACTTTTAAGGCGGCGGCCAGCTTCGGATCCGTGGAAATATCCTCCGGGAAACGCTCGCCCATGCGCTTCTTCAATTGCGCCATCGCCCGCACTAAGGTATCGTGCATGCTGTTGATCGCGCCCACCGGGGTGTTGATTTCATGGGCTACCCCGGCCACTAAGGTTCCCAGGGCGGCCATTTTCTCGGACTGGATCAACTGCAACTGGGTTTCCCGCAGCTCCCGGTTAGCGCGGGCCAGGTCGGCGGTGCGCTCTTCCACCCGTTGCTCCAGTTCCTCGTGAGCTTTGCGCAGCGCCTCTTCTGCATGTTTGCGCTCGGTAATATCCCGCACAATCGCCAAAACCTCGTCTTTCCCGCTCACCACCAGGCGGGCCTCAAAATAGTGCAGGTGTTCATCATGGGGGAGCTCGTACTCCATGCTCAGGGCTTCGCCGCTTTGCAAGACGCGCTCAAGATTTTCCAGGGTCTCCCGGGCCAGCTCCGGCGGCAGGGTCTGGAACACGGTTTTCCCGATCACCTCTTCCGGGGGAACCGCCAGGTCGCTGTCGCGGGGCGCCTTGTAGTCTAAGTAAATGCCCTTGCGATCCAGGCGGAACATCAAATCCGGGATGGCGTCCAGCAGGGCGGTATTTCGCGCTTCGCTGGCGCGGAGGGTCTCGTTCACGGCCGCCAGCTCCGCAGTGCGTTCCTGCACCCGGATTTCCAACTCGTCGTGGGCTTTGCGCAGGGCGGCTTCCGCTTTTTTCCGTTTGGTAATATCCCGGGCAAAACCGACCCGGTAGATAATTTCCTGTTTATCGTTCAGAATGGGAAACGCGGAAAGCTCCAGGATCAGTTCGCTGCCGTTCCGGGTTTGAGTGGCAATCTCCCGGCGGATAGCGTAATCTCCCTTCAAGGGCAGCTCATTGACCAGGCGTTTGAATGCTTCCTCGCCTAAGATCAGCGCGGTGGTATTTCCTTTTAGCTCCGCTTCCCGGTATCCGTACAAGTGTTCCGCGGCAGGATTCACCTCTAAAATACGCCCCTGGACGTCCAGCACCGCGATGGGGTCCTTGGAATTCATAAAAATTTTGCGGTACAGGCGCAGGTTCTCCTCCGCCTGTTTGCGCTCGGTAATGTCGATGCCCGTGGCAATGATGTACTCCACGTTTCCGGAATCATCTAACAGCGCGGTATTGGACCAGGAAATCAGGCGATGCTTGCCTTCCCGGGTCAGCCAGCAGTTCTCCAATTCGCTGGGAAAATGACCGGAGCGCAGCTTCTCGAATTCCCCGCGAACCATTTCGATCTCATCCGCAACGATGAAGTAATCCCAAAAATATTTTCCGATCACTTCCGCCGCTTTATACCCGGTCACCTGCTCGCAGGCGCGGTTGAAGCGCACCACCCGGCCGGCCGTATCCAGCACGATCACCAGCGCGCCGGCGGTATCCAGCACCGCAGAGACAAAATTGCGCTCCTGTTTCAAGGCCTCGGTGGCCAGCTTGCGTTCGGTAATATCCGCGCCCACTCCGCAGATACGATACACCTCGCCGGCGGGATTGCGGATGGGAAAGGCGCGTTCCGCAATCCAGCGCACCTGCCCGTCGGGGCGGATGATGCGGTATTCCAGGCCATATTCGCTCTTGAATTTTTCCGGCACGGCCGCCATCACCCTTTGCAAATCCTCCGGATGAATGATACTGGCCACCGTCCCGAAACTTTCCGCCAGCGCTTCCCGCTTCAGGCCGGTAACGGACTCGAACGCCGGGCTGAGGTAGATGGGTTTGCCGGTTTTCACGTCGTACATCCAGAAGGCTTCATGGATATTTTCGGTAAGCTGGCGGAACC
Source organism: uncultured Calditrichaceae bacterium (assembly GCA_964522165.1). Taxonomy (GTDB): domain Bacteria; phylum Calditrichota; class Calditrichia; order RBG-13-44-9; family J075; genus JABWBP01. The sequence goes on from CAZFVV010000174.1 coordinate 3,056, forward strand.
GTTCTTCGCTCTCCCGCAGGGCTTCTTCCGCCTGGCGGCGGGCATTGATGTCATAAAACGCCCCGATGATCACTTTCTCCCCGTTCAATTCCGTAACGACCAGGGAAAAAATCATCCAGAGCGCCTCGCCGTTAGCGGTTTTGACGCGCACCTCGTGGTCGCGCACGAAACCCCGGGTTTGCAGCTTTTCCAACACGATTTTGCGGTCTTCCAAATCGAAGTAAAAATCTGGGGTGGACATGCCGGTAATCTCCGGAACGCTCTTCCCCAGGATTTCCGCCACCGGTTCGTTGGCAAAAAGGATTTTGCCGTCGCTAAAGCGGCTGACGATGATCGGGATCGGGGAGGCCTCGACGATGGTTCGCAGCAATTCATCGGCGCGTTTCAACGCCGTCACGTCTTCAAAAATCCAGATTTTGCCGAGTTCCTGGCCGTCGCGGTCTTTAACGCTGGCGGGAAAGGGCACCACGATCCGCGAGCGGGGTCTGTTTACGGTCATGGCCAGGGAGTAGAGATCGCGGATGTTAATGTTCTGCGGGTCGCAGTCGCGGCAAAACTGTTCGATCTCCCCGGTGTGCGGTTGGAAGAGGCTGAAATCTTCAAAACACGGGGCGATGCCCTGCAGGAAAAAATCAAAGCTGCGGTGCAGCACAGTCTCTCTTTTCAATCCGAAGAAGTCGAAGATCCGCTGGTTAGCGGCGGTGATGCGGTTTTGCGGATCGACCATGACGATTGCCGCGGGAGAAGCATCAAGAATCGCCTGAAGCTCATCGGTGCGGCGGGAAAGCTCTGCCAGCAGCCTTTCCATTTGTAGATTTTTTTCTTCTAATTGTTCTTGAATCGCCAGCATGTCCACATTGGCCATGCCCAGGGAAAAGGCCTTCTGCTCCCACTCTTTCAGTTTCGCTTCCAATTGCCGGATGTATTCCCGGCCCGCTCCCGCAGCGCCGGATTCCGGTTTTGGCGACGCCGGAGCCAGCGCCTGCTCAACCGCCCTGGCAACTGCATCGAGGCGGCAGGGTTCCGCTAAAAAGTCTGCCGCTCCCTGTTTCATGGCTTCCACCACCCGGGGAAGCGGCTCCCCCGCGCCCAGGAAAATGCAGGAAAGACCGGGCTGCTGCGCCCGCAAGCGGGGGAGCAATTCCAGGCCGTCCATATCCGGCAGGGTGAAGCGGCAGAGCGCCAACTCCACCGGCCTGATTTTCAACATCTCCAGGCCGCCGCAGCCGGAAGCGGCGGAAAACACCGTGTAACCTTTTTTTCGCAATCCCTTTTCCAGGCGGCTGCGCTGCTTATCATCATGGTCGATGTAAAGAATTCGGGCTGACGTTTTCATCAAAAAACCGGGGTAAAGGGTCTTGTATTTACGAAACCGCGCTTGCACTCTGAAATTGTTGCAACCGGATCGCGGGATCGAACCAGAGAAATCAATTTAAACCCGCTTTCCGGGCAAAGTCAACCGGTTAAAGCAGGAGCGTCTTTAGAAACGGGCGGTTCACAAAAAAACCAGATTCGAGGCGGGCAGGGCGCCTGCTGAATCTGGTTATGATCAATTTCCAGCAGAAAAGCGATGAGAGCCGGAGCTTATCCGCCGAAAACAGCTCTTAAAATGTAGAAAAAAATGATCGCCCCGATGGCTCCCACCGGCACGGTAATCACCCAGGAAATGACGATATCCAGCACCACCCGCAGGTTTAGAGCGCCGATGCCGCGGGCCAGCCCCACTCCCAACACCGCCCCTACCAGGGTGTGGGTGGTGCTGATGGGAAGCCCTAATTTGGAAGCGAACAGGATGGTCAAGGCGGCGGAAAATTCCGCAGTGAATCCCCGGGTGGGGGTGAGTTCGGTAATTTTTTTACCGATGGTCAGCATTACCCGCCAGCCCCAGGTGGCCAGCCCCAGCACGATCCCCGCTCCTCCCACTCCTAACAGCCAGACCGGAACGGCGGTTTTCAAAACCATCTGGCCGGATTGCAGGATGGTAATTACCGCCGCCAGGGGACCAATCGCGTTCGCAACGTCATTCGCGCCGTGCGCAAATGCCACTAAAGCGGCGCTCATGATTTGCAAATACACAAAAATCCGCTGAACGGTTTTGTACTCCCCGCTGCCCCGTTCCACTTCCATTCCTCTTGCCACTTCTTTGTGAGTGGCTTCCAGCTCGTTGATCATGCCGTCCAACCGTTCCTTGACCTCGCCGGAGGCGGCGTTAGCGGCCTTGCTTAACTGGTTTAGCACTTTGGAAAGACTTTTTTCCACAACCAGGGGCTGTCTCACCCACACCCTTTCTTCGATCGGCTCCGATTTGATTCGCCGAACCAGAAAAAAACTGATCAAGGCAGCTAACAGCCCGATTGCGCTTCCCAGGATAGATGCTTCCAAAAATCCCAGGTTCAGGTTCAGGTTTTTTAGCCCCTTGAATACCGTGGTTAAGGTTAGAACCCAAAAAACAGTGAACACCAGGTAGGGGGTCACTTTTTTAGCGGCGGCTACGGCGTCATCGGTATCGTAGATGATCCGGCGCAAAATCGAAAAAAGTACGAATGCGACCGAGCCGCTCAGCACCGGCGAGATAATCCAACTGGAGACGATCGAGGAAACTTCCGACCAGTTTGCCGCTTCCATCCCTCCCACCACAAGCCCGAAGCCTAACACCGCCCCCACAATCGAGTGGGTGGTGGATACCGGCCAGCCCAGGTAGGAAGCGATTTGCAGCCAGATCGCCGCGGACAGCAAGGAAGCGGTCATTCCATACACCAGGATCATGGGATTTTCCTGAAACACCGGCAAATCCGGGCTGATAATTCCGCTGCGGATGGTTTCGGAAACGTGGCTGCCCACCAACAAAGCCCCGGCAAATTCCAATACTCCGGCGACGATCAGCGCTTTTTTGATGGTTAGCGCGCCGGACCCCACCGAGGTTCCCATCGCGTTTGCCACGTCATTCGCCCCGATGCTCCAGGCCATGTAAAACCCGAACACCAACGCCACGATCATCAGTACCTGTTCTGCACCCATAAAACCCCTTTGCGGTTTAAGTTGCCCATGAATTTATGACTTATAGAAAATCCGCCCCTTCTTGGGCAACCAGGCTCTCCCGGAACATTATTCAACGTCCAAAAGCATGCGAACCCGGTTGGCCAGTTTCTCGGCGTTATTACCCAGCGAGGCAACGGCCTGCAAGATGTGTATCCACAGGATGAAACTGGGATAAGGAAGCGAATTGTCCATATTGTACAATTTTTTGAGCAGATTTCGCTGGAGAATATCCGCCTCATGCTCCATATATGCCACCTCCGCGACCATTTCCCGAACCTTTTCAGCCTCTTTGCCTCCAAACGAACTCTCTACAAGTTCATCCAACTCCCGGATAATTCGATGCACGTGGCGAACGGCCTCGACATTCTTGGCCAAAAAGACATTGAATTCTTTGCGGATGCCCCTCAGGGGTTCCAATTTCTTCAGCGTCATTAAAACCCCGATATCTTCCGACTGATCGGCAAGGGAATCCTGCAGCGAAAGAATTTCTAACAAATCTCCCCGGTTGACGGGCAGGAAGAGTCCCTTCGGCAAATGATTCCGTATTTCATTTTTGGTCAAATCTGCGGCATGTTCCAACCGGGAAAGTTCTTGAGCGATGAGTTCGACCCTCTCATCATCTTTATCATAATAGGCCAGGAAAAGCTCTTCGAGTTTATAAACGCAGTCGGTTACTTTTTCCATATGGGACTGCAAGGGAGAAAAAGGCGACTTTGCAAATAAACCTTTGATAACCTTCATCGATGCTGCTCCTTATTTTTTTGGCTCATCCGGAATTTTCGCCACAAAGCGTCCGCTTACGCGGCGGAACTACAAGATAAGCAGAACCTGAAACACAATGCCTCAAAAATGGGATTCGTTTGTTAAGCAAAGAACGCCTTGAGCAGATAATAAATGAGGATTGCGCCGATTGCCCCGGCCGGAATGGTGACAATCCAGGAGATAGCAATCTCCGTAATCACCCGTAAATTTAACGCGCTAATGCCCCGCGCTAATCCAACCCCCAGCACCCCTCCCACCAGGGTGTGGGTCGTGCTGACGGGAATCCCTAATTTCGAGGCTAACACAATCGTGACCGCGGCTGAAAACGTCGCCACAAACCCCCGGGTGGGGGTCAACTCGGTGATCTTTTTTCCGATCGTCAAAATGACTCTCCACCCCCAGGTGGCCAACCCGGCCACGATCCCGATCCCGCCTAACACCAGCACCCACAGCGGCACCGGCGCCTGCATGGAGGTCTGCCCGGTTTTGAGAATGGTGATAATGGCCGCCAGGGGGCCTACCGCATTTGCGACATCGTTAGCGCCATGGGCAAAGGCAATAAATGCCGCGCTGAGTATCTGGAGATAGACAAAGATGCGTTGAACGGTCGCGTACTCGCTGCTGCCCCTTTCGACCATTATCCCGCGCTCTACTTCTTCATCAATAATCCGTAAATGTTGCGCGAGAGTGCTAAGCTGATCTTTTATTTCTCCCCGCGCCTCCCGGGAGATTTTATCCAACTGGCGCAAAATTCTTTTAATGCCCTTGCCAACCGAGTCGGGTTGATTGAGCACCTCCCTTTCTTTTATTTCTGCGGGTCGAATTCGTTTTACCAGTCCGTAACTGACCAGAGAAGCGACAAGGCCAATCTGCGCTGCAACCAGCAGGGCATTAACAAATCCCAAATCCAGGTTTAAATTTTGTAATCCTTTAAAAACCATGGCCAGGGTAAGCACCACGAATACTAAAAAAACCAGGTAGGGAGTCACCCGCTTTGCAGCGCCAACGGCGTCATTACTGGCATAAATCCAACGGCGCAACAAGCTGAACATGAAAAAGGCGATAACGCCGCTCATTACCGGGGAGATGACCCAGCTGGCGACGATCTCCGCTACCATGATCCACTTTGCCGCCCGGAGTCCCCCGTACATAACGCCAAAGCCCAGCACCGACCCCACGATGGAGTGGGTTGTAGATACCGGCCATCCAAAGTAAGAAGCCACCTGAAGCCAGACGGCCGCCGCCAAAAGCGCGCCCATCATACCGAACACCAGGTCTATTTCGCTTCCCCGGAATAACTCCGGGCTGATAATCCCGTTTCGGATGGTTTCGGAGACGTGGCTTCCCACAAAAAAAGCGCCGGCAAACTCCAAAATCGCCGCAATAATAACTGCCTGTTTAATGGTCAATGCCCCGGAGCCGACGGAAGTGCCCATTGCGTTGGCAACATCATTGGCCCCGATACTCCATGCCATGTAAAATCCACTAACGATCGCAATACTAAGAAGTATCGTTTCAATGCCCATCTCAATTCTTTCCGGTTGTCGGCGTTTTTGAGGTCCGTATTCGCCCGAGAATCTTGAAATACGCCGAATCTCATCGTTGAACTGTTCGTACCAATAGGGAGCCCCTGCGGGAGTGGCAATAAATCAAGACAGATTTCTTCCACTCGTTATTCGCATTATTATTTGATATCCAGAAGCATGCGAACCCGGTTGGCGAGTTTTTCGGAGTTATTGGATAGCGATGCAATCGCTTGCAGGATATTGATCCATAAAATGAAGCTGGGGTACGGAAGGGTATCCTCCATATTATATAATTTTTTGAGCAGCGCCCGTTGCAACAAATCCGCTTCGTGTTCCAAAAAGGCGGCTTGTTCCACCATTTTGCCGACTTTTTCCGCTTCCTTGCCGCTGAAGGAGCTTTCCACCAACTCATCGATTTCCTGAATGATGCGGTGAGCGTAATGAACCGCCTCGATATTCTTTTCCAGAAATACTTTGATATCGTCGGACAGGCCCTTCAGCGCTTTTAGTTTTCTGAGGGTCATTAAGACGCCTATATCCTCGGCTTTGTCTGCCAGGGTATCCTGCAAGGAGAGGATTTCCAGAAGGTCGCCGCGGTTGACGGCCAGGAGGATGCCCTTGGGGAGATTGTTGCGGATTTCGTTCTTGGTAAGATCGGCGGCATGTTCCAATTCGGAGATTTCCTGCGCTAATTGTTCCATGCGCTCATAATCTTTATCGAGATAGGCGTCGTACAGAGGCTTTAGTTTGCTGATGCAGGCATTCACTTTCTCCATGTGGGATTGCAAGGGAGAGAATGGCGAGCGCCCGAATAGATTGCTCATAACTCTCATCGTTGATCTCCTGTAATTAATAAAAGGGGCCTGGACACCGGTTGTGCTCACAAAACCCCGAATTTCAAACATTGCGGAATATTTGCAAATACATTGCAAATATATTGCAAAACAACTGCAAGGCCGTGAATATATCGGTTTGAAGCCGGAATTACAAAATCTTTTACGATTGAAAGGCATGGCGGCAGGCCGGGAGAAACAAACCCTTCATTCCGGGGATATTTTGGTGCTATATTGTTTACCGGCAGAGAGAACTAACAGGGGGCCGGTACGGCAAGTATGAATCAATGAAAGGAGAAACGAGATGGCCAAGAAGCTGTCAATCGAATACTGCGTGGAGTGAAACTACTATCCCAAGGCCGCCAGTTTGGCGGAAACGCTCCAAAAAGAGATGGGAATCGAGGTTGAATTCATCAAATCCGGGGGCGGGGTATTTGAAGTGCGGGCGGACGGGAAGCTGATTTTTTCCAAGAAAAAAGAGTACCGCTTTCCGGAACCTGAAGAGATAGTTGGAATTTTGAAGGAGTTGTAACCTCTTCACCTTTAATCCGCCATAAGCGCAAATTCTAATGCGGAGATATAATGTTCGGCCTCAATTGCCGCCATACAGCCGGAACCGGCGGCGGTTACCGCCTGGCGATAGACATGGTCTTGCACGTCCCCGGCGGCAAAAACGCCCGGCAGGGAGGTTTTGGCAGTGCCCGGTTCGGTAATAATATAGCCGTTTTCGTCAGTTTCGATTTGCCCTTTGAAAATCTCTGAATTGGGCTGGTGGCCAATCGCTAAAAACAACCCTTCGCAGGCGAACCCGCTTTCTTCCCCGGTTTGGGTATCTTTTAAGCGCA
>CAZFVV010000175.1:0-9903 GCA_964522165.1 uncultured Calditrichaceae bacterium
AACGGAGAATTTTCCGCGGGAACGCACCGGGTGGAGTGGGATGGCCGGGATGAGCGGGGGAATGAAGCGGCTTCAGGTGTGTACCTGTATCATTTCGTGGCCGGAACTTACCAGCAAACCCGAAAAATGGCGTTGCTGCGTTGAGCCTGAAGACGCCCCAATATCCCTGCCGGATTCCGGTAGCCGGGCTCCGGCAGGGCAGGGCAGCTTGCAGACCGGGAGCTGAAGGATTTTCTCACTTGAACCGCTCTCGCAAATTTGATATATTGCCACCGCCAATGAAAACTTGCCCGGGCGGGCGGATGTTATCCCGAAAGCGGTTATGAGATGAAAGCGATTCGTAAGCTAAATAGTATCGGCTGGGTCATCCAGTTCTTCCTGTGGTCGCAATTGAGCGGTTTGCAGGCGATTTGCCTCTGTAACCATGCGCCCGGGCAGGCCTGCCGCTCTTCCTTTCATCAAAATATCGAAGATAACTGCTGCGCCGCCGCGGCCCTCCCGGCCGAATCGGAACCCGCCGAACCTGCCGGATGCCATTTTCCCCCGGCCGCTTCTCCAGCGGATGAACCGGCGGCTTGCTCTCCCGGCCACTCACAAGCCGATAAAAATTATACTGCCGCTCCTCAATCGCTCTATTGGTGCGCGGCGGCGTGCCTCACCGGCGCTCCTGAGCAGTCCCCCGCGCTGCCGGCCGCGGAACAGCTCAAGAAAGCCCCGCAGCACTTCACCGGCAATACCATTCCGGCAATTTTCGATATTTCTCCCCAACCGCTTTGCATTTCCACACTCTCCAATCATCGTCTCTCTGATTCATCCCCCCCGCTTTATTTGATCCACCGGGCATTTCTCATTTGATCGGGCAGGTTTGCCCCGCTCCCAGCTGTATTTGAAAGTGAGGGGGGGCGTGAAACCTAAAGCGTGAAGCGTGATCATTGATTGCCACGCTTCAGCGTGTTTATTAGCCGGAAAGCGTGGAACTTGATTTCCTGATTTATCCGAATCACGCATCACGCTTTACTCATCACGCATCACGTCTCCCGCTCACGCCTCCCCTTCACCGGATCTTCAACCTCACCAGGAGTAACGAATGAGAACTGTTTTGCCTTTGGCGATTGCCGCGTTCTGCGCTTTGCTGCTATGCGCCTGCGCCGGCGGGCGGGAGAGCGCCGCCTTCCGGGAGGCCGCAGAGGTCGAGAAATCCCTGCACTTGCCGGCAGCGCCGGAAGCGGGCGGGGGCGATATATTCTTCCCCGGCGATTCCGCCTCCCTGAATGTGCTGCTCGAATACGCGAAATTGCACAACCCCGCTTTGCAATCCGCCTTCAGCCGCTGGAATTCCGCGCTGCAACGGGTTCCCCAGGCCCGGGCGCTGCCGGATCCCATGTTCGTATATCGCTACGCCATTCAAGAAATGGAAAGCGAGATGCGGGCGGAGAAGCACCGCCTCTCCCTGGAGCAGATGTTTCCCTGGTTCGGAACCCTGCGGCTCCGCGCAGACGCCGCTTTGGAGGAAGCCAACATGGCCGGGGCCATGTACCGGGCGGCACGCCGGCGGGTATTCTTTGAAGTGCAAGACGCCTATTACGAATATGCCTACCTGGCCCGCGCCATCGCGGTGATGGAAGAGAACGTGCAGCTGTTGCGCTACCTGGAGGAAGTGGCGCTGGCGAAGTACCGCGCCGGCGCCGCTCCCCATTCCAGCCTCATCAAAGCCCAGGTGGAGAAGGATAAGTTGGAAGACCAGCTCCGAACTCTGGCCGACATGCTGAACCCGGTGCGGGCGCGCCTGAACGCGGCCCTCAACCGGCCTTCCCGGGCGGAGCTTCCCCCGCCGGGCAGAATTCCGCTGGATACGGCGAACGTTTCCGAGGAGCAATGGATCGCCTGGCTGCAAGAGCACAACCCGGATTTGAAAGCCGCGGGGTTTCAAATCGAAAAAGAGAAATTCTCCGCCTCCCTGGCCCGGAAAAGTTACTACCCGGATATTACCTTAGGAGTGGAATACGGCATTTTAGGGGCGGCAAGCTCGCCGGAAATGCGGGGCGTCGGCAAAAATCCCCTGGTGGCCATGGTGGGCCTCAACCTGCCGCTCTGGTGGGGAAAGAACCGCGCCGCGGTCAACGAAGCGCGCGCCGGCTACCAGGCTTCCCTGCAGGAGCGGCAGAACCGGGAAAATGAGCTGCTCTCCGCGCTGCAGATGGCGCTCTACCGGTGCCGCGACGCCGGGCGCAGGGAAAAGCTTTACCGCGAGGCGCTTTTACCTCGCGCAAAACAGGCTTTGAATGTAACCCAATCCGCCTTTGAAACCGGGAAAGTGGATTTTTTGGACCTGGTGGACGCCCAGCGCACCTACCTGGAGTTTCAACTGTCCCTGGAAAGAGCGCGGGCCGATTACGCCCAGCGGTTGGCGGAGTTAGAGATGCTGGCGGGGAGGGAGGGGGAAGTGAAAAATGCAAAGTGAAAAATGAAAAGTGAAAAACAGGAATTTTCCGGGAGCCATTTCTACTCGTTGCTAAACTCTGTTTAGCAACGTGCTAATAGACGAAACTCAGTTTCGTCTATTATTGCGCTCCAAAACCCTGTTTTGGAGCGAGTTCGAAGTGAGGAGTGCAAAGCTTCAGCTTTGCAGGGAATTTGCAGTATTATTCAGCCACAGATCAAAACGAATTTACACGGATCAAAAATATTCCATAAAATTGGAATTACCCGGTGAAAAACAGAAATATTCCAGGAGCCATTCGATATGGAAAATTTTAAAAATATCTTCAATAAAATATGGCGTTCAGAGCTGCGCTGGCCGCTGATCACCGTGGTTCTGGCCGCGTTTGCGCTTGGCTATTTCCTGGGCGGGGGGCCTTCCGGCTCCGGCGCTCATCAGCAGGAGAGCGCCGCGGCGCAGGGGACCGCCCGGGCGCAGGTTTGGACCTGCTCCATGCACCCGCAGATTCGCCAGCCCAACCCCGGCCAATGTCCGATCTGCGGTATGGATTTGATCCCGGTCAGCAGCGCCGGCGACGAGGATACCGGGCCGCGGGAATTGAAACTCTCCGAAACCGCCCGCAAGCTGGCCGGCATCCAGACTGCCCCGGTGGAGCGCAAATACGTTTCTGCGGAAGTGCGCATGTCCGGCAAAGTGGAATATGACGAAACCCGCCTGGCTTACATCTCCGCCTGGGTTCCGGGGCGGATCGACCGCCTCTACGTGGATTTCACCGGCACTTCGGTGCGCAAAGGCGATCACCTGGTCTATCTCTACAGCCCCGAGTTGGTTTCTGCCCAGCAGGAACTGCTCCAGGCCGCTCAAACTGCCGCAACGGTAACGGCAAGCGGCAATCCGGAAATTCGCCATACCGCGCAGCGCACCCTGGAGGCGGTGCGGGAAAAGCTGCGCCTGCTGGGGCTGACTGAAGCGCAAATACAGGAAATTGAGCGCCAGGGAAAGGCCAGCGACCACCTTACCATTTATTCGCCCATCAGCGGGGTGGTGATCCAGCGAAACGCCCAGGAAGGCATGTACGTGGAAACCGGCACGCCGATTTATACCATCGCCGATTTTTCCAACGTCTGGGTGAAGTTGGACGCCTACGAGTCGGACCTGGAATGGATTCGCTATGGGCAGGAGGTAGAATTTACCACGGAGGCGTTCCCGGGAGAGGCTTTCAGCGGTAAAATCGTGTTCATCGACCCGATGTTGAATCCCATGACCCGCACCGTGAAAGTGCGCGTGAACGTGCCCAATCCGAACGGTAAATTGAAGCCGGATATGTTCGTGCGGGCGGCGGTGCGCTCGAAATTATCCGTCTCCGGCAAGGTGATGGACCCCGGTCTGGCGGGCAAGTGGGTTTGCCCCATGCACCCGGAGATCGTCAAAACCCACGCCGGTGATTGTGATATTTGCGGCATGGACCTGGTGCGGGCGGAATCCCTCGGCTACGTCTCCGCCGCGGCCATCCAGAAAGACGCTCCTCTGGTGATCCCCGCCTCCGCGCCGCTGATCACCGGCCGGCGCGCGGTGGTGTACGTCGCCAAACCCGGCGCGGAGGGAGTATTCGAGGGCCGGGAAGTGGCATTAGGGCCGCGCGCGGGGGATTATTACATCGTGCGGGAAGGCTTGCGCGAGGGGGAAGAGGTGGTCACGCACGGCAACTTCAAGCTCGACAGCGACCTGCAGATCCGGGCGAAGCCCAGCATGATGAACCCGGAAGGCGGCGAACCCCTGCCCGCGGGACATCAGCATGGCGCGGGCGACGAAAAGGGCGCTCAAATGCGCCCTTCACAAATGCAGCAAGATGTTTTCGCTGCGCCGGCGGCCTTCAAAACCGCTCTGGAATCCTTAACCGCAACTTATTTCAACATCCAGCAGGCGCTCAGCCAGGACAAACCTGATGAAGCCAAAAGACAGGCCGGGGATTTCCAGGCAAAGTTAGAGAAGATCGATATGAGCCTGCTGCAAGACCGCGCCCATGAAGCCTGGATGGAAATGTCCGCGAAGCTCAAAGACAACTCCGGCAGGATCGCCGGCGCTCAGAACGCGGAGCAGGCCCGCACCGCGTTCGAGCCGCTCTCGGAAACCCTCTACGCGGCGCTCAGGCAATTCGGCGCCGGCGGGGCGCAGCCGGTGTACCGCTACTTCTGCCCCATGGCCTTCAACAACAAAGGCGCTTACTGGCTGCAAAACAAGCAGGGGGTGGAGAATCCCTACTTCGGCGCGGCGATGTTCCGTTGCGGGGAGGAGGTGGAGAGACTGGGAAGTAAGCAGTGAGAAGTGGCAGGTGAGAAGTAAGAAGAGGCAAGTGAGAAAGTCTGCTCCGGAGCGTACCCCGTCGCGAGGCGGATCCTTTGGAGGAAGGCCGGGGAATGCAGGAGCCTGCCCGGAAATACAGGGCAGCAAGTGGCCTTTTTTACTTTCTACTTGCAACTTCTCACGTGCAACTTGCCACTTCTTACTTGTAAAAAATAAGAAAATTCCACTGAGGATTATATGAACCACAACATAGAACCGAAATCCCTCTTAGACCACGTCATCCTGTTCTGCCTGCAAAATAAGTTGGTGGTGGCGCTGGTGACCCTGGCGGTGATCGGCTGGGGCATTATCGTGGCGCCGTTCGACTGGGAGTTAGGCGGGCTGCACCGCGATCCGGTGCCGGTAGACGCCATCCCGGATTTAGGCGAAAACCAGCAAATCGTGTTCACCAGTTGGCCGGGGCGCTCCCCGCAGGATATCGAAGACCAGGTGACCTATCCCCTCACCGTTTCGTTGTTGGGTATTCCGGGCATTAAAACCGTGCGCAGTTTCTCCATGTTCGGGTTTTCCAGCATTTACGTGATCTTTAAAGAGGACCGGGATTTCTACTGGAGCCGCTCCCGCATTTTAGAGCGATTGAACAGCCTGCCGGCCGGATCTCTGCCGCAAGGGGTGCAGCCGATGTTAGGGCCGGATGCCACCGCCCTCGGGCAGGTTTTCTGGTACACCTTAGAGGGGCGGGACGCCAACGGAAATCCCGCCGGGGGATGGAATTTGCAGGAGCTGCGCACCATCCAGGATTGGTACGTGCGCTACGCCCTGCTCTCCGCCGACGGGGTTGCGGAAGTGGCTTCCGTGGGCGGTTTTGTACAGGAATACCAGGTGGACGTGGATCCCGACGCCATGCGCGCTTACAACGTTTCTTTAGAGGAGGTCTTCCAGGCGGTGAAGATGTCCAACCTCGACGTGGGGGCGCGCACCATCGAGGTGAACCGGGTGGAGTACCTCATTCGCGGGGTGGGATTTGTTAAAAAGATCGAGGACATCGAGAACTCCGTGGTCAAAGTCAACGATAACGTGCCCATTTACGTACGCAACCTCGGGCGGGTGACCCTGGGGCCGGCCTTGCGCGAGGGCGCGCTGGATAAAGGCGGCGCGGAGGCGGTCGGCGGGGTGGTGGTGGTGCGCTACGGGGCCAATCCTTTAGAAGCGATCAAAAACGTCAAGAAAAAGATCGCAGAAATTTCCCCCGGGTTGCCGCAAAAACAACTGCCCGACGGAACCGCCAGCAAGGTCGCCATCGTGCCCTTTTACGACCGCACCGGCCTGATTTACGAAACCCTGGGGACCCTCAACAGCGCGCTGTTGGAAGAAATCCTGGTCACCGCCATCGTGGTGATCCTGATGCTGCTGCACCTGCGCAGCTCCCTGCTGATTTCCGGGCTGCTGCCCCTGGCGGTGCTGCTCACCTTCATCGGGATGCGCTATTTCGGGGTGGATGCGAATATCGTGGCGCTTTCCGGGATTGCCATCGCTATCGGCACTATGGTGGACATGGGCATCGTCATCACGGAGAACATCATCAAGCACCTGGAAAAGGCCGATCCCGCGGAAAGCAAACTGGCGGTGATCTATCGCGCCGCCAGCGAAGTCGGCAGCGCCGTGCTGACTGCGGTAGCCACCACGGTGGTCAGCTTCCTGCCGGTATTCACCATGGAAGCGGCGGAGGGGAAGCTCTTCAAACCCCTGGCCTACACCAAAACTTTTGCGCTGATCGCCTCGGTCATCGTGGCGATTACCATCATTCCCCCCTTTGCCCAGCTTCTATTTACCGGGAAGATCCGCAGCGCCTCCCTCAAGCGTTTCCTCCACCTTGCCCTGCTGGCCGCTGGGGTGATCGCGCTGTTTACCCTGGCCTGGTGGGTGGGAGCCATTCTGATCGCTATCGGGGTCTATCATCTGCTGGAGCAGCGCATCCCGGAAAATATCAAAAAGCGCACGCCCTGGATCGCCAACGGGCTGGCGGTTTTCGTGGTAGCGATGCTGTTAGCAAATCACTGGCTGCCCCTGGGGCCGGAGAGGGGTGTGCTGTTGAATTTTCTTTTCGTCGCGTTCCTGATTAGCGGCCTGCTGTCAGTGTTTTTTGTGTTCTATCGGAATTATACCCGCATTTTGCGTTGGGTGCTGGCACACAAGCTGAAATTTTTGAGCATCCCGCTGCTGCTGGTATTTTTCGGAGGATTGATCTGGTTAGGCTTCGAGAGCTTCTTCGGGTGGCTGCCCCGCCCGGTTAAGACCTTCGGCCCGGTCTCTTACCTGGCGCATCAATTCCCGGGGTTAGGCAAGGAGTTCATGCCCCCGCTGGATGAAGGCTCTTACCTCTACATGCCCACTACCATGCCCCACGCCTCCATCGGCGAGGCGTTGGACGTGATCGCCAGGCAGGACATGGCTTTTAACGCCATCCCGGAGATCGAATCAGCAGTGGGAAAATTAGGGCGGGTGGAATCGGCGCTGGATCCCGCCCCGGTGTCCATGTTCGAAACCGTAATCAATTACAAGCCGGAGTACCTCAGCGACCGCGACGGCCGGCGGCGGACCTTTCGCCACGATCCCGATTCCAGCGATTTTTTCCGCGACGAGGCGGGCAACCCGCTTCCCGCGCCCGATGGAAAGCCTTACCGGGTGCGGGGAAAATTCGCCCGTGATGAAAACGGCGCGTTGATTCCCGAAACCGGCGGCAAACCCTTCCGCCTCTGGCGTTCCGCGCTCGACCCGGCCTTGAACCCCGGGCGATCCGCCTGGCCGGGCGTCAAAACGCCGGATGATATTTGGGACGAGATCGTCAAGGCGGGGCAGATTCCCGGAACCACTTCCGCGCCGCGCCTCCAGCCCATCGCCGCCCGCATCGTGATGCTGCAAAGCGGGATGCGCGCCCCCATGGGGGTGAAGGTGAAGGGGCCGGATTTACCGACCATCGAAGCGGTGGGGCTGGAAATCGAGCGGATTCTCAAAGAAGTGCCCTCCATCGACGCCAACACCGTGATTGCCGACCGCATCATCGGCAAGCCCTACTTAGAAATCCGCATCGACCGGGAAGCGATTGCCCGCTACGGGGTCATGCTCCAGCAGGTGCAGGAGGTGATCGAGGTGGCCATCGGCGGGAGGCCCATCACCACCACGGTGGAGGGGCGGGAGCGTTACCCGGTGCGGGTGCGCTATCCCCGGGAGTTACGCAACACCATCGAATCGTTAGGGCGCATCCTGGTGCCCGCTCCCGGCGGGGCGCAAATTCCGCTAACGCAGCTGGCGGAGATCGTTTACGTGCGCGGCCCCCAGATGATCAAAAGCGAGGACACTTTCCTCACCGGCTACGTGATTTTCGATATGAAACCCGGCCATGCAGAGGTAGAGGTGGTGCGCGAGGCCCAGGAATACTTGAACGCCAAACTTCAATCCGGGGAGTTCCAACTGCCCGCCGGGGTCAGCTACGCCTTTGCGGGGAGCTACGAAAACCAGGTGCGCTCGGAAAAAAAACTGGCGGTGATCCTGCCCCTGGCGTTGTTCATCATTTTCCTGATCATCTATTTCCAGTTCAAGGCCGTTTCCACCACCATGCTGGTTTTTTCGCAGATATTCGTCGCCTGGGCGGGGGGATTCATCCTCATCTGGCTTTACGGGCAGGGCTGGTTCCTGAATTTTTCGCTTTTCGGGATCGATTTGCGGGGATTATTTCAAATACACCCCATCAATCTCAGCGTGGCGATCTGGGTGGGTTTCCTGGCGCTTTTCGGCATCGCCACGGATGACGGGGTGCTGATGGCCACCTATATGGAGCAGGTATTTGCGGAACGGTCGCCCGCCACGGTGGAGGAAATCCGCGAAGCGGTAGTGGAGGCGGGGCAGAAGCGGGTGCGCCCGGCGCTGATGACCTCCGCGACCACCATTCTGGCCTTGCTGCCGGTATTAACCTCCTCCGGGCGCGGTTCGGATATCATGGTGCCCATGGCCATTCCCTCGTTCGGGGGAATGCTGATCGAGTTGGTGAGCCTGTTCGTGGTGCCGGCGCTCTACGCGGCGCTGCAGGAGTACCGGTTGGGGCGGAAGGGGTAGGTTTACTTAATTTCGGGTGAATAATCAGGATTCGGGTCCGCGCAGAAATTCGAACTTTTCATCAATTCCGTTCAGCCGCAAGTCGAAGTTGTTGACTATATCACGGCCTAAGATAACATAATGCTCTGCACCTACAAGAACCGGTACCTGAGAAAACATCCATTCATGTATCTCCATATTCACGGAATAGATGAGTTGAGCGCCGCCCTCGCCCGTAAAGCTCTCAACATAAACCAGGCCGACACGAAGCGGCTTTAGTTTCTCCAATATTTCCCGGGTAATGACAGAATAGTCAGCGCCCGTGTCAATCAAAGCCGGAGCGGATACAAAGACAGGAGCGGATACAAAGACAGCGGAATCTTCGGGACTTCTTACAATTACGTTGACGAGGGGCGCTGGCGGCACAACCTGCCGATTATAGTTGTAAGTAATTGGCATGGTTATCACAAGCCTCTTCGCGGGGATAGCATTTTTGTTACCGGGAGATTTTCGTCAACAAGCTGCATATAGACTTCAACCCCGGGGAATTTCTCTCTCACGCTTAACAATACCTCGCGCAGCGTATCGCCTGTTTCGACCACTTGTTCATTGTGAATGGCAACCCATTTCCCCCGCAATGTTTGTAAAAGCTCCGGAAGCGCAAGAAAAAACGCTCTTTCTTCCCGCAGCCATTTATCCGCTTCTACTTTCGGAAATGATAAGGTTGGCGCTTCAAAAACCTGGCCTCGATGTTCCGGCATGTACCGCTCCTTGTCAAATCAAAGCACGCTTACGATTCGCACTGTGTAAACATAGACGTTTCAATTTTAGAAATCAAATGGTTTTTTCTTGCCGCTAACGACGACCCTCTCTGTGCAGTACTGTCCGAAGAAAGATTCACCGGCGTCTCGCAAAAAGTATTTACAAAAAAAACATAGCAGCTTATGGCCATATAATCAATGATTTTTTTGCGAGTTCCGGTTTTTGGTAGTGGTTATATTTTGACTGATAACATTTGTTTTCATGCCACGAAGCCACAAAGGCGCTAAGTTTTCACCAAGCATTTA
>CAZFVV010000176.1:0-9846 GCA_964522165.1 uncultured Calditrichaceae bacterium
TGAAAAAGTTCGGGCGCATCGACGCGCTGGTGAACCTGGTGGGCGGGTTTATGGGCGGCGTGCCGGTAACGGAGATGGGCGAGACGCAGTGGGATCACATGATGCAGTTGAACCTGAAAACCGCCTTCCTGGCCTGCAAGCATGTCATGAAAGTGATGATCGGGCAGAAATCCGGGCGGATCGTCAACGTCGGTTCCAAAGGGGGGCTGTACGGCGGGGAGGGAATTTCCGCTTACGGGGCGGCCAAGGCGGGAGTGATCAACCTGACCCTCTCCCTGGCCGCGGAAGGCCGGGCGCACAACGTCACCGCCAACGCAGTCGCCCCCGGGACCATCGACACCCCGCCCAACCGCGCCGCCATGCCCAAAGCGGATTTCAGCAAATGGGTCGCCCCGGAATCCCTGGCGGAGGTCATCCTGTTCCTCTGCTCCGAGGCCGCCAAGGACGTCACCGGTGCGGTGCTGCCGGTGTTTGGGAAGTCGTGAAGCCAGGGGGCAGGAGCAGGGGCAGGGGCAGGAGCAGGAGCAGGGGGCAGGGGCAGGGAGAGGGGGCAGGAGCAGGGACAGGAGCAGTAGCAGTAGGCAGGAGCAGTAGCAGTAGGCAGGAGCAGTAGGCAGTAAGATATTATCTACATTTAAGTCCATATGCCACCTCCCAAATGCCCCCTGTCCCTGCTCCTGTCCCTGCTCCTGCCCCTGCTCCTGCCCCTGCCTCTGCTAACTGCCCCTAATGATGATGCCCCCCGGCCCCGTGCACGTGCCCGTGGTCCAATTCTTCCGGGGTCGCCTCCCTCATGCCTAACAACTCGACGTCGATGGTCAAGGTCTTGCCCGCGTAGGGGTGATTGAAGTCGATGGTAATATCATCCTCTTCAACCCTGGTAATCATAAAGGGCATTTCCTCGCCGGATTCATTCACCGCCACAAAATCCATTCCCTCTTCCAGGGGAGCGCCCTCGGGGAAACTGGAGCGTTTGGCAACCCGCACCGCGGATTCGTCATACGCTCCAAAGGCTTCTTCCGGCGACAGAATTAGGGTGGATTTGCCATTGATGGGCATGGCTGCGATTCTTTCTTCTAAAAGGGGTAAAATCTGCTGCCGTCCGCTCAAAAACGCCAGGGGTTCGCTCCCAAAAGTGGATTCGAGGATTTCCCCGGATTCATCCGCAATCGAGAGATGCACGGTTACGACTTGATCGAGCTTGATAGGCATTATGTTCTCCATTTTTAGTAATGATTGTTTTTTCCCGGGGTTTTTGGGTGTTAAAGTGTTTTGGTGTTCTGTGATCTATCAGGTACCTGTCCGTTCTCCCAACACACTAAAAATGCGAATTACCAGTTGAAAAATTATGGCCACGAAGACACCAAGACGTTAAGGAAGCACAAAGAAATAGAAGAAATTTAAGGATATAAACGCTAAAACCTTTGTGAAACTTCCTGTCTTGGTGTCCTGGTGGCAAACTTTCTTCAATGTCATCCCTAACTGGTAATTGGCATTAAAACACTAAAACACTCAAAATCGAATCAACGCCGCGCCCCAGGTAAACCCGGCCCCAAACGCCGCTAAGCACACTAAGGAATTCTCCTTGATTTTTCCCTGCTCCCAGGCTTCGCTCATGGCGATGGGAATGGAGGCGGCGGTGGTATTGCCGTAGCGTTGGATATTGCTCATCACCTTCTCCATGGGAATGCCGATTTGTTGGGCGACCGCCTCGGTAATGCGCAAATTAGCCTGGTGGGGAATGAACAGGTCGATGTCTTGGACCGATAAGCCGGTTGCTTTCAGGGCTTCGCCGACCACCTCGGGAAATTTAACCACGGCGTGTTTGAACACGTAGCGCCCGTCCATGTGGGGGAAATTGTGTTCCGGGTCGTCGTAGGGTTTCCCCAGCGCCGGCGGCCAGTGGATGGAGGGCCAGTCGCACCATAATTTTTTGGCGTAACGGCCGTCGGCGTGCAGGTGGGTGGTTAGCACCCCCTTGGCGGGATTATCCGTGGCCCTTAAAATCGCCGCCCCGGCCCCGTCGCCGAAAATAACCGATACATCCCGCCCCCGGCTGGTTTTGTCGATGCCGATGCTCTGAATCTCCGACCCGATGACCAGCACGGTCTTGTAGGTCCCGGTTTTGATGAATTTATCCGCCACCGAAAGGCCGTACACAAAGCCGGAGCAGGCATTGCGGATGTCCATGGCCGGTACCCCGTAGAGGCCCATTTTTTCACCCAGGAAACAGCCTCCCCCGGGAAACGCGTGATCCCCGGTGATGCTGGCAACGATAATAAATTCGATCTCCTCGGCTTGAATCCCGGCGCGCTGGATTGCGATTTGAGCGGCCTCGTAGGCCATGCTGTAGATGGTGGCCTCGCCGAGGCGAACCCAGCGCCGCTCCCGGATGCCGGTGCGCTCCACGATCCATTCATTTGAGGTATCCATCATTTTTTCCAGGTCGAAATTCGTCACCACCTGCTCCGGCACGTAATGGCCGACTCCGATGATCTGGGAATTCTTCATGATTTCTCCTTCAAGGTTTAGAGAATAGTAAAGAGAGTGCCTAAAGTGCGCTCAAGTGCCTAAAGTGACTAAAGTTAAAGACCATCCCTCGTAGCTTCTTTAGTGGCTATAGCGTATATGTGGCGCTTCAGCCGCCTTAGTTTACTTTAGTCACTTTAGCTCACTTGCCCGGGGAAAATTTGCCGCGAATTTTTTCCAGCATGTCCCGGGTCATCGCATCGAGGTCGAAATCCGGGTTCCAATCCCAGTCTTCCCGGGCGCCGCGGTCATCGATGCTGTGGGGCCAGGAATCGGCGATGGCCTGGCGAAAATCCGGCTGGTAAGTACAGCGGAATTCCGGGACGTATTTGCGGATAGAAGCAGCGATCTCTGCCGGGGTGAGGCGCATGGCGTTCACGTTATACACCCGGCGGCTGAGGCAGGCGGGTTCCGCGTGCGCCAGTTGTAAAATCGCCTTGATGGCGTCGGGCATGTACATGAAGGGGAGGGGGGTGTTTTCGTTGATGAAGCAGGCGTAAGGTTCCCGGGTAACGGCGTGGATGTAGAGATCGACGGCAAAATCCGTGGTGCCCCCGCCGGGGGCGGTTTCTGCGCTGATGATGCCCGGGTAGCGCAGCGAGCGGGTATCCACGCCATACTTCAAATAATAATATTGCAGCATTTTTTCCCCGGCCACTTTGGTAACCCCGTACATGGTGGTGGGGTTCAGGGCGGTATTGTCGGGAGTATTCTCCTTGGGGGCGTCCGGCCCGAAAGCGGCGATGGAGCTGGGGGTAATCACCTTATCCACTTTTTTCCGCCGGGCCACCTCCAGAACATTTACCAACCCCTGCATGTTCACTTCGTAAGCGGCCTGGGGATCGCGCTCTCCCCGGGCAGAGAGTATCGCGGCCATGTGGAAGATGGCATCGATCTCGTAATCCACCACTATCTTGGCGATCATGTGGGGATCCAGCACGTTCAGGTACATAAAAGTGCTGCCGGTTTTAACATGTTGGGAGGGTTTTTCGATATCCGTGGCGATAACGTTCTCCCTGCCAAATTCCCGGCCTAAGTGAACCACCAGCTCAGAGCCGATTTGCCCGCACGCCCCGGTAACTAAAATTTTATTCATGGCAATATCCTTATACATCAATAACCAGGTTTGTTTGGCGTAAAGATGTTTTCATGGAAAGAAAAGACCGGCGAGAGGAAAGGGGCGCTTGCGGAAGGGCATCGTCAAATACCTTTATGGGATGGTGGTTGTAAAACACCGCATTTCTTCCTGTTCACCCGCGTTTTCACCTCGATCATGCGCTAAAAGATTACTAAAAAATTCAAATTATCCAAGTAATTGTTAAAATTTTTTTGCACTCCTTTTGCGCCAGGAGTTCCGTGAAAGAGAGTTATGAGAGTAGAAATGAATATCCGCCCGGAAGAAAACCTTACCCCAGGCGTTCGCCGGTTTTTAACGGTACCCCCCGCAAAAATTCCCCGGTTTTCAAAACCTTTCTCCCCTCTAACTGCAATTCCTGAATGGCAATCACCCCCGGCTGGCAGGCAATCCATAAGTCCTCTTTTTCCGCTTTTATGATTTCTCCCGGTCGGGCGTTGGGGGTTTCGCTGCTGACCGGCGTCGCCCGGTAAAACTTGAGCATCTGTTCCCGGTAAAAAGCGTACGCCCCGGGAAAGGGCGAAAGCCCGTGAATCCAGTTTTTGACCCGCGCGGCGGGCTGGGCAAAGTTCAGGCGGCAGATTTCTTTGCTGAGTTTGGGCGCGGGGGTGGCTAAGGAATCGTCCTGCGCCGTGGTTTGTACTGTTCCGGTTTCGATCCGGTCTAAGGTCTCCAGCATCAAATCCGCGCCCGCGGGGGCTAAGCGGTCGTGCAGGGTTCCAAAGGTATCGTCCGGGTAAATGGCCATTTCCCGTTGCAAAATCATGTTCCCGGCATCGATCTGTTTCTGCAAAAAAATGGTGGTGATGCCGGTGCGGGTTTCTCCCTCGATAATCGCCCAGTTCAGCGGGGCCGCCCCGCGATATTTGGGGAGCAGGGAAGGGTGCAGGTTCACGCACCCCTTTGGGGGCATGGTGAAAATAATCTCCGGGAGAATGCGGAAGGCCACCACCATGAACAGATCGGCGTTCAGGGCGCGCAAAGCGGCTATGAAATCGAGGTCTTTCAGCAATTCCGGTTGAAAAATAGGGGAGAGGTGATGGTCCAGGGCAAATTGCTTGACCGGGGTGGGGAGCAGTTTATGCCCGCGTCCCCGGGGGCGGTCCGGCTGGGTAACGACCCCCACGATGCGGTGGCGGGAATGGAAGATTTTTTCCAGGGTGGGGAACGCAAATTCCGGCGTTCCCATAAAAACGATGTCCAAGCCCTTTGATTGCTGGCGATTATTCATGTTTTTGGCCGGGATGGGAATGATAGGGATGAAACGAAGACGGGGAGAAAGGGAGCGCAGCGATCATTTCAAAGAATGGAATGCGCCTCCTGGAGCTTTTTGAGTTTGGGTTCCAGCAATTTGAGCTGCAAAAGAGGCAGCCGGTCGATAAACAGCACCCCGTTCAAATGGTCCAGCTCATGTTGGAACACCCGGGCGTGCAAGCTTTCCAGGGTCTCGCGTACCGTTTCGCCCGCCAGGGTTTGGTATTCCACCTCGATCTTGAACGAACGATCTACCTCGGAACGCACCTCGGGAATGCTCAGGCAGCCCTCCTCCAGCGATTCGTTTCCTTCCGCAGAGATGATTTTGGGATTCACATACGCTTGCGGGGCCAGATTCTCATCGAACGCTTCCAGGTCGATCACGAACAATCGTTTCAACTCGTTCACCTGGGTGGCGGCCAGGCCGATGCCCTCGTTTACCCGCATGGTATCGACCATGTTCTCCGCCAACTCCCGGAGATCTTCGCTGAAATCGGCGATCTCCTCGGCCCGCTTTCGCAAAGTGGGATGGCCTAACTTGATAATCGGTAAAACCGCCATAAATTACCCGTGTAATATTACCAGTGCGTTTTACGCATTACGTAATGCGTAACGCGTGAGTGAAACTTAAGCGGATTATTTAATTTCTTCACTGGTTGACGGCTCGCCGCGCACGTAGGAAATGGCAGTGCGGTCAAAATCCAGGTTCACACTGCTATCCACTTTGAGCACCACGGTCTTATCGTTGTGCTTAAAACCGACGACCTTGCCGTGAATCCCGCCGATAGTGACCACGTCATCACCCTTTTGCAGGGCCTCCAGCATGCGCTGGCGCTCTTTTTGTTTTTTGGTTTGGGGCCGGATAAAAAATAGATAAAAAACCGCAAAAAGCAAGGCAAAGAAAATCAGACTGCTGCCCATTTGTTCCACGTATTGGTTCTCCTTCGTTAAAGTTCGGCGCAAAATATACGGAAATATTCGCCGGATTCAAACAGTTGGAGAAAATTGCCGGTTCTCCCGGGCGGGCCAGATATCCGTGGCATGGCTAATTGCTGACGGCTGAACGCTTAATTATTACAAACGCATTGAATTTTAATGCACGATTGGTTATTCTCTGGCAAATGATCTGAAAAGAGGGGTAACTGAACCATGACGGCAGAAGTTTTCGAATCATTCCACAAGGTTCGTCCATTCGAATGCGATTATTACGGGCACGTCAACAATGCCATTTATTTGAATTACCTGGAATTCGCCCGCATGGAGGTGCTGGAAAAAAAGGGATTTACGCTTACCGGCTTGAAACACAGCGGGTTATTGCTGGTCATCCGGCGGATCGACATCACCTACAAGTGGCCGGCCCTCGCCCATGATCAACTGGTGATTCGCACGGTTTTGAAGGAGCACCGCCGGGTGGGCGCCACCTTTCACCAGGAAATTCTGCGCCGGTCCGATGAAAAACTGCTCGCAGAAGCCGACGTCGCCTGGGTGGTGGTCAATCCGGCCGGGAGGCCCGTGGCAGTGCCCGAAGCGATGCGCCGGGCGCTGGGGATGGGGGGGGGAGACGATCGTGAAACGTAAAGCGTGAAACGTGAATACCTTATCTCGCCTTATCACGTTTCACGCTTTACGTTTCGCGTTTAGTAGCCCATTGCAGGAGCGATAGACCATGTCCGAACCGGTTCGATTCACTCACGTCGTGGCGGTAAATGCCTATGTTTACCGGAACGGGCGTTTTTTGCTGCTCAAGCGCAATACGGAGCCGAAAATTTGGGGGCCCCCGGGAG
The DNA here is from genome assembly GCA_964522165.1 of uncultured Calditrichaceae bacterium. Lineage (GTDB taxonomy): Bacteria > Calditrichota > Calditrichia > RBG-13-44-9 > J075 > JABWBP01. The sequence goes on from CAZFVV010000176.1 coordinate 6,703, forward strand.
GCCGCCTGCACCGTAATGAAGACCCGCTCGCGGGACTTTGCCGGGAAGTGAAGGAAGAGACCGGCCTGGAAGTGGAAGTGTTAGCCCCCGCCAATACCTGGTTCGGGCATTGGAAAAACGAATATTTCCTGTTGGCAATTGATTACCTGGTGCGGGTTTGCAGCGGAACGGTGCGCTTATCCGGGGAGCACAGCGACTTTGCCTGGGTTACCCCGGGCGAACTGCGAGAAGGGAAACCGGTTCGCTTACAGCCGGGCGTCGGCTTCAGATTGGAAGATTTTCAAAATGCGCAGCAGTTATACGATCTTTTAGGCGGCGGCGAAGCGCCCGCCCCGGAGAATGGCCGGTAGCTTGTATGGCCCGGCGGTTATACTCGACGCGGGTTGGAGTGTGAATTTCGCATCGGCGGAGTGCAAAGCTTCAACATTGCACCCAAACCTCCAAAATTACCCCAAACGAGTATGGCTCTTGTATAAAATTTGCGCACTTTTCCGCGGGGAGCGAAACTCTATTCATCTGAAATTTTGCCAGATTTCCTCTTGCCAAAAATTTCTTCCGGCCATGCGGGAGGCATGGCATTTTACGGGGGTTTTGCAAAGGGTTAAAATGCTAAAAAATTTTTAAATTGACGAGAATCAAGTTATTTCAACGATTTGCTGATTAATTTCGGTCAATCAAATTAGTGAACGTTCAGGGGCGGCGCGATGAGGAAAAAGGGGAACGCCGCATTTTCTCAAAATAATACCGCAACGAAACTAATTTGAAACATGGAAGTATGAAGTTGTGGCACTATTCTTGTAACAATGGAGTGTTTGAATGGGAAGATCTGCAGAGAAGTTTAAAGAACTGCTGGAATTTAGGGAAAAAAAATCGAAGGAATTGAAACGGTTAATCTCCTTTTCAGAAGCAATCGCCCTCTGGCTTTCGGAAAGTCTGAAAATGAACCCGAAACCGGTTTCAAAGAAGTTGTAAATCTATAAAATCGCTACTCGATGGAGTTCACCATGCAACCGTTGAATAATTACCAGAGTTCGCAATTAGACGCTATTCAAAAATTTTATTATAAATTGCTGGAGCGCGGCGAGAAGTCCGTCTCTATGGCCGAAGCGATCATTGCCTGGTTTTCCGAAGGCCATGCTGAAGAATTCCGTGAGGAATACTTGCGCCGGCAGTTAGCAATGATGCATTAATAAGCGGTTCCGGGTCATTTGCCCTTCCGTTCCCGGGAATTGTCCGCCCTCACCATCCTCAGTAATACTCACTTACTGTTTTTTTCCATTAATCTGTACCACCAGTTCGCGACGGCGCGGGCGATTGTCAAAATCCACCAGGATCACCTGCTGCCAGGTACCCAGGCAGAGCCGGCGATTGGTAAACGGCACGGCCAGGGAAGGTTTCAACAGAGACGCTCGCAGGTGCGCGTACCCGTTGCCGTCCTGCCAGCGTTCATTATGGTAGTAGCGCTCGTTCATGGGAATCCATTTTTCGAAGAACTCTTTCAGGTCCCTCTTTAACCCGCCTTCATATTCGATGGTGGTGAGGCCGGCGGTGGAGCCGGAAACGAACACCATGATATTCCCCTCCTCGAACCCGCTATCGGACAGGATCGTTTGCAATTCCGCGCTAATATCAATGATGTCGGTAAACCCCTTGGTGGACACGGAAAGCGACCGGGTGGCAATGTCAATCATTTGCGTTTCTCCAGAATTTTCTTCAAATCGTGCCGGGGACCGGTGGGAACGTCCTGGCATTCGAACGTGAATCCCCGTTCTATCAGGCGTTCAAATAATTCGACCTCTTCGGGATTCAAAAACAGGTAGTTCAGGTATTCGGAGCGATTTTCACCAAAGTGAATGCCTCCCACGTTCACCTGTTTGAGCATCAGGCCTTTGTCGGCCAACTTTTGGATGTCGGCGGGGGATTCAACCAGCACCATGCTGACGTCCGGGGCGTTCAGGCGCTCATGTATGTAGGCTAAGGTTTCTTCCAGGGTCAGCACCCGGGAATCCACCTCGGAAGGGGCGGCCATGAGCAGCAGGTTTCTTTCCCATTCGTTTTGGGCAATCCGGTCATTTCCCACCACCAGGTGTTTGATGGGATAATAAGCGCCCCAGCCTACCAGCACCTGGCCGTGGATGAGGCGGTCGTCGATGCGCAGGATGATCGGTTGCATAGCCAAGTTTAACCCTCCTCTCTGCCTATTTCCCTTTGAATTCCGGCTTGCGTTTTTCCAGGAACGCAGCGGTTCCTTCTTTCATGTCCTCGGTGGCGCATGCCTTCCCGAAACAGGTCGCTTCGATGTTCAACGCTTTATCCAAATCCGTGCCCGCCCCGCGATAAACCGCCTGGAGAATGTAGCGAGCCGCCAGCGGCGCTTTACCGGCCAGCAGGGAGGCCAGGGCCTCGGCGCGTTCCATCAATTTCTCCGGCTCTAACACCTCGCTCACCAATCCTAATTGGTAGGCGCGCGCCGCGTCGATCATCTCCCCGGTGAGCAGCAGGTGCAGGGCGTTGGAGAGGCCGATTAGCCGGGGAAACCGCTGGGTTCCCCCGTACCCGGGAATGATCCCCAGGTTGATCTCCGGCTGCCCGAATTTGGCTTTTGTGGAGGCAATGCGAATGTGGCAGGCCATGGCCAGCTCGCAGCCGCCCCCCAGGGCAAATCCGTTGATGGCGGCGATGACCGGCTTGTGCATCAACTCGAGGTGCCGGAAGGTATTCTGGCCGTCCAGGGAGAATTCTTTGCCGGAAGCCTCGCTTAAATCAGTGATCCGGGTGATATCCGCCCCGGCCACGAAGGCTTTCTCTCCCGCGCCGGTTAAAATGATGCAGCGAACCGATTTGTCCCTGTTCAATTCCTGCATTACCTGCTCCAACTCCGCAATGGTCTCGCTATTGAGAGCGTTCAACTTGTCCGGGCGATTCACGGTGACAATGGCATAGGAATTACGTTTGCTGACCAGTAAGTTTTGCAGTTCCATATCATTCTCCGAATTGGTTATTGGCCTGGGGGCTTTGCGGTTATTTGCCTTCGGCGTCATTGGCTTCGCGTCATTGGGCTGCGCTGTCATTGGGTTGCATTGCTACTGGGAAAATGACGATAAATGACGCCGTCAGGCAAATGACGCGCAGCCAAATGACTAC
>CAZFVV010000177.1:0-9836 GCA_964522165.1 uncultured Calditrichaceae bacterium
TTTATATATGTTTTTCAATAGTTTTGCCCCCGGTATTTTAGAGGTTTATCATCCTTCATCTCCTGATTAATCCGATAGAATAATTTTCGTTCAAAAGAGGTGCCATGAAAACAATCCTCATTCTCCATACCGGCGGCACTTTCGGGATGGTAAAGATGCAGCCCGGGGAAATTTTAGCCCCCAGCCAGATGCAGGCGCGCATCACCGCCCACGTGCCGGAACTGGAAAAGATCGCCCGGGTCGATTTCCAGGCACCCTTCAACCTCGACAGCGGCAACGTGCAGCCGCGCCACTGGCAGGAACTGGCCGGCATCATCCACGAAAATATGGAGCGCTATGACGGCTTCGTGGTCATCCACGGCACCGACGCGCTCTCCTACACCGCCGCGGCGCTCTCTTTCATGCTGCAAAATCTCCCCAAACCGGTGATCCTCACCGGCTCCCAGCGCCCCCTTTCGGAAATCCGCACCGACGCCCGCGCCAACCTCATCAACGCGGTGGAGCTGGCCACTTACCCCATCCCGGAGGTATGCATCTTCTTCGGCACCCGGCTGCTGCGCGGCAACCGGGCGGTGAAAATTTCCACCATCGATTACGGGGCGTTCGAAAGCCCTAATTTCCCGCCCCTGGCGGAAGTGGGGCTGGACGTGCACGTCGCTAACGGCCAGCTTCTGCGCCCGGCCGGGGCGCCGGAGCTGAAAACCGCGGTTTCCGACCGGGTGCTCACCCTCTCCTTCTTCCCCGGCTTGCAGCCGGATTACCTGCGCTGCCTCTTTTACACCCAGGTGCAGGCGGTGGTGATTCGCGGGCTGGGGCTGGGCAACCTCTCGGTGCAGGAAAAATCCTTCGTACCCTTGATCGAAGATTTGACCGGGGCGGGGAAAATGGTGGCGATTACCTCCCAGAGCCGCCACGGCAGGGTAGATCTCTCCCGCTATGAAAACGGAAAGTTGATTGCCGCAGCGGGGGCCATCGGGGCGGGGGACATGACCGTGGAGGCCGCCATCGTGAAACTGATGCACCTGTTGGGGCAGTACCCGGAAGATATTCCGGAAGTGCGCAAACAGTTTTGCCGCTCCATCGCGGGGGAAATTAGCGAGCAGATAGTGTTATAGTGTTCAAGTGTTTAAGTGTTTTGGTGTTTAGGGATTTGGAAAAAAATAAAGTGCCAGTAAAACAGGAGTGTTTGAATAATGGAAAGCAGGAATTTTGCTGTATAGCCATACCTTGTTCCAAAACTCCATTATTTCAGATCTACAATTGGTACATTATTTTTTTCCTCGTCCCTTAAGTGTTATAGCGCTCCGGTACTCAAATGATACTATCAAGGCGTCTAACCCCCAAAACACCTGAACACCCAAACACCAACCCCCAAAACCCTCTCTCACTTCTTAACCGCAACTTTTTCCGCCAGCGCCAATCCTTCCCGGAGGATGGTCGCTATCGCCGGGGGATTGGTATGGTAGCCGGAGGTTCTGGTAGTGGTTTGCCGGAGCACCAGCACCTCTACTTTATCCTGCTCTTTGAATTCCCGGGTAAGGTTGCGGGGCGGGGAATAGCGGCTGAACTGCTGACGCATTCCGTAGCCCTGCCTGGCTACCAGCACCACGTAAAAATAAGGGTAGGATTTCCCCTGCACGGTGTTGATGACCACCTGCCCGTACAGCCCTAAGAAATCCGGGTGCTGCCCGGCAATGCTCACCTTGATTTTGAGATCGTCGGGAATTTGCTGTTTTTCCCCTTTGAGGAGCATCAAAAGCTGCACCTGGTGATTTTTCAAGAGCGTTTCCGATTTTGCCAGCAATTCCCGGATGGTTTTCGCTTTCACCACCAGGTTGGGGAGGACCAGGATGGAGCGAACGCCGGTGAACCAGTGCGGGAGGAGCAGGATAATCGCGTCGATGATAATGATACGCGAAAATCCGGACTCCCACAAAATCGCCAGGCACAGCAGCAGGATCCCCAAAACCACCGCGCCGGCAATGTTGCTGACGTCGAACAGGCTGAAATCCCACTTGCGGATTTTCCGGTCTAACTCCAGCAGTTCTTGCAGTTTGGGCATTTCTACCCGCTCCCAGTTGGCGGAGGGGTCGTACTTGCCGATATCCACGCGGTTGTCGTAGCCGCTGACCAGCAGCAGCAGGTTTCCGGCGATGAGCAGGATGCCGCCGGGGAAAAAAGCGCCGCCGAGATATTGCACGGCCAGCCCGGCCAGAATGGCGAGAAAGCTGACCGCCAGGCGCAGGTTATAATTCAGCGAGGGCCAGATTTTGAAGACCACGATTCCCCGCTCGGCAGGGGGCAGGAACAAACGGGATTGGGAGTATGCCATGAGGTGATCCTTCTATTTTTCACCCGGCGCGAAGCCGTTGCGCCGGCGCAGCTCATCGAAGCCCATCTGCCGCCAATAGAGCGGGCAGGCGCCGTGGCACAGCGCAAAGTGTTCGCAGTCGCGGCAGGCCGGGTAAGCCCAGAATTTTTCGCGAAACTGCTTTGCCCGCTCCGATTGCCAGATCGCGTGGAAATCCTCCTCAAGCAGGCTGCCCACGCTCTCGTCGTAGGAGGCGCAGGGGAGCAGGTCGCCGTTGGCGGCCACGGAGAGCAGCCCGTCGCAGGCGCTGCACCCCTTGTTGCCGAACCCGTGCACGATGGGGTTGAACATGCACAGCGGGGTAGGGGAGTACCACATGAATTCCACCCCTTCCCGCCGGCTCGCCTCGCTGATCGCCTCCAGGTGGGGAGCCAGTTCCTCGTAGCGCACCGCCAGCTCCCGGTTGAGCGCCGCGCTGCCGGTGGGAATGATCAAATTCATGCTGAAGCGCTCGTTCCCGAAGCTCTCTTTGACAAAGCGGGGCATTTCCGGGCACTCGGCCAGGTTCAGGCGGTTGATGGTGGTGTTGGTGTGGGTGTGAATGCCGGCGGCTTTCAGACGTTGCGCCCCCGCAACGGTTTTGGCAAAAGAGCCTCGCACCGCGGTCACCCGCTCGTGAACTTCCGCGCTCACCCCTTCCAGGCTCACCTGGGCGGAATCCAGCCCCGCTTCGCTCAGCCGCTGCGCCAGTTCCGGCGTGATCCGGGTGCCGTTGGTGATCAAATTGACCCTCATGCCTAACTGTTTCGCATACCCGACCAGCTCCGGCAAATGGCGGTGCAGGGTGGGCTCTCCCCCGGTAAAACTGACCGAGGGAACTTTGGCCTGGCGGAAAATCTTCTCCAGCACGGTTTTAATCTCCGGGGCGCTCATCTCGCGGTCGCTGCCCGCGGGGTTGGTGGTGCAGTTGCAGCCGGCGTAGCAAAAGCGGCACTTGAGATTGCAGCGGTAGGTAAGCGCGATTTCGGAGAGGATCGGCAGTTGGGAAAATTGCATCTCGAAGGGCTGCACCTCCAGGGCCGCGCCGGGGGAGAACTCATCCTGCCGGTTTTCCAAAAAGCGCTTGACCTCCTCCATGAACCGGGCAATATCGCGCACCTTTTCCGGTTCGCGCCCGGCGCGTTCTAACAGTTGCTCAACGCCCATTCCGTCGAGCAGCGCCTTCAAAATGCGCGCCCCCTGGGTATTCAGCTTCTGCGCCCGGTTGGGGCGTTTGATCAGCAAATTGTCTTCCCGGCGCACGAAGATATAAGGGCGCACGTTGGCGATGAATTCATCGATCCAGGCTAAATCGTACTCTCCTCCGCCGTTGCCGTTCCCGGAAATCGCCCGGCCTCCCTTTGCGGCAGAACTCTTGATTTTTTCCAGTATCTTCATTATGGCATCGCGCTTTGCACTTTTCACCCTTCGACAAGCCCAGGGCAGGCTTTTTCATTTTTCACTTTTCACTTTCAATGCGATCCCCCGCTCACGCAAGCCGAATGGCAGGCGGAGTGACAGGCCGAGTGGCAGGCGGAGTGGCAAGCGGAGTGGCAGGCATCGTGACAGGCGTCGTGGCAGACGTTGATATCCGGGAGCACCTCGGTGTCAATTTTGCCCTGAATCAGGTGATCCACCTGGATCGGCACCTCGGTTTCATACTTATAGGGATCTTCACGGTAATTATAGTGGTAGCGAAAATGGGGATGGCTGTTGTGATACCAGCGGTACCAGTCGTTGTCGTTGTACTGGCGCTGCGGGCGTTCCCCCGGCGGAGTTTCCGGAGGGTATTGCGCCATCCAGCGGTCGATCATGTTTTGATAGTAGGCTTTGGTGGCCTCGATATCCGCGTCCCAGGCTTTGTTCTGGATATTTTTCACCGCGCGGTTCATCAGCGCTTCCAACTCTTGTTGGGAAAGCTCGCCGTCGTCTTCGATGGCTTCGAAAAACAACTGCTCGTACTCATTCAGCCTGCCCATTACCGGGCGCTCCCGCACCTGCGCCCGCAGGGGGGACTCGCTCAGAATCTCCATGTACCCTTCTTTCACCAGGGAATTGAGCAGGGCGCTGACGATGCGTTTGAAGGGGATGCCCAGGAAGAAGGCCACTTCCAGGGGCGATAAATCCTGGCATACTTTTCCGGGTTGGCGGAAGGTGGAGAGGATCAGTTTGGGCGGGGTCCAGTCGAGGTTTTCCCAGCGGATGTCCTCCAGTCCGCGCTGCGCCTGCACCATGGAGCGGTGCTTGCCGACCACGACCCAAATGAAAACCGCCAACAGAAAAACGGCGCCCCCTAAGAAGACCCACTTCGAGGGGGCGGGGCGGGGAGCATCGGAAGGCGTTTCGTAGGTGTATTCGTAGGGAGTTTCCGGGGCGGCGGCCCCTTCCGGCAGGCTGAACCAGCCCTGCGGGAAATAGCATTGCACCCGCAGGTGAAAACGGTTGCCGGGGTTTTCCTTGTGGAACAGCAGCAGCAAGCGGTTATCCGGCCCCCGTTGATAGTCGATTTTGTAGGCTTCGTTGACCCAGGGTTCGGTCAGCACGTTCCCTTCCCGGTTCACGTAATCGCGGGGATTTTCTCCTTCCGGTAGGATGTGAGGCGTGAGCACGGTGAGGGTGTAATGGCGCTGGTTGTGGGCTTCATCCCACTGCACCGGCGCCCAGTTGAACACCATCAAGGCGCTGCTGTCCGCGCTGAGGGTGGGAGCCAGGTAGCCGGCTTCCGCAAAATCGGCCAGGAAATAGAAAACGTAGGTGACCTCGCCGGAAGATACCCCGGCGTCCCCCGCCAGGATAATGTCCCAGGTATCCCCGTCCACCGGTTTGATGCTCAGCCGGTAGCGGTTGCCCCGGGAATCTACCGCATAGCCGTCCTCCGCGACCATGCGCACCTTCAGGCGGTCGTTGCCCTGGAAATAGAAGCCGTGCAGCTCGCCGGAGAGCACCTTCCACTGCACGGTGTAGGCCACCACGGCCACGCCGTCGGCGCGGAGATCCACGGCGGTCTCGACGAAATTGATCTCGCCCTTTCCGGCGAACGCCGGGCAGGAGAGTAAGAGAATAAAAACCGGGAGGAAAAAACGGATGCGTTTCATGGCCCCAACCATTTTCAAGTGTAAAACTAACCCTCAGCGGGTATATATATGAAATTCCAACACGTTCACAGGGGCAGCGGGACGGTTGATGGCCCATTCGACACCGGTTGTTGAGAAGCCCGCCGTTTCAGCGCATCCTAAATTTTTTGAAAATTGCTCGCAAAAAATTAATCCATTCGTTTGAAAGTTGCCAGAAGAATATCTTTTTTGGAGATGTTATCAACCAAAACATAACCACTACCATGATTTTCTGAAAATCTATAATTTCAATACTCCAACTCATTACGGCACAGGGCGAAAATTATTTGTTCTCCGGCTAATTTGTGCATTCTAACACGTTAAGCAAACTTTTCCGAAACTATCATTATAAGCCATTCTGAACATTGAAAAATCGGAATACCCTTGCTCATGCTGAGAAGTGTGTAAACAGGTGATAAGGATTCTCTGTTTTTGGGAATGCCATTTTCCCAATCCGCCACGCCATTTCACCAAAATGGGAACCCATAACCTGTCGAAGCCAATTTCCCGGTTCTCGGGATTGGTGAATATTCCATGAAATAAAACCCCAGGAGGAGTATATATGCAACCCGATTGCTACCGTAAAATCAGTGCGAATTTGTTTCTGGCCATATTTCAAGCCGCCCTCGTTTTTTTGATTACAATGAACCTGAGCGGGTTCGGGCAAAGCCAGGGTGTTATTGAATTTGTGCGGGTATTTGTAACCGATAATTCCACTATCCGCAGCTCCACGCCCGCCGGGATCGGTTATCATCCGCCCTCCGGGAACCTGTACATATCAGATTCGGAGATCAACGCCGAAGGTGACTGGAATTGCGAAAATATTTTTGAAGTGCCGACTTTGGGCAATACCCTGGTAAACTCTTACGATGCATACGCCCAGGGCGGCAGCCCCTGCCCCCCGGGTAACAACCACCGCGAGCCTACCGGCATTGATTATCTGAACGGTTTTTTCTATATCACCGATGATGATGAACACGCCGTTATGAAACACGACGGCAATTTCGGGGCCCCGCTGCTGCAAGTTCAAACCGCGGGCTATAATGACGCGGAAGGCGTTGCCGCAGACCGCGTCTCCGGCCGTTTGTACGTGCTGATCGCCAAAGTCTCCGGGACGGGATCTTCCCCCAGGATACTGGTATATGACGGCAATTTGAATTACTTTCCCGCCCTGTCATTTTCAATTCCCTCCATTACCTCCGATCCCGAAGGCCTTGCCTATCACGAGGGGAGCGGGCATCTATTCCTGGTATCGACTCCTGCCAAGCTGGTTTACGAAGTTGACTTAAGCGGAAATGTCTTAAAGCAATATAGCATCAGCGGTTTTAGCCCCGCGCCGCACTCCCCGCAGGGATTAACCTTTGCGCCCTCTTCCGACCCCAACGATGACCCGGGAATCCAGCACCTTTATATCGCCGACGGGATCGGAAGGGTTTATGAAGCAAATATTCCCGGCCTGTACAATCCCAGTCCCGATATAACGGTGATCCCCGATGCCCACAATTTTGGTAATGTCTTCATCGGCAGCACGGCTACCCTGGATTTGGTTATCCGCAATGATGGCAGCCAGGATTTAAGTGTCACGGGTATTTTTTTGACCGGTGGAAATGCCGCAGAATTCGAGGTGGACAACAGCGCGGCGCCGTTTACCCTGAACGCCGGGGAGAGCCAGGTGGTGCCGGTCAGTTTCACGCCCATCTCCCAGGGAGCGAAAAACACCACCCTGCGTATCAACAGCAATGATCCCAATGAAAATCCCCTGGATGTAGCGCTTTCCGGCGCCGGGGTCATACCTGCGCCGGATATAACCGTAACGCCCGCCACGCATCAATTTGGTTTTGTGGTTATCAACACCAGCGTTTCCCAGGCGTTTGAGATACACAATGACGGCAACCAAAACCTGTTGGTCAGTGATATATTCTTAAACGGCGGTGACCTGTTGGAATTTCACATTATCAGCAGCAGCGACCCCTTTACCCTGGCCCCCGGGGAAAGCGAAACGGTGGTGGTAAGCTTTGCTCCGGTCACCCTCGGCTCCAAGAGCACCACGCTGCGTATCAACAGCAATGATCCCGATGAGAATCCCTTTGATGTTCCCCTGAACGGGACCGCCGTGGAAACCCCGCCCCCCAGCACCACGGTCGATTTTGTGGAAAGCCAGGGCGGGGGATCGGCCGCTTCCAATATGGTTTCCACCGCGGCAAGCCTTTCCGGTATGCCCGGCGATCTTTATTTGGCATCAATCTCCACGAAACCCCACACTCCGGTCTCCAGTGTCAGCGGTCTGGGATTAACCTGGACGGAGGTGCGCAGCCAATGCGGCGGCCGTAGCGCAACCGGCGTCTCGGTGTGGATGGCGCAGGGAAGTCCCGCCGGCGGAACGGTTACGGCCACCTTAGGAAGCGCCCCCCGGAACGCGGTCATTGTTGTCTCTCGTTATTCCGGGGCGCATCCCACCGATCCCCTTGGGAACATTCTCTCCGGCAACACCAACGGCGTAAACGGAACCTGTTCCGGCGGGGTTGATAATACTTCCTATGCTTTCCCCTTTAACACCAGCACCAACAATGCGCTTGTTTTCGGGGCGGTAGCGATGCGCAACCGCACCCATACCCCCGGCGGTTCGTTTATCGAACGCCAGGAGCTCCACCAGGGCAGCGGGGGAGATGAAACCAGCGTGGCGGTGATGGATTCTCAGGTAGAAAATCCCGCGACGGTCAGTCTGAGCGGCCAATTTAGCAGCAGCGTGGATTGGGCGGTTGTGGGAGTTGAAATTATCCCCGGCGCTGCAGCGGATGCGCCGAATATTACCGTAACGCCGGCCAACTACAATTTCGGAAACGTGGTAGTCAACAGCAGCGCTTCGCAAATCTTTGAGGTCAAAAATACCGGAACGGTTGATCTGACCGTGAACAGTGTTTCCCTTGTGGGCAATAATGCCGCGGAATTCAACATCGACAATGGCGGGGGATCGTTCACCCTGGCGCCAAACGCCACCCGTGATGTCACGGTAAGCTTCAATCCTCTCACCCTTGGGACCAAAAGCGGCGCGTTACGCTTCGATAGCAATGATCCCAATGAAAATCCCCTGGATGTGCCGCTAACGGGCAATGCGGTTCCCACCCCGGAACCCAATATTGCCGTCACGCCTGCATCGTATGATTACGGAAATGTTTACATCGGAAACAGCGCATCGCACTCTTTTACCATTCGGAATACCGGCAGTGCGACCCTGGAGGTAAGCGCTACCACCCTGACCGGCGCTGACGCCGGTGAATTTGGTATTTCCGCCGGCGGACCGTTTTCCATTGCTCCCGGCGATAGCCAGGCAGTGGAAATCACCTTTAATCCCGCCACGGCAGGGGTGAAAAATGCAATCTGGCGCATTCCGAGCAACGATCCTGACCAGGGTACCTTGGACGTTCCGCTCGGTGGAACCGCTTTAACTCCCATGCCGGATATTGCGATCGACCCGGCTGAACATGATTTTGGAACCGTGGTGCTCCTTTCCAGCGCCTCGCAGCAGTTCACCCTGGTGAATGAAGGGGCGGCAGATTTGCAAGTCAACGCAATTTCCCTGGAAGGCGCGAATGCCGCGGAATTTAGCATCGCCGGGGGCGGGGCAACGCCGTTTACCCTGGCCCCGGGAGATACCCACCTCATCACGGTAGGATTTACACCGACGACGGCGGGTTCAAAGAGCGCCACGCTGCGGATTGCCAGCGATGATCCCGATGAGAATCCCCTCGATGTTCCCCTGGCCGGAACCGGGGTAGAAACGCCGCCGCCCAGCGCCACGGTGAATTTTGAGGAAACCCGGAGCGGAGGCTCTGCGAATTCTGCTGCCGTTTCCACGGCGGGAACCCTTTCCGGCGCGCCCGGGGATTTGTTCTTAGCGGCGGTTTCCACAAAACCATACCGGGAAGTTGCCAATGTTGAAGGATTGGGTCTAACCTGGACCCTGGTGGATGCCCAGTGTGCGGGGCGCAGCCAGACCGGCATATCCGTATGGATGGCGCAAGGGGTTCCAACCGGCGGAACGGTTACGGCAACTCTCAGCGCAGCGGCTTCGAATGCTGCTCTCGTGGTATCGCGGTATTCCGGCGCGGCAGCCGCCAACCCGGTCAGCGTCATCTCCGGAAATACCAACGGCGTGGATGGGACCTGTTCCGGCGGCGCCGACAATGCGAGTTATTCTTTCCCCTTTGATACCGGCGTCGCTAACACCCTGATATTTGGCGCCGCGGCCATACGCAACAAAGATCACCTGCCCGGCGGTTTTTTTATCGAACGCGCCGAATTCTACCAGGGCAGCGGCGGAAACACCGCCGGCGTGGCGGTTTTCGATTCCACGGTCGTGAATCCTTCTGCGA
>CAZFVV010000178.1:0-9806 GCA_964522165.1 uncultured Calditrichaceae bacterium
TGCCAGGCCAACCGCTTTTTTGAGAAGACCCATATAAATACCTCTTTAAAGATGGTATGAGAAATGAATTCATTATTTCGAAACAACCCCCGGGTTGAAAAAGACCTCAAAGGTTTTAGAAACCTTTGAGGTCTTTACATCCTCACGGCCCGGCTTCCAGCTCGATCACCGGTTCTCCCACGGAGACCAGGTCGTTTTCTTTGAAATTGATCTTTTTGATTATCCCGCTGCGTTTTGCGCGTACTTCGTTTTCCATTTTCATCGCTTCCACGATAAATAATCGGTCGTTGGCGCCAATTTCTTGCCCCTCTTTTACAAAAAGTTTGAGCAGCTTTCCGGGCATGGGCGCGCAAATATCATTCCCTTCTTGCAGCGCCGCCTCCATGCCGGGGCGGTAACCGGCTTTGCTTTGGGAAGGTTTGTCGAAGCTGTACTGCTCCCCGTTGACGAAAACATGGATTTTTTGCGCATCCTCGGCCAGGTAAACCGTCAGCAGGCGCTCCCGGTGGAAAACCGAGAACAGGTTTCCGGCGACTTTCTGCAAGAGCATCTCCGCGCGCTCGCCGTTGATTTCCGCGCTGATTTCCCGCTCATTTTTCGCGTCTAAACGCACTTCAAAGCTGTTTCCGAGATGGCTCAAGACCTGTTTGTGCATCGGTTCGATTCCAGTTGGTTGAGAATTGCAAATCATTTGCTACTGATAAACGGGGGTTCCCAATCTATGAAGGCTTCCCAAATCGCCTGTGATACAAATCCCGCATTCGGATAATTTTTATAAAGATACGCATCTTGGGGGCACGCCCGCAGCAACAGCGATGAGGCGAAAAGCATTTTTGCGCCATGCCCCATGCACTATGCACCATGCGTTTCAAGAAAACAGGCTCCATTCGCCGAGGGTTTGCCAGGGGGTGGGGGCTTCTTTTTGAACGGTTGAAGCCGAAGAGGGCTGGCGGTTCATCCCGGCGTAGGCGGCGGCGACCAGGGCAATATTCAAAAATTGACCGGGGGGCGCGGGTTTCCAATCCGCAAAATGCTCGCTGATAAAGCCGGTGTGAATGTCACCGGATACGAAGCCGGGATGGCACAGTAAATCGCGCAAAAACGGGATGGGGGTTTTCACGCCCATGATAACGTACCCGGAGAGCGCCGCGGCCATTTTTTGCAGGGTTTCCGGGCGGCTTTCCGACCAGGCAATCAGCTTGGAGAGGATCGGGTCGTAGTGGTGGGTGATCTCCAGCCCGCTGTAGATGCCGGAATCGCAGCGAATGCCGGGGCCTTGCGGCTCCTTCACTAATAATAACTTCCCGATGGAGGGGAAAAAGCTGTTTTCCGGGTCTTCGGCATAAATCCGGCACTCCATGGCGTGGCCGCGCTGGCGCAGATCGGATTGCCGGAAGGGCAGTTCTTCGCCGGAAGCGATGCGGATTTGTTGTTTTACCAGGTCGATGCCGGTCACCAGCTCCGTGACCGGGTGTTCCACCTGGATGCGGGCGTTCACTTCTAAAAAGTAGAAATTCTTTTCCGCGTCGAGCAAAAATTCCACGGTTCCGGCGTTGGTGTAATTCACCGCTCTCATCACTTCCACCGCGGTGTCGCCCATTTTTTGGCGCAGGGAATCGTCCAGGGCCGGGGAGGGGCTTTCCTCGATGATTTTCTGGTGCCGGCGCTGGATGGAGCACTCCCGCTCGAACAGGTGCACCACGTTGCCGTTATGGTCGGCCAGCACCTGGAACTCCACGTGGCGGGGGTCTTGAAGATATTTTTCGATATAAACCGTATCGTCGCCGAAAGCGCTTTTGGCTTCCCGCCGCCCCGCTTCCAGCGCAGAAAGCAAATCTTCCCGGCGCTGAACGATGCGCATTCCCTTCCCGCCGCCCCCGGCCGAGGCTTTCACCATCACCGGGTAACCGATGGACGCCGCCTCAAGGTAGATTTTCTCCCAATCCTCAGAGCGCACCTCCATGCCCGGGGTGATGGGAATCCCCTTCGCTTTCATAGTCGCCCGGGCGGTCAACTTGTCACCGACCTTCTCCATCGCCTCCGGGGTAGGGCCGATAAAGATCAAACCGGCTTCCCGGCAGCGCCGGGCAAAAGCGGCGTTTTCTGCCAAAAATCCATACCCGGGGTGAACGGCCTCGCAGCCGAACTCCCTGGCGGTATCCACCAGCTTGCCCATGTTCAGGTAGCTTTCCAACGGCGGGGCGGGGCCGATCTCCACGGCCTGGTCTGCTTCCAGCACGTGGGGCGATTTCCGGTCAACTTCGGAATAGACCGCCAGCGCGGTAATCCCCATTTCGCGGCAGGCGCGGATGACCCGCAGGGCAATTTCCCCGCGGTTGGCAATGAGAATTTTTCGGATCGGTTTTGTACCCATCAGCGAATCCTGTTCAGGTTTTGCGAGGTCGAGAGTTAGCCGGCTTTAGAAACAGTAGGCAGTATGCAAGTAAGCAGTAGGCAATAACTTCGCTCGCTGCGCATTACTTGCTGTTCACTGCCCCTGCCCCCTGCCCCTATAATTGGCAATTTTATCCTGCCCCTGCTCCTGCCCCCTGCTCCTATAATTGGCAATTGACAATTGGCAATTATATCCTGCCCCTGCTCCTGCCCTAAATCCGTACTCCCCGCAGCGGATTTTCCGTATGCGAGACCAGCACTTCCCGGGCCAGGCGAACCGCTTCCGCGATGGCCTGGTGGCTGATCATCCCCTCCCAGTCCTCCACGATCTCCTGCCAGTCCATCCCGTCGGCGACCTGCTCCAGCACCTCTTCCACGGGAATTTCGGTGTCGCGGAAGATCAATTTTCCCCCGCAAACCCGGGGATCGGCAATAATATATTTACCAAATTCCTGCATAGGCTCTACCACCATTTTACTTGTTAAATACCTTGAAGACGGTAAATTTTAGCGATACACGTCCCTTCGATGCGTTATCGAAAAAACTTCCACCTTTTGCACTTTATCCTCAATCGTATAAAGAATTCTGTAGTCGCCGATCCGAATTCTATAGCCTTCGCGCCCCTGGAGCTTCCTGGCTCTCTTCGGACGGGGATGGTCCGCTAAGGAAATTATACCGGCAACTATCCCGGTCATGTATTTTATCAGAAAGCTGTGCCAGTTCTTTTTCGGCAGATTTTTTAAGAAAAATCCGCTAAGCCATCAGCTTCTCTGCTTTCTTCTTTCTGCCAGGTAATCGTCCGGGGGTCTTGCCGGTTCATTCTTTCGTTGCTCCAAAATTACGATGCCGATCAAGTCTTCCCGAAACTTCTTCTGCTATTATTTTTCTGTTGTAACGGCAAAGATTACCACTCAAAGCTTTGTACCACGATGATTCCCCTTTCTTTTGCCCTCTTCAGGAATCCTTTGGTAGCGTAGTGGGTAACGATAATCCTGGCAATCTCCACATCGCCGTATTCTTCAAGCACTGCCGCGATTTTTTCCTCCAGCTCCGCAAAGACGCCTAACCCCCCCATTTCTCTTTTCTCGTCGGTTCGAAGCTTGGCCTCGCCGACAACCAACACGTCCATTCCCTCCCTGGCCGCCCGGCAGAGGAAATTGATCTCCTTGCCGCCAATTTCCGTGCGAATCATTTTCTCTTTGATTTCGATTCCATATTTTGCCTTCAATAGTGGGGGCAAAAACCGGTAAGCCTCGTTCTCAAAAGCGTAGCCCATGCTTCGGGCCAATCCTCCCAGCTCCTGGCGGGTCTCTTTTAAGCCGCCGGCCAGTTTTTGAACCTCAATCTCCGTTCGCTTCTGAGCTTCCGCCAACTCTTCAACACGAAGCTCCGTTCGCTTCTGCGCTTCCACCAGTTCCTCCACCCGCTGGGTAAGCGTGTTCAGCCGCTGGTCGGTGCTCTTCTGCGCTTCCGCCAGTTCCTCCACCCGCTGGGTAAGCGTGTTCAGCCGCTGGTCGGTGCTCTTCTGCGCTTCCGCCAGTTCCTCCACCCGCTGGGTAAGCGTGTTCAGCCGCTGGTCGGTGCTCTTCTGCGCTTCCGCCAGATCGCCGACTCTCAGGGCCAGCTCTTTGACAATACCCTTCAGCTCGGAGAAATCTTCTTGGGTAGCATAGTTTTCTTTGCTTCGCCGTTGCCTGGCGCCTTGCATGAAATTTTCCTCCTCCTTTATGTTCTAACAATTTGCTGTATGTGATTTAGTTCATCCGAAATTTATCACAGGGGTTCGCTTCACACTACACGCTCTGCCCCCTGCGCACTACATCCGGAATACCCCGAATTTCTGCTCCGGGATGGGCGCGTTCAGCGACATGGCGATGCCCAGCGCCAGCACCCTGCGGGTATCCAATGGGTCGATAACCCCGTCGTCCCAAATCCGGGCGGTGCTGTAGTAAGGGCTGGCCTCGGCGTCGTATTTGGCCAGAATTTCCCGGCGATAGGCTTCCAGGGCTTTTTCATCTACTTTTTCGCCCTGTTTTTCCAAAGAACGCTTGCGCACCGTCACCAGCACGTCCGCGGCCTGCTCCCCGCCCATCACGCAGATGCGCGCGCCCGGCCACATCCATAATAAGCGGGGATCGTAGCCCCGCCCGCACATTCCGTAATTCCCCGCCCCGTAGGAGCCGCCCACGATCACGGTAAATTTGGGCACCTGGGCGTTGGCCACTGCGTGCACCAGCTTTGCGCCGTTGCGGGCAATCCCCCCGTGCTCGTATTCCTTGCCCACGATGAAGCCGGTAATGTTCTGCAAAAACAGCAGGGGAATTTTGCGCATGGTGCAAAGGTTGATAAAATGCGCGCCTTTCAGGGAGCTTTCGCTGAACAGCACCCCATTGTTGGCCAGGATGCCCACCGGGTAGCCCATGATCCGGGCAAATCCGCACACTAAGGTGATACCGTAGTATTCCTTGAACTCCTGGAAGCGGCTGCCGTCCACCAGCCGGGCGATCACTTCCCGGATGTCGAAGGGCTTGCGAATGTCTTTAGGAATGACGCCGTAGAGTTCTTTGGGATCGTAATGCGGTTCTTCTATTTCGCTGCGCTCCAACTCCGTGGGTTTGGGGCGATTCAGGTTCTGCAAAATATTGCGGGTGATCTCAAAGGAGTGTTCTTCGTTGACCGCGTAGTGATCCGCCACCCCGGAAATGCGGGCGTGCACGTCTGCCCCGCCTAAGTCTTCATCGCTGACCACTTCCCCGGTGGCCGCTTTTACCAGCGGCGGCCCCCCGATGTAGATGTAGCCCTGCTTGCGAACGATGACCACTTCATCGCTCATGGCCGGCTGGTAAGCCCCCCCGGCGGTGCTGGAGCCTAACACCACGGAAATTTGCGGAATGCCCTCTGCGGACATACGCGCCTGGTTGAAGAAGATGCGCCCGAAATGGTCGCGGTCGGGAAAGGTTTCCGACTGGTAGGGCAGGAAAATCCCCCCGGAGTCCACCAAATACACGCAGGGCAGGTGGTTCTGCATGGCGATCTCCTGCGCCCGCACGTGTTTTTTGATGGTCATGGGAAAGTAGGTTCCGCCTTTGACCGTGGCGTCGTGGGCGACGATGAGCGCCTCTTTACCGTGCACCACTCCCACCCCGGTAATCATTCCCGCGCCGGGGGCTTCGTTATCGTACATGTCCCAGGCCGCCAACTGCGAGAATTCTAAAAAGGGAGTGCCGGGGTCGAACAACCGTTTCAATCGCTCCCGCACGAACAGTTTGCCGCGGGATTCATGCACTTTGTGGGCGTGGGCGGGGCCGCCTTTTTGCACCTGCTGCACGCGTTCTTTGAGTTCCGCCACCAGCTTTACATTATGCTGCCGGTTTTCCTGAAATTCGCTGCCGTGGGGGTCGATTTTGGATTCGATGCGGTACATGGCTCATTTCTATTGGTTAAATCTTCACCAGGGATTAAAAATGCTGCACAGTCTTCGGAACCATTCTTCACTCATAAACATGAAGCTAAAAAATAAGCTGTTAATCTGGCAATGTCATGTTAAATATAAAACATTTAGTAACTATCAGAAATTCCCCATGCCATTAATGACTTTAAATGCAGACCTCCTTTTGTTAAATTCGAATCCGTTTAACAGAAAGGAGGTCGGCATTCCGAGTAATCTTTCAGCGAAATTTGGGTGAGAAAAAATAACCCGGAGAACTATGAACGGTAGAATCAATCGGCTTTGTTGCATAATTCATCTTGTGGGTGGAGTTTTCCTCCCCCACCATCGGGATTAGGCGTTCACCGCATAACTTTGGGGCATTCCCAAATGAGTCATTTTGTTCAATACTGCGCAGCGAATAAAAGCTTCGGTGGCTTGATGCTCGAGCAGTCGGTTGCGCAGTTCGGAACCAAAGATAGTTTTCAACCGGTAAATGGCATTTTCGGCAATACTGCGCCGATGGTAACCACTGACCTTCTTCCAGCCTGCCCTTCCCAGTTGCCGGATAGCCCTAAGAATCTCATCCCGGGGCAAAGCAGTCTTGGCAGTGTTACCATGCTGCTTGATGCGGCTTCCTTCTCGAGGAGGGATGGCAGCTTTTGCTCCCCGGCGAGCAATGGCCTGGTGGTTCTCCCAACTATCATAGGCGCCATCACCGCTTACCTGCGAGATGGGCTCTTCGATAGACTCCAACATCTCCGGCAACTGTTCTCCATCGCCACAATCGGCTTCCGTAAAAATAGATACCAATATCTCTCCCGTATGTTCATCTACCGCCAAATGCAATTTCCGCCAGGTGCGCCTTTTACTATATCCGTGTTGCCGTACTTTCCATTCTCCCTCGCCAAAAATCTTCAGGCCGGTAGCATCAACTACCACATGAACCGACTCTCCACGAACGATACGCGGAAGAGTAACCTCCAACCGGCGTTGGCGACGACAGAGAGTGCTATAATCCGGGGTTTTCAAAGACAACTTCATCATCGCAATAATCGAGGCAACCAGCCCTTGCGTCGCACGCAGCGGCAACCGAAACAAGGCTCGCAAGTTCAACGCCGTCTCAATTGAACCAAAACGTCAAACTGCCGCGTCGGATCAAGGAACAGTTGCCTGCCTGTTGCAGGCAGGTAGGAAGACCAGTTAGAAACTCGATAGGATTTCTTCGCTTCCATGAGATTCCTTCACGATTGGGGCGGTTAGAATATCCACTATTTAACGGATTTATGCGACAATGCCCATCCGAACCCTTGCTCCTGAAAACTCCCGGGAATCCTCCCCCTCAATTATCCTGTAGCAAATTTACGCTCGTAAAACTATATTTGAGAAGTTCAGGGTTGTTTAGTCTCTTTGGCGTCTTCTCAATCGGATTAGAGCGCCGCGCCGCAAAACCGGCTTTGCGCAAAACGAAATGGAGAAAAGAAAGCGCATGATCCGCAAGCAGCTCATCCAAAAAAGCGCAGGTGAAAAAGGGTATTTTCGCTGGCGCGGCGGGGAGGTTTCCCGCATCGAAGGCTTCACCGACGCGGTCTTCGCCTTTGCAATCACCTTGCTGGTGGTTTCGTTGGAAGTCCCCCGCTCGTTTAGCGACCTGGCGGAGACGATGAAAGGTTTCGCGGCGTTCGGGGTTACCTTCACAGCGCTGGTGGGAATCTGGTACGCGCACTATCTTTTTTTCCGTCGTTACAGTTTGCAAGACGGTTTCACCATCGTGCTCAATGCGCTGCTGCTCTTCGTCATTTTGTTCTATATCTATCCCCTGAAGTTTCTTTTTACGCTGTTGATCAACTACGGCCTGCTGGATCGCCTGTTGGGCTTCGAGTTTCGCGGCGAGATCGCCATTCACGGGGAGCAATGGGGATCGCTGATGATCATTTACGGCCTCGGCTTTCTCGCCGTGTTTCTGGTGTTCGTCTTGCTGCACTGGCGCGCCTATCGCAAACGGAGCGAACTGGAGTTGAATCCCCTGGAAATTATCACCACGCGATCCAGCATTTCCGCCTATGGCATCTGCGTGGCCATCGCGCTGCTGTCCATCAGCCTGGTTGCCATCGGCGGCGGATACCGCGCAGCGATGTCCGGCTGGCTCTATGCTTTGATCGGCCCGTTAGAAGCGATCAACGGCATCATATTCGGGAAACAAATTCAAAAGCTGCAAAAAGAATCTGCCGCGTGAAACGCGATGTTGAGCAAGAAGCAAAAAGATAAATCTATGCCCGAAAAACCTGCGATAAACGGCGACGACCAAAACCAGCGCATACAAGAGCTTTTTTTGTTGCAGCGCGTGGCCCAGAGGATCAATTCGATCTTAGACCTCGACGTTCTCCTGGAAGAAGTGGTGAGCGACGTCGCCCAGACCTTCGGCTATTCGCGCTCCGGGGTGCTGCTGAAGGATGACGCAACCCATGAGTTGGTGATCGCGGCGGTGCGCGGCTGGACC
This sequence comes from uncultured Calditrichaceae bacterium, assembly GCA_964522165.1. Lineage (GTDB taxonomy): Bacteria > Calditrichota > Calditrichia > RBG-13-44-9 > J075 > JABWBP01. Next base: position 8,322 of record CAZFVV010000178.1, read on the forward strand.
ATTAACTACCACGTGAAGGGAGACCGCTTCAAGATCGGGGAGTACGGCATGGTCGGGCGCGTCGGCGAAACGGGGGAGACCTATTACGCGCCGGACGTGACCGTGGATCCTTACTACCAGGTCAGCGAAGCCTCAACCCGCTCGGAGCTTGACATTCCCCTGAAGGTACATGGGCGGCTTATCGGGGTGTTCAATTTTCAGCACCACGAGGCGAATGCGTTTCCGCCCGAACGCATCCGGCTCCTGGAGGCGCTGGCGGGGCACATCGCCACGGCGATAGAGAACGCCCGGCTGTTCCAAAGAGAGCGCCAGGAAAAGGAGCGCATGGCCCGGGAGTTAGAGGAAGCGCAGAGGGTGCAGTTTTCCCTGTTTCCCGGCCAGGCGCCCCCCTTGCCCGGCTTTGAAGTGACGGGTTTGTGCCTGCCCTGCCAGGAAGTGGGGGGCGACTGGTATGATTACATTCCCCTGCGCGACGGCCGGCTGGCGCTGGCGCTGGCGGACGTCTCCGGCAAGGGCATGGGCGCGGCCTTGCTGATGGCCTCGACCCGGAGCATTCTGCGGCTGTTCGCGGAAAGGGAATTGCCCCCCGGCGAGGTTCTGGCGCAGGTAAACCGCGTGCTGATCGAGGACTTCCCGCGCGCCAAATTTGTTACCATGATCTACGCGATTATCGATCCGGCCCGGCGAAGCATTACATTTGCCAACGCCGGCCATCTCCCCCCGCTCTTTATGGATTCGGCGGGATTGCGATTTTTAGAGGTCGATTCCGGGTTGCCTTTGGGCATTAAAGATGTTTTATTTACCGAATACAAACTGGATATGCCCGCGGGAAGCCGCCTGCTGCTGTATTCGGACGGGGTTAGCGAGGCGATGAATGGTTCATTCGAGGAATACGGAACGGCGCGCATCCGGGATCACCTGGCGAATCCCTCTGCTTCCGTACAGAGCCTGTTGGAGGACGTGCGCGCTTTTACGGCGGGTAATCCCGCTTCGGACGATATAACCGTGGTGATGATCCGGGCGCTCAGCTAACCGGAGTAACACCGTACTATAACGTGACATATGAGAATTTGCGCTGAAACCACGCATTTCCCGAAAATTCTCAAAAGTCACGTGATAGTACACGGTTTAATGCTAAAGAATAGGAACGCGGATGACACGGATGAAACGGATGAAACGGATGTTCGCGGAGCAAATAACAGAATTCCTAAAAAAATCAGTGCAAATCCGCTTTTCCCGTGTCATCCGCGTTCCTATTGAATGCCTTTGGGATGCGAAATTGAATTTTCAAACAGCCACTCAGCTCGACTTTATCCATTTTCGAGAGAAGGGAAATTGTTGCTATATAAGCCCTTAATTTACAACGTTAATTTTTTCAACCTCATTGTTCGTATACGATGTTTAAAAAGTCAAACACGAAAAAATCAACGTATTGCTTTACATACATGGCCATTTTTAAAAAATGGATAAAGTCGAGCTAAGAAG
>CAZFVV010000179.1:0-9796 GCA_964522165.1 uncultured Calditrichaceae bacterium
TGGTTCTTTTATACTTCGCTTTCGGAAACGTCCTGCAGGATGTTTTCGGCTAATATGGCGGCGATTTCATCGACCGGGTGCTCTTTTGCGTAAAGGCCCGCAAGTTTGACAAGTGACGGGGGCAGAGACTTCGGATCAATGTCTCTGGCATAAATGGGGAATATATGTTTTTTACGGCTGGAAAAATCCCGGCTAAGAGCCACACCCAATTCAAAGTTTGCCCACTGTTTATCAAAATAGGAGGGCGAGAGAATCAGAATAAAATAGCGACTCTCTTCCAGCGCATTCTCTATTTCCCGAAGAAAGGAGTCGCCAAATCGCAATTTCCCTTCATCGTACCATACTTTTAATCCCTGGTTTCTCAAGGCATTGGCCAGGTTTTTTGCAAATAACCCATCCTCTGAAGAGTAGGAAATAAAGGCGTCATAGGTGGGTTTATTCTTAGTCATTTTCTTTTCCCGGCATATAATTCCTCTTTTTGCACTTCGCCAATATATATGGTTACCAGTTCATCAATCAAGCGCCCATAATCCTCTTCGCAAATAGAGCTCTATTTGTTCCAGGTCTTCTTTCCGGTTCACGTTCAAAAAAAATTCCGCCCGGTACCCGGGCAGTTCCTGCGGCATGGAAATCTCCACCCCCCGTAATTCCCGAATCACTGTTTGCAGCGCAAAATCCCCCTTCCGCAGCCTCGCCTCCAGCGCCCCCGCGAGGGTTTTCGGCCAGATGGAAACCAGCGGTTCCAGACCCCGTTCCGAGCAGGCGCTGACCGGGCGGTTTTTCTGCCGCCGTTCAAATAAAATCCGGTAAACCTGCGCCGGCAGCAGGGGCAGGTCGCAGGGGAGCACCGCAACCCAGGGTGTTTGTGCAGCTTGCAAAACCGAGTAAATCCCCCCTAACGGCCCGCAGCCGGGAAGAACGTCCCCCACCAGGGGAACGTTCTTGTCTTCGTAAATATTGATTTCCCCGTAATTCAAAAGCGCCCGGGATGAAATTTGCCCGGCAAGGCGGAGCGCGTGATCGAGCAGGGATTCATTGCCCAGCCGGACGAGGGCCTTGGGCGCGCCGAAGCGCCGGCTTTTCCCCCCGGCAATGATCGCCGCGGTCAACTCATCGCTGATCGGTTCGCTCATAAACGCGCCTTGCTAAACTTTCCCGCCGCCAAAAAGTTTAAAATATCGTAAAGTAGATTTTAACTATGGAATATTTGCTGAACAAACCTTAATTTCCGTCGCAAGTAAAAAATCGGAAGGCGGCGACGCCAGGGGTTTTTCAGAAACTATCCAAAATATTGCTTTGACAGCGGTGAATTTTATCACACTTATTTGGAAAAGGAGAATTATTGTATGTTGGGCTTAAAGCTCAACTTCCCAGGGGGTTTCGGCGTTTTCCCGGAGCAAGCCAAAAGGACAGATGAATGAAGAAGACTCTCCATGTTCTTATCATCGGGCATTCCGAAGAGGAAGCCGCGATGTTATGCGAGGAACTCGGCCGCGGCAGGTACGATATCTTCCGGGAACGGGTTTATTCTTCTTCTACCTTGATCGAGGCTCTCTCCCGCCAATCCTGGGATCTGGTGATCTCCGAATATAAATTACCCCGCTTTAGCGTTCTGGCTGCCCTGGAGTTGCTGCGGAAAAACGCCCCCGCCACCCCGCTTATCGTCGTTTCCGAGGAGCGGGATGAAGAAGCGCTGGTGGCCGCCATCAAGGCCGGCGCCCGGGATTTTATTTTAAAACAGCGCCTGGAGCGCCTGCTTCCCGCGGTGGAAGCTGCCTTGGCGGAGAAAAATGCCCCGGCAGCGGGGATGGATGGGGGGCCCCCGTCGAGGCATTTCGATGAACGCTTAAAACTGGCCCTGGAGGTCAACAATTCCGGGTTGTGGGACTGGAACGTGGAGACCGGGGAAATTCACTTCAGCTCCCAGTGGGAGGCGATGTTAGGCTTCCGGGAGGGTGAATTCACCCCTAACCTTTATGCCTGGGAGGCGCTGCTCCATCCCGAAGACAAAACCGCGGTAAACCACGCCTTAAACGAGCACTTAGAAGGCCGCACCCCCTATTATGAAACCGAGCACCGCCTGAAATCCCGAAAAGGAGAGTGGGTTTGGGTTCAAAATCGCGGCCGGGTGGTGGAGCGGGACGGGGAGGGCCGGGCCTTGCGAGTGATCGGCACTTACACCGATATTTCATCGCGGAAACGCGCCGAGGCCTCCCTGCGCCTTAAAACGGCGGAATTCGAGACGATCTTTAACGCGAACCCGGAGGCGGTCGTTTTTTCCAATAACAAGCGGGAAATCACCCTGGTGAACCCCGCTTTCTGCGCCCTGTTCGAATATGCGCCCGATGAATTGCAGGGCAAAAGCGAGGAGATTCTCTACGCCGACGCCAAAGATTTCAGGAATGCGGCGAACCCCGGGCAGGGGGCCAACGGAAAAGAGGCCGCCCCGGCCCGGGAAATCCTCTTCAAGAAGAAAACCGGCCAGACGCTCACCGGCGAAAGGGTCGAAACCACGGTAGAAGATGCGCAGGGAAACCGCATTGGCTTTCTGGCCATTATTCGCGATGTTTCCGCCAGCAAAAAAATGGCGGCTCCCCTCAACGGCCAGGAAACCAACTACCGGCGCCTGTTCGAAGAAGATTTGACCGGCAATTTCATCATCTCCCCGCAGGGAGCTATTATCACCTGCAACCCCTCCTTCGCCCGCATTTTCGGCTTCGCATCGGTAGATGAAGCGATGAAGGGCAATTTCTTCGATCTCAACCCCGATCCCAAGTTCAAAGCTTCGTTTTTGGAATTGTTGCGCAAAGAGAAGAAATTAGAATCGCACGAATTGGAATTGCAGCGCCGCGACGGCAAAATCGTTTTCGTGGTGCAAAACGTGATCGGCGAATTCGGGGAAAACGGGGATTTGCAAACTATCCGGGGATACGTCTTCGATGATACCCGCCGGCGAGAGATCGAAAGCCAGTTCGTGCAGTCCCAGAAAATGGAGAGCCTGGGCACCCTGGCGGGCAGCATCGCGCACGATTTCAACAATCTTCTCTCGGTTATCAGCGCCAACAGCGAGATTTTATTGATGAAGATGAACTCCGAGGACCCCCTGCGCAAAGCCGCGGAGCAAATCAAACAGACCAGCCGCCAGGCGGCCATCCTCACCCATCAGATCCTCACCTTCAGCCGCAAGCAGGTGGTGCAGCCCCGGGTGATCGATTTGAACGAGGTGGTGGAAAACGTCGCCAAAATTCTCCTCCGGCTGATCGGCAAGGATATCGAAATGCACACGATTTTGAATCCGGACCTGGGAAAGGTGAAGATCGATCCGGTGCAGATCGAGCAAATCATCATCAACTTAGCCGTGAACGCCCGCGACGCCATGGCCGGCGGGGGCAAACTGACCATCGGCACTAACAACGTAACCGTGGATAAAGAAATGGCCGGAAAGCATATCGACGCGCAACCCGGCCTCTACGTGCTTCTCGCGGTCAGCGACACCGGCACCGGGATGGACTCCGAAACGTTGAAGCATATCTTCGAACCCTTTTTTACCACCAAGAAAAAGGGAAAAGGCACCGGCCTGGGGCTTTCTACGGTGTACGGGATCGTCAAGCAAAATAAAGGCTTCATCGACGTGTACAGCGAGCCGGGCAAGGGCTCCATCTTCAAGATTTATTTACCCCGCCAGGAGGAGGGATAGTAGCAGGGACGGAGTGCAAAACTTCAGTTTTGCAGGGGCAGGGGGCAGGGGCAGTCGCAGGTGTAAAGAGTATGATAAACCGATTTCATGGGAATAGCAAGGAATCAATCCCTGCTGTGTCATTCCCGCGAAAGCGGGAATCTATGAGTTGCCAGCATTCGTTGATTCCACCCCCTGCCACCCGCCCCTGCCCCTGTCAACTCAAACTCCATTCCCCATCAAAACAAAATGATACCCTACCACACCATCTACGACATCAGCGTGTTGTTAGGAGAGGAGGCGATTGATTACCCGGGCGATCCCCCGTTCCGCCGGGAAATGCTCTACGCCCTGCGCAACGGGGACGCCGCAGACGTCTCCCGGCTCTCCATGAGCGCCCACGCCGGCGCCCACCTGGACACCCCCTCTCACTTCTTCGACCGCCCGGAATGCGCCATCGACCGCTACCCGGCGCAGGAATTCATTCTCCCGGCAATGGTGTGGCAGATAAAAGACCCGGAAACAATCCGCCCGCTGGAATTGGAATCGCTCGATATTCTCCGCGGGGATGCTTTGCTTTTCAAGACCGCAAATTCCCTGGGCGGGCGCTGTAAAAGCGGAGTGTTTGCGGAAGATTTTGTAGAGCTATCGCCGGAAGGGGCGGATTTCTGCCTGGAGAAAGGGGTAAAACTGGTGGGCATCGATTACATCTCGGTGGAGCGGCATGGCGATGGAACCTACCCGGTGCATCGTAAATTGCTGGGGAACGATATTTTCATCCTGGAGGGAATTAACCTGGCGGCGGTTCCCCCGGGGCGCTATACCCTAATTTGCCTGCCTTTGAAAATTAAAGGCGGGGAGGCTTCCCCGGTGCGGGCGGTGCTGCTTGGATAGAGAATTTTTTGTATTTATTCAGCCACTTTGGAGTGATAAAAAAAATAACTTGTTAAATTTAGCCAAACCTGTCATTCCGGCTGTAGCGAAGCGGAATGCCGGAATCTCCGCAGAAGATTCCGGTATTTTCCCCAAAAACGGGAAAAACCGGAATGACATCCGACAATACGATTTTAACAAATTATTTTTTGACCGATCCTAAGGCTCAGAACCACAAAGATTTATGAAGTTATTCGTAATTCGGGCCGTGTACATAACATTTGCAGCTTCTTTGCTTTTTATCTTAAGGGGGTTGTAAAAGTTTAATGTACCAGCCAAACGCGGATAATTATCCTACAAACAGAAGGGGAAGCTGGTACGTTATTTCTTTCCAACCCCCTAATCCTCTTTAACCGCGTATCGTTTTGTACAATTTAACTCATATGATCATCCCAGGGCGCGCATTATACATAGAAACCTTCCCCCAACCTGCCGAATAAGTTCCCCTGAATTCCGGCGAGATTTATAATGAAAATGACCTCTTGCAAAACGGGAAAACTTTTTACTATGAAAAGATCAGAGGTTATATTATCCTCGACCATTTCAACAAAACGGAGGATGAATTCATGGCCTTGCTTCAACGATATTGGATATTATTATCTATAGCAGCTATCGCCGGTTTACTGGTTGTGGCGGGAATTCTTAACAGACCTTTCCCGGGTAAAAATGATGCGGAAGCAGTCCCCAACGACTGGTTCTTCGCCCAGCGCGCTTTTCCGCAGGGAGAAATCAACCGCGCGGTTTACCACGAAGCGCTGCGCCAGGCCCAGGAGATGAAAGCGCAGAGCGCCGCCCGTGGTAACGCGTCAGGCAGCGCTCCCTGGACACCCGCCGGCCCTGCCAACATCGGGGGGCGCATCTCCGACGTGGAACTCAGCCCCACCAGCTTCGACACCATCTACGCCGGGGCGGCTTCCGGGGGAGTTTTCAAATCCGTGGACGGAGGGCAGAGCTGGACCCCGATCTTCGACGATGCGCTGAGCTTCTCCATCGGCGATATCGCGCTTGATCCCACCAATCCCAACGTGGTTTACGTGGGTACCGGGGAAGTGAACGCCGGGGGCGGCTCGCAAACTTATGACGGTTTCGGCCTCTACCGCTCCGGCGACGCCGGGCAGAGCTGGGAGCACTTAGGGCTGGAGGAAACCCATTACATCGCCCGGGTGGCCGTTGATCCGCAGAATCCCCAGCGCATCTACGTGGCGGCGATGGGGAAACTGTTCGGGAATAATCCCCAGCGGGGGCTTTACCGCTCTACTGACGGCGGGCAAACCTGGGAGCAAAAGTTGTTTATCAGCGATTCCACCGGCTGCGTGGATGTGGCGCTGAATCCTGCCTCCCCCAATATCGTGTACGCCGCCACGTGGGAGCGGGTGCGCCGCCCGGAGAGGCGCTCCTACGGCGGCCTCACCTGCGGGCTGTACCGCTCCGGCGACGGGGGGGATACCTGGCAGGAGCTCACCAACGGTCTGCCGAATAATTCCCCGGCGGTGGGGCGAATCGGGATCGCGGTTTCCGCCTCCAACCCCGCAGTTCTCTACGCCATTTACGCCGATAACGTGGGCTACTTTGCCGGGGTGTACAAAACCACCAACGGCGGCGACTCCTGGGCCCGCACCACCGACGGCGCGCTGGGCGGCTTCTATGCTTCCTACGGCTGGTGGTTCGGCAACATCCGGGTCGATCCCGCCAATCCTAATATTGCCTACGCCATGGGGCTGGATGTTTACAAAACTACCAACGGGGGGCAAAGCTGGTTCTACAGTTCCAGCTCCATGCACGTGGACCAGCACGGGTTGTATATTCATCCCCAGAACCCCAATTTCATCGTCGCCGGGAACGACGGGGGGATTTACGTCTCGCAAAACGGCGGGTCTTCGTACACCAAATCGCCCAATCTCCCCATCACTCAATTTTATACCTGCGAAATCGATTACCAATTCCCCCAGCGGCTCTACGGGGGAACCCAGGATAACGGCACCAACCGCACCCTCACCGGCGGGCTGAACGACTGGCAAAATATATACGGTGGGGACGGCTTCTACGTGCTGGTCGATCCTTCCAATAACAACTATGTGTACGCGGAGAGCCAGTACGGCGGCTTAGGGCGCTCCACCAACGGCGGCATTTCGTTTACTTATGCCCTGAACGGGGTGGCCGGAAACCGTAACAACTGGAGTTCCCCCTTAGCAATGGATCCCTCCAATCCCCAAATCCTCTATTTCGGCACCGAGCAGTTGAATAAAACCGTCAACCGGGCGGTCTCCTGGGCGCCCATCAGCCCGGACTTATCCAATGGCCCGCCCTCGGGCAATCTGGCGTTCGCGACTATCACCACTATTGCCGTCGCGCCCTCGGACGGCAACACCATTTACGCGGGAACTGACGACGGCAACGTGTGGGTTACCCAAAACGGCGGCGGGGAATGGATGTTGATTTCCCAGAATCTGCCGGTTCGCTGGATTACCCGGGTGGCGGTGGATCCGCTTGACGCCCAGACCGCTTATGTAACCCTCTCCGGTTACCGCTGGGATGAGTACCTGCCCCATATTTTCCGCACCACCAATGCGGGGAGCGCCTGGGAAGACATTTCCGGCAACCTGCCGGAAGCGCCTTTGAATGACGTGATCGTCGATCCGCAAGATAACGCCACCCTGTTTGTCGCCAGCGACGTGGGGGTGTTTTTCACCCAGGATTTGGGCGGCGACTGGCAGTTCCTCGGCGCCGGCCTGCCCCTCGCGCCGGTCACCGATATGGCGCTGCACCATCCCACCCGCACCCTCGTGGCGGCCACTTACGGGCGTTCTATGTTCAAGTTCGATCTCAGCCAGATCACCGGCATTGCTGCCGGCGGGGCCGGGCAGCCGCAAGATTCCGAACTGCTGCAAAATTATCCCAATCCCTTCAACGCCGGAACGGAGATTCGCTTTTCTTTGAAAAAAGCAGCGCCGGTAACCCTGGAGATTTTTGACGTAACCGGGCGCAGAGTTAAAACCTTGCTGGCGGAGAACCTGCACGCCGGTTTGCACAAAGTTTCCTGGGACGGCCATAACGAACAGGGCATCCCGGCCGCTTCCGGCGCTTATATTTACCGCCTGAAGGCGGATACCCGGGTGCTGGCAAAGCGGATGGCGCTGGTGAAATAGGGGTTTTCGGGCGGCGTGGGGTGAAGGCGCGGCGGGAGTTGTTGCGGCGAATCTTTGACGCGTGATGCTGAAGGGTAAATAGACGGTTAATACATCTCGAACCGCGCCAGCCTGCCGTCCAGGGCGCCGTTGACCAGGGGTTTTTTCCAGGAGGGCCGCAGGCCGATGCAGGGGATCCACTCCCGGTCTCCGAAATAGATATAGGCAACAGCTCCCCGGCAGCGCTGCTTCAAAAAATCGCCGAAATACTTGTAGAAGCCGGCCATGTCCTCCTTCTTTCCCGAGCGAATGCCGTAGGGGGGATTGCACACAATCAGGGTGTTCTCCAACTGGGGAATGTTTCGAAAATCCAGCGGTTTTAGTTTGACCTGCTCCCCTAAGGGCAATATACGAAGATTGGCGGAGGAAGCGCCGATCGCTTTGTAGGAATTATCGCTCCCGGCGATGGGAATTTCTCCCTCGCTGCCCGCGCCGGGAATCTTGCGGATGCACCGGTCTGCTTCTGCTTTTACGGATTGCCAGAGAGATTGATCAAAATCGGGCAGGAACTCAAACCCGAAACGTCTCCGCAAATAACCGGCGGGAATTTGGCAATAGTGCATCAGCGCCTCGCAGAGCAGGGTGCCGGATCCGCACATGGGATCGTAGAGCGGCCGGGAGCCGTCCCATTGTGAGAGGCGGATGATCGCGGCCGCGAGGGTCTCCTGCATGGGGGCTTCCACGCTTTTTTTACGGTATCCCCGGCGGTGCAGGGAGCCGCCGGAGGTATCCAGGCTGATAGTAGCGCGGTCGTTTTCGATGTGCAGGTTGATCCACACGTCCGGGTCTTCGGTATCCACGCCGGGCCGCCTATTAAACCGTTCGCTGAAAAAATCGGCGATGGCGTCTTTCAGGCGCAGCGCGGCGTAGCGGGAGTGGGTTATGCGGCTGTTGGCCACATTGACGAAGATGGCAAAGGTATGGTCGGCGTTGAGGAATTCATTCCAGTTCAGCGATTTTGCTTTTCGATAAAGCTGATCCGTGCCGGAACATTTAAAAGAGGTTAACGGGGCGAGAACGCGGGTGATCAGGCGCGAGGTATAATTGATGCGGTATAGGGCGGGGTTGTCCGCTTCGAAATAAAGCCCCCGGTAAGCCGCGCGGAGGTTGCAGGCGTTCAACTCGCTTAATTCTTCTGCGCCTAATTCTTCCATGCCCCCGGCAACCTGGGCAAAAAAACGGCGCTTTTCCTGGTATTCGAACATTTTAAACGGGGCCTTTCCACCTGGTATGTGTGCGCTTAAACGTGGTCGGAGACAAAGTCCGCGAAACCTCGTTCCCAAAGTCTCTTTGGGAACGTAATTGCACGCGAAACTCCAGTTTCGCATGCAAATTCTGCGCTTTTTGTGGCCGGAAGCAGAGTTTTCACGATTATTGCGTTCCAAAACAGGAGTTTTGGAACGAGTTGGTTGCTAAGTTTTGCGCTTTCATCTCAACCACGATTTAGCGCCTACTTACCTTCCACCTGAATTCAGCCGGAAATTTAATCCCCAAACGGGCGCGCCACAAATACTCCCTGGAAATATTTTGCGCTCCCGGCGACCCGGCTGCGCGGGGGAGAAAGTTGTCGGGGATGGCTTATATACTTCGCGCGGGATTTAATGAGACTTTTGAGGGGGGGCATTCCTCACTGAAGTGAGGTAATCTTTGATTGCCACGCTTCAGCGTGTGGAAAACGAATGAGTGCAATCAAGTGTACATCCTCTTTAAAAAGTCTCATTTAAGACCGCGTAAAGTATAGCAAGCTATCGGGGTGAAAAAATAAGCCGCCAACTCACGAGGAATTGGCGGCTTTTAGGAGGAGGTATAATTAAGAGACAACCTTGTAAACGCCGTTTGTGGGTTTAAGTTTCACAGAAAAATTTGCAGCGCGGGGACTTTTATGAGCACAATATCCGCTTGCTTTTAAAACCTGATTGGCTAATTTCTAACATGAAAATCGACTACTACTCCCCGGCAGAGAAAGTCCGTCGATCTTCGTGCCGAAGTTCAACTTCGGCAC
>CAZFVV010000180.1:0-9788 GCA_964522165.1 uncultured Calditrichaceae bacterium
GAGACGTAATGCGTGAAACGTGATGCGTAAAACGTAAAAAGTAATTTCATATTCTATACCCCTACATATCACCTTTCACGCATCACGCTGCATCCTTAAAATTGCCCGAATTTGAAGTGGATTTTCCACTGCCCTTTGCGGTTCCCGAAGCGGTCGTAATAATCGTACCCGTAACCAAAATCCACCCCGATGATCCCCAGCAAAGGCATAAACAGCCGCGCGCCTACCCCGGCGGAGCGGCGCATTTCCGAAAGGTTGAATTCCGAAGAAGATTCCCAGGCGTTTCCCGTCTCCATGAAAAAAAGCCCGAAAATGGTAGGATTGGGCGCAATGGGAAAGCGCAGCTCCGCAGTGAAGCGGGCCATGGAACGTCCCCCCTGGGGAGGGCCAACCCGCCCTTCGTCGTAACCCCGCAGCGATTCCGAGTATCCCAGGCCGGAACCGCCCATGAAGAACAACTCGTTGGGATTGATGTAATAATTACTGTGCAACCCGTTGATGGAACCGAACATGCTTTCCAGGTAAAGCACAAGGCCTAATAGAAGCGGACTGTAGGATTCGATCGAAAATATATTTTTGATGAAATCTTCATCCCCGCCCAGGGGGCCGCCGGCGAGTTTGGTACGGAGGTTGAAAACCGTTCCCAGGGTAGGGAATTCCGGGCGGTTGCGGCTGTCCCGGCGGAATATCTGGGTAATGCTTACCTGGGTAGAACTGGTTGCAAACAGGTTAGGGTTGAATCCAATGGTATTGCGGATATTGAAAATTTCGTTTTCAGCGACCCGGAAAATCCAATCGCCCCGGAAATAGTTGTCCGGCCAGCGGAAGCGGCGCCCAACCTGAACGGTGAAACCCCGCTCTTTGCCGTCCCAGGGGCGGAAGGCGCCGTTAAAGCGGGTATCGAACACCGAGAAGCCTAACAGGGTGGCACTGCCGAAAGCCCAGGGTTCGGTAAAACTCAAAGTGAGGTTACGGTAAAACCTTCCGAAATCCCACTGAAACCCCAGCCGTTGCCCGTCTCCGCCGGAAAGCGGCCGCCGCAAGGAGAAGTTGTTCAGCGCAAACCCGATACTGCCGATAACCCCATCCCGCTGGCTGTAGCCGGCGCTCATATTGGCGGTATCGGTGGAGCGCTCTTCCACGTTCACTTCCAGGTTGACGTGCTTGTCGTCGTTAGGAAGGAGCTTCACGTCCGGCACCACGTTGCCAAAGTAGTTCAGAATCCACACGTCGCGCACGCTGCGTTCCAGCCTGGCGCGATTGAAAATGTCGCCGGGGTATATTTTGAACTCCCGCCGCACCACTTTTTCATTGGTTTTGGAATTGCCGGTGATGAGAATCTCCTTGATCCGCACCACGTGCCCCTCGTTGATCCGCAGCTTGATGTCCACGGTATTCTGGTTGACCGGAATTTCCTGCGGCAAAACGTTGGCGAAAAGATACCCCTCGTTGTAATAAAGATTTTGGATATTCTCCCGGATGCTTTTCTCGAAATTCTCCTGGTTGTAAATGTCACCTTCTTTGAATAGCAGTTGCCGCTCCAGCACTTCGGAGGGGAACACCGTGTTGCCCTCGAAAGATATTTTCCCGAAATAGTACTGGTTTCCTTCGTTGACGTAAACGTCGATGAACAGGTCTCGCTTATCTTCGCTGTAATAAATAGAATCCCTTTCCACTTCGGCGTCGCGGAAACCCCTTTTACGGCAGAATTTCACCAGGTTTTCCAGGTCTTCTTCATATTTTTCCCGGTTATAATCGGCCCCCCGCCACCAGCGGTCTTCTTTGATCTTTTTAAACGATTTCTTCACTTCTTTTTCAGTCAGCTCATCCAGGCCGAGAACGCGAATACGCTTCACCTGCACCTTTTTGCCTTCCTGCACCACCACGTTGGCCTGCACTCTATTATTGGCGGTATGCACGGTATCGATGTCAACCTTCGCCAGCAGGTAGCCTTCTTCTTTATATTTGTTTACGAGAGAGCGCCTGGCTTTATACTGCGCAAAGGGGGTCAGCACCATCCCCTTAAAAAAGCCGGTTTCCTTATCAATATCTTTTTTCTTCAGTTTTTTGTTGCCTTCCACGGTCCACCCGTCTAAGCGGGGAAATTCTTTGACCCGGATGAGCAGGTCCAGGCTCTCTCCCACCTGGCGCTCCGCAAAAACCTGGATATCGGAGAAGATGTTCAGCGCCCACAAATTTTTGATTGCCCGCTGTACCTGGTCCCCGGTGATGAAGGTGCCGCGAATCAAACCGCTATTTAACAGGATGAGAGTGCTGTCGGCGAGTTCGTTCCCTTCGATCCGGATATTGTTGATCTTAAACTGCTGTTGAACCTGGGCAGAAAGAGCCGGCGGGAGCATAACCGCTGCCATTATCAAAAATAACAGCAATTTAAGTTTTTTATAGCGCATTGAATCAAACCCTTTTTTACTTCAAACTATACAAATTAAACGATTCACGTATTTTTTGCAAATCAAAAATTAAACGAATGGCGGAAGCGGAAACGAAAGTCATTGGTGATTTGTTCATTATAGAACGGGTTGAACTGAAATTTATTCCATTCCACTTCAAATAGGAGGTTATACAACAGCCGGTATTCCATCCCAAAGGTATGGTTGACGCCTAATTTGGATTCCTCGTATCCCAAAACCAACTCGCCGGTATAGGTAAGATAAAGATCCCGCAGCAAATATTTACCCATGGTTATGCCTGAGCTATGGAGTAATAGTAACGCCGGATCAATATTATTGTTCAAATTCGGGGCCAAAAAGGTGGTGGAGTTCAGCTGCGCCCGGTCCTGGAAGCTGAGGTAAAAAAGATTAGCGGTAAAATTGGAGCGCAGCCGTACGTAATCCACGTGCAACCCCCGCTCCATCTGGCGTTCGATGGGCCGGAAGAGGGGCCGGATCAAAAAGTTCTCGGTCATGCTCAAGCCCACTTCCCCGGCTTTGTATTGCAGGTTTCCCACGCTGTATCCCAGGTAAGAGAGCACCTGTTCCTGGGTCTCCCCGGTCACTTCGTCCCGGGAAACCAGTTTGAAGCGAAAGTCTTCCCAACGCCCTTTGGAAACCTCTTTTTTGGTTACCGGGTCGATGACGTATAACACCAGGTAGATGTCCCGGGGAAAGTTCCCGGTGGAGTCGCGCACCGTGGTATAAGCCCGGCCATACACCTCCGGAAAAATCTCGAAACGGTTGAATTCCGCCCCGAACCGCTCCACCCGGAACTTTACATCCAGGTACTCCACCTGCCCGCGGGTGGATTCCACCGCTCCCTCCACCCGGAAGGATTCATCCGCCAATCGCCCGCTAAAATCCAGCCCGGCAGAGGCGTTATCGATATCCAGCTCCATAAAAACTTCCCCCACGTAGGCCGGCACCTTCACGAAGTAGTGGTTGTTCCTGCCGGGCAGGGAGTTGATGTCCCAGCGCATATTCATCAAAAAATCTACCACTTTGTTGTCTTCGTAAAATTTTTCATCGCCGTCGTACATGCCGATGAAGGGGAAGGTAACCCGGCAATTGTAAAGCGTCAGGGTTCCCCGGGCGCAGGGCAGCTCCGGGGGGCCGGCGAAGTAAAACTTTTCCCCCGCTTTTTTGCCGCTCGCGGCAAAGTAGCCGATATCTCCTTCCTCCATCATGCCGGGAATGGCCAGGGGAATGCCCTGCTCGGCGGTTTCCAGGGCCAGCACGCCCAAATTCAATCCCACTTCGTCGAATACCCAGGGAGCGAGCCGGGTGGTATCTACCGTAACCTCGGGCAGGTTGTAAATACGCGCCCAGCGGTTGCCGACCAGCCCCTCGATAGTTTTGACATGGATGAAATTGCCCGCCCCGGCCAGCTCCACCTCGGCTTTCAGTTGCGCCAGAGGGGGGATGACGCCGTCGAATTCCAGGGAGCCGTTGAAAATTTGCAGGCGCATCGCCTCTAAAGAAGGGCGGGAGCGGGTTCCGATCACCCGCGCGAAGAAGTTCCCCTCGCAATCCGGGTTTTTGAAATAGGGCAAAAGTTTCGGCAGTTCCGCCAGCACGTTTCCCCGGGCGGTGATTTTCACGTCCATAGGCGCATCCGGATCCACCCCGATAAACCCTTCCCCCTCCACGGTGTACTCATCGCGGTTGATATAGATGAATTTCCGCACCCGTATGAGGTGGTTGCTGAGTTCCCAAAACGGTTCCCCGGCCGCTACGGAATCTTCGAAAGCCAGGATGATGGTATCGAAGGGATTGTTTTTGAATAGCCCGTTTTTGATCTGCACGTCCCCGAAAATGGCCGGGCGGCTCATGGGACCGGCGGCGGTAATAGCGTAGCTGAAATTTCCCCTGATGATCTCCGGGTCGCGAAATACCGTCTCGGCCAGGAAGTTGCTCTCCACGTTCTCCGCCCGGATGGCCAGGTTCAGGGAATCATTCTGCAGATTCCAGGCAAAATCCGCGTTGAAAACCTGCTCGCCGTTCAGCCGCACCCAAAAATTGTCGAAATTCAGGCGGTAATTCTCCAGGGTTCCCGAGAAACGGGTGTCGTAATATCCCACCCGGTTCACGATAAAATCCGTCGCTTCCAGGTTGAACTGGAGCCGGGGATTGCCGACCGTTCCTTCCAACGCCATCTCTCCCTGGATCACCCCTTCTTCGAAAACCGCGCCGATAGCAGGGCTGTTTTGCAGGTAATCGGAGATGGAGAAGCGCTCGATGCGGATATTTCCCCGGAAAGGCGCCCCGGGGCGGGCGCCGGAGAACAGCTCCCCGTGGAATAGCTTTTCCGCATCGATGCGGGTGAACATCCCCTCTTCAGAAGAATTTATTTCAAAGTCGCCTTTGAGCAGTTGCGGGGCGGTGGAAGCGGTGAATTTGCCCTTGATTTTCTGGTTCTCCATAAAAATATCGTGGATAGCGGCGGAAAGCGCGAAAATGTCGCGCTGGCGATCCCCGCTGAGGATATTCATTTTTGCGTGCAGAGAGTTGTAGGGGCCGGAAAAATAAAAATCGACCGCGCGCCCGGCCACAAACCCGGCCGCCAGGGGATTGCGGGTAAAGCGCAACGCCGGGAAATCCTTCACGTCCAAAACGGCCACGTTGGGATCGCTGAACAGGTTTTTGACCGTGCCCTTGACGGCAAAATCATCCGCCAGGTCTTCGGAATGGAGGGTGAAGTCGAAAAATTGGTCCTGCAGAATGAATGGTCCCCGCCCCTTTACGAACAGGCTGTCCTGCCCGTGTACCTGGTATTTGAAGGTTCCCCCGAACAGTTTGGCGCTGAAATCGCCCCCGAAATCGGTATGCAGCAGGATTTTCCCGCCGTTCAGGGCGTTCAGAATGCTAAAGTAGTTCTCCGGCACGGAAATGTCGGAGTCCAGGTCGAGTTCGATTCGATGTTCCTCAAAATCCACCTCCCCGGTTCCCTGGGTGCGGAATTTCATAAAATCCGCCCGCAGGTACGGGAATTCCATCAATTTGGTTTGGGTATTGTATTTCAGGCGCAGACGCACGGTATTGAAGGGTACCACGGCATACAATAGCGCCGGGCAGCGCAGGTCGGCGGTGACGTCGAGGGAGTTGAACGGGCCGGTAAACGCGGCGCGAGCGGCAATTTGCCCCTGGTAGGCGTACTCAAAAATGCTGTGCGATTTTTTGAGATTCGCAGCGGAATAGTTCTCCACTTCCAAATGCCAGTCCGCTTCCGGGCGGAACAGGTCCGCCACGGCGCCAAAAAACTGCCCCGCACCGTCTTCGATTTCGCAGGCAAACGGCTCGATGACCACCCCGCGCCGGAGGAAGCGCAGGGTAAGCTCCGCCGCCCGGGCGTGCTGGTTATGGATGTAGATGGAAAAATCCCGCACCCGGATGGCGCCGTCAAAAGCGAGGCTGTCCGGGGAGAACCCCCGGTTGGTGATTCCCACCCGGCCCGCCAGCCGGGCGTTTTCCAGCTTCAAAAAGCCAAGTTTCCAGAAGGGCCAGTTGGAGGTAATGATACATTCGTTGAGGGCCAAATCCGCAAAGAATTGCCTGGCCGGAAAATCCACCGCGCCGGTTAAGGTGATGGAAGAATTGGCGGCGCCCAAGAATTCTCCTTGCAGATTCAAATCCGCCTGCTCCAGTTCGGAAGAATAGGCCACCCGCCCCGCCAGGCGGTTCAGGAGGGGGAATTCCTTGCCTCCCGGCGCTTTCAAAAGGATACCCCCCTCTTCGATGGAGATAAAATTGATGGCGGGAAATTTCCGGATGCTTGAAAATATGTCCTGGAAAAGTTTTTCCATGGGGATTGCGCCGCTTTCCGCGGGAGTGGATTTTTCCGAATAGTAGAGGTTGAATTTGGGATTGACCAACGTAACCGAGGTGATGCAGTGGGGAATTTGAAATTTGTGGGTGATGAGTTTAAAAGGATTGAATCCGATGCGTATCTCTTCCAGGTCGAGGCTGAAGGTGGCGTTTTCATCGGCGGCGCGGAGCTTGTACAATGATAAAGAATTGAAGCCCGCGGAGAAATCGTTGATCAAAAACAGCTCTCCGAAGTAGGGCTGGAGTTTCTTGACCAGCAAGGTCTTTATTTCGGTTTTGACCGGGGTGAAGGTCCAGAGCAGGTACCATCCCAGGGCTACCGACATGAGGGTAATGAAAAGGTAAAAATGCCAACTTCGCTTGTGTTTCATTCCGTTGCTCGATGCGCGCGTGCTCGATGCTCGATGTTTGATACTCGATGCTCGTAAACTGGCTTATTGCATCGGGCATCCGTGAAAAGCGCCGCTTAGGGGCGTTTGCAGTGTATTATAACGTGAACCTGCTAAAAGGTTCAGGGGTTTTTTTCGAATTGGCAATTACCAATTGGCAATTGGCAATTAAAAACGCTTTAAGGGATCAATAAATCGCGCACCGGGGATAGTTCGAAGCCGCGCGAGCGCAATTCCCCGATCAATTCCGACAGCATGGTGTACATCCTGCCGTTCTGCCGCTCCGTTCCCAGGTGCATCAACACAATCGCGCCGTTCAAGCTCTGGCTGGCGTCGTCTTTGCCCAGGATGGCGTCCCGCACGACCTCCGGGGTTTTGTAGAGGGCGGAGTTTTCGTCGCTCACCCAGTCGTGAGTATCAAAACCGTTGCTCCAGCCGATGTGCCGGAAGCCCGCTTCCGCCGCCCAGTCTAAGATTTCCTGGTTGTATTCCCCGTAAGCCGCCCGCCAGTAGGGCTTCATGGGATGCCCCACCAGGGCGTTGAAGAGGCTGTCGGTGCGCAGCAACTGGCGCTGGAGATATTCCCGGGTCACGCCCGGGGCGCTATCGTGCCGGCGGTTTTGCTCGAAGGTGGTGAGGTGGGGATGGTCGTAGGTATGGTTGCCGATTTCGTGCCCGGCGTTGACCATTTCCAGCACCAGCCCGGGGTATTTTTCGATGAACTGCCCGGTGAGGAACATGGTGGTGAGGACCTGTTTCTCCTTCAGAATGGTTAAGATTTCCCCGGCGCCTTCCGCGCTGGAGCCGCCGTCGAAGGTAAGCGAAAGCTGCCGCCGCTGGCGATTGCCGCGCACCACCGGGTAACGCAGCGCTTCCACCAGGGAGTTTTTGTAAGTGATTTCCAGGTGTTCTTCGTACACTAATTGCTGGCGCTGGTTCCACACCCCGATGCGGATGAGATTGCGGCCATACTGCAACGCAAGGGGAAAGCGTTGAGCGCCCCCGGAGGAAACGATCTGGCTGAGAATCGGCCAGTCGTTGCGCCAGACCGTGAGCACCGCCCCGCTTTCCAGGGAAAGATTCAGCTCATAGGTCTTTTGAGCAAGTATCGGGGATCGGAACGGCCGCCCGCTGCGCGCCAGGGAGTCGATTTGATCGGGCCGGGGGACCGGAAAGCTCTCGCCGGGATCTACCGGGAGCGAGGCCGGCGATTCTACGGGGGAGGCGTTTCTGGCCCCCGGGAGATAGAGCGCCAGCGCCAGCAATCCTAACGTCAACACCGCGTTCCAACCCAGCAGAATGGGAAATTTGCGTTTTTTGAGCGGAGCCCAAACCTGCTGCAAGCGGAATAGAGCGTAACATTTGCGCCCGCAAAAATAATGGTGGTTCAGGTGCCGGCGGCATTCCAGGCAAATGTCTTTTTTGCAGTGATAACAGCGGGTTTTAGCAATCACCGCCGGATGACGGTAACAAAATTTTATTTCCATGGAGGCTCGTGCATTTGCTTCCCGGGGCCGCGGGGGAGGCGGTTCGCGCTTTACAAATTATACTTTTTGACCTTATTCCTTAAAGTGCGCAGGGTGAAACCTAATTTTTTGGCGGCCTGGGTTTTGTTGTTCCCGGTTTCGATAAGCGCCTGGCGGATGATTTCCCGTTCGCAGGCTTCTAACTTTTCCTTGTAGCCCAGGGTGCTATCCTCCAGCACCCGGTCGAACAGGGGAGAGCCGGTGGCCCGGGGCCCCTGCAAATAGGCCGGGAGGTCCTGGGCGCCGATATAAGCCTCCTCGCACATCACCACCGCGTTCTCGATGGCGTTTTCCAGCTCCCGCACGTTGCCGGGCCAGTCGTAGCCCATCAGGAGCTTGCGGGCATCTTCCGAAATTCCCTGGATTTGGCGCTGGTCCTTCATCACGTATTTCTTGAGGAAATGGTCGGTGAGGGGGCCGATATCCTCCAAACGCTCCCGCAACGGGGGAATCAGGATCGGGATAACGTTCAGGCGATAGTAGAGATCGTCCCGGAATAGTTTTTCCACCATGCGTTTTTCCAGGTCGGCGTTGGTGGCGGCAATCAGGCGCACGTCCACCTCGATATTATCCACCCCGCCCACCCGGTTGAAGCGTTTTTCCTGCAACACCCGCAGCAGTTTCGCCTGCAAGGAGAGCGGGAGCTCGCCGATCTCGTCCAAGAAAAGGGTGCCTTTGTCGGCGATCTCGAACTTGCCCTTCTTCATTTTATAAGCGCCGGTGAAGGCTCCCTTCTCATGGCCGAACAACTCGCTCTCCAGCAGATTTTCCGGGATGGAAGCGCAATTGATCTCCACCATGGCGTAATTCTGGCGCTTGCTCTGGAAATGCACCGCCCGGGCGATCAACTCTTTGCCGGTGCCGCTCTCTCCCCGCAGCAGCACGGTGGCGTCCGTGGCGGCGACCTTGGCGATCTTCTGGAACACTTCCTGCATTTTTCCGCTCACCCCGATAATATTCTCGAAGCGGTAGGTGCGGGTCAATTTGGATTTCAAATCCAGGTTTTCGCTGATCAGGCGTTTTTCTTCCAGCGCCCGGCGGATAATGATCAGCAGTTCATCTAAGTTGATGGGCTTAGTCAAATAGTCGTAGATGCCCATTTTCATGGCGTTCACGGCGTTTTTGACGGTGCCGAAAGCGGTCATCATAATGATTTTGATGTCCGGCTGGTTCTCCAGCAGCACGCCGGATAGCTCCAAACCGTTTTGGTCCGGCAGCAGGTAATCCATCAACACCAGGTCAAAAGCGCCTTTGTTGAATTCGCCCAGGGCCATGCGGGCGTTCTTGGCTTTGGAGATTTCGAGGTTCTC
Organism: uncultured Calditrichaceae bacterium; assembly: GCA_964522165.1. GTDB lineage: Bacteria > Calditrichota > Calditrichia > RBG-13-44-9 > J075 > JABWBP01. The sequence continues at coordinate 9,504 of CAZFVV010000180.1, forward strand.
TTCTTCCAGGATTTCGGCCAGGCCGTTCAAGGTATTGATGTCATCTTCGACGATAAGGATTTTTTCTTTCATAACAATGGCGATTTTCGATTGAAGATCAACAGTTTACGATTTATGAGCATCCCGGCTGACAAAAGCACTTCATCACGCCGGGAGTTGCGTGTGCAAAACTACTATAGTGCCATTGGGCACTTTGTGGCACTCCGGCTGTTTTAATTAGCAATTGGCAATTAGTTCTACTTTAAGACTTTGATATACTGACTCACAATTGCGATCCCTCTGTAG
>CAZFVV010000181.1:0-9590 GCA_964522165.1 uncultured Calditrichaceae bacterium
ATTTATAACTACTCTCAAGAATATCAAACACTTAGAAGAGAATAAGGTCTAATATTGATTTCTATAACCGACTTCACTTGAGTACGGAAACATTCTTGTTTGTCAAATTCTTCCCCAAGTTAGAGCAAGGAACCCAAATAAAATTTTATTTCATATGACGAATATCACAAAATTGCAGGCAAGTTTCATCGCCGGCTTCGTCCGGGTTTCGACAATTTTCCCAATCTGTTAGCAGTGATTAATAACGCAATATGTGAACGCCCGGAGTATAAATTCCCATCCGCTTGATCAGGCTTGTCCCGGCCTTCCGGGATGGGTCTCGGTATAAACGCTCCTGAGGATACCGCTTACTGTTGGCGCGCCCAACCGGGTATCTGTCGGGCCGACCAAACGAAAAAATATTTGTTACTATTCAGCACAGAGATCACAGAGGAAAAATTTTGAGCATTTAGAACCGTTGCCCCTGTAAATGGAACATTTTTTTCTGCAAAATGGGTTTGTTTAACAAACTTTTCCATATCTCTGTGCTCTCTGTGCCTCTGTGGCAAAATGCCTGAATAGTTACGAATATTTAAAAAAACGCGGTAATTTTTTTAGAAACCATTCACAGTCCCTATAAGTGAGGATAAACCATGAAGCGTGTTACGCTTATTGCCACTGCAATGATGTTTGTTGTTATCAATCTCTGGCCCACGGCGCAGGCTCAGCAACCGGAGAGCTTCTTGAGCAAGCTGAAGCTGGGCCAGTGGATCGAATTTGAAGGCTCGCCCCGCCAGGAGTTTACCATCCTGGTTAGCGAAATCAAAACGCTGGAGCAGGAAATGGAAGACGATGACTGGGAAGTCGGGGGCGCGGTGACCCGGGTGGCCCCGGAAGAACAAACCATCTATATTCAGGAACTTCCCATCAAATTTGACAACACCACCAGGTACAACGACGCTCTCGAAATTATCAAATCCTTCTCCGACATCAAACCGGGTATGGCCGTGAAAGTACGGGGCCAGTACACCGGCGAGGGGGAATTCCTGGGGTTCGAGGTGGAATCAACGGAGCTCAAAGAAGATGGAAAGAACCTCGTCAAGTGCACCGGGAAAGTGGAAGGCGTGGAGCCGGAGAGCTACTCCATCAACATTCTGGGACACATTATCATCTTGACCCCGGAAACCCGAATCAAATCTCAGTATCAGGAATAGCCGCCCACGCTGTAAGGTTGATTAAGTTTTCCCGCGGAAAGACTGCCGGCGGCCTTTTGCAGCGTGCTCGCCGCCTACCCAAACCCTCAGCAGCAGCGCCGCCCGGGACTAAGCCCGGGGGCGCGCTCCGAACGATTCTTTTCCCCGAACCGCTTTTAGAAAGCCCGGAGACATTCCATGGTCTCCGGCAGGGTTTATTTTTTCCTTCATTCTCCCTCCTCTATTGCAATTATAGAAGCTTTGATATAATTTATGGCGCTTCATAAGCAGTTTGATTCCTGAACGTCCATGGTGATCTCCGGGGAAGAATTATGATAAAAGTTCTGATCAACGATTCCTTCAAAAAATTCCTGATCCAGCAGCCGCCGGACTACCGGCGGAAAGTGCGCCAAAAATTCGAATACTTAGAAATCGGCTACTGGGAGGGGGGGCTGAAAGTCAAGAAAATCAAAAGTATTGCCAGCAACAAGACCATTTTTGAAGCCCGCCTCGATCGCGCCAACCGGATTCTGTTCACCATGGGCAGCGAGCCGGAAATCGGCGCCTCCGGGCCGGCGCTGCTGATCTACGTCTGGGGGATCGTTTCCCACGATGACATCAGCCGCGGCAGCAAAAATATTCCCGCGAATGTGCCCTTCCTCCAGTTCAAACCCTTCCAGGAAGAATCCATTGCAGAGACCCTTCTGGAAGACCTGGAGCCATCCTACCGCTCCCAGGAAAATATTACCCAGAAGGTGCTGGATGATTCCGCCACCCAACGCTGGTATTTTCTGAACGAAGAGAACTGGCAACGCATCGAAGACTACCGCCAGGAGGATTTCGAGCTGGCCCTGTACCTCACCCCGGAGCAGGAAGATATCTTGAACAAACCCCTGCCCATGATGGTCTCCGGCACCGCCGGGAGCGGAAAAACCACCCTGGGCATTTACTACCTCTTGAAATTGTCGCTGGCCGAGAAAAAGAAGCTGTTTATCACTTATAACCAGTTTTTGAGAAATTCCGCCGCCAGGCTGTTCCACGCCTTGTTGAACGCCACTCCCTGGGCGGCGGAGATGAAGCCGCCGGATTTTTTCACCTTCAAAGAGTACTGTTTGAAAGCCGCGGAAAGTTATCACCGCCAATTTCCGCTGGAAAACGAAGTCAATTTCGAGCGTTTCCAGCAATTGATCCGCCCCAACAGCCAGGCCCGCAAGTTCGATCCCCCGCTGATCTGGGAAGAAATTCGCTCCATGATCAAGGGAGCGCTGCCGCAAATCAATCTCAGCGTGTTAAAAAAAGCCCATGCTTCCCTGAAGAGCGGCCCGCTTCCCCCGGCGCTGTTGAATGCCGTGCAGCAGCAATTGTTCGCCTTCTCGCAGATGGAATCGCTGAAAAAGCTGGAAAAATTCGTTCAGAAATACCTGCAAACCGACCTGGTAAGTTTGTCGAAGCACTTCCCGGGCTACGCCGAGGAGCAAGCCGAGCGGGTGCAAATCACCCTGGAAAAAATGTTGGAAGTATTGTTGAAGGAGCGGGAGCTGACCCAGAAGAAGTACCTCTCCTTCATGGATTACGAAGCCTTAGGGCGCAAAAAAGCGCCTAATTTCCTCCTCGACCGCAGCATCATCTACGGAATATTCGAATGGTACCAGGAGCAGCTCGACCGCCAGGGGCTTTGGGATGAACTGGACCTCAGCCGGGAGGTGGTGACCCTGTTGAGCGAACACTCCGCGGAAGCCAGCCGCTACGACGTGGTGGTCTGCGACGAGGTGCAGGATTTGACCGACGTGCAGCACGAACTGCTCTTTCACGTTACCCGCAGCCCGTTGGACCTGCTGCTCAGCGGCGACACCAAGCAGATCATCAACCCCAGCGGTTTTCGCTGGGAGGAACTGAAGCGGCACTTTTACGAGCGGGAATTGAAAATCCCCGACATCCACTTTCTGAACCTGAATTTCCGGAGCTCCGGGAGCATTGTGGAACTGTCGAACATCCTCTTAGAATTGAAATCCGGCCTGTTAGGCGTTCGAGCAGAAGAATTGATGGAAGATTGGAAATACAAGGGGCGGCCGCCGGTCGTGGTTTGCAGCGTGGGCGAGCCGGAAATGCTGGAAAACGTGCAGAGCACCGGGGCGCGCAGAACCATCCTGGTGCGCAGCGAGGCGGAGAAAAACCGCTTGCGCAAATCCCTGGAAACCGAGCTGGTATTTACCATCTACGAGGCCAAGGGGTTGGAATTCGATACCGTGCTGCTCTGGAAATTCGCCAGCGACGCCGCCAGCAGCGACGTGTGGAAGGTGATCCTGAGTTATTCCAACCGGGAGATGCACCAGGCCAAAATCCGGCATGAGATCAATTTGCTCTACGTGGCCATCACCCGGGCGCAGAAAGATTTGCTGATCTATGACGGCGAAGAACCCTCGTTTATTTGGGACAGCGAGGCGATTCGCTCGAAAATTTACGCCACCGACGACCTGGCCTATATCGGCAAAATCTGGGAGGTAGTTTCCACCCCGGAAGAGTGGCGGGAGCAGGGAGATTACTTTTTCGAGCGCGAATTTTACCGCGCGGCTTTGGAGTGCTACAAAAACGCCGGGGAAGACCGGCTGGCTTTGAAAGCGCGGGCCTATTACGCGGAAAAAACCGGGGATTTTGCCGCCGCGGGGTCTTATTTCGAGCAGCTCGGGGAGCTTAAGAAAGCCGCGTCGTTTTATGAAAAATCCGGCCAGTACGAGAAAGCCCAGCACGCCTGGAAGGAAATGCAGAACGAGGAAAACGCCCTCCGCTGCCAGTTGAAATTATTAGAGCAGAAGGGGCAATTTGAAGAATTAGGGGAAATTTACCTGTCCCGCAAAGAGTACCGCAAGGCCGTGGAAATGCTGGTGAAAGGCGGGGTTTACGCCAAAGCCGCGCAGGTGAGCCTAAACCATCTCAAAGATCGCAAAAACGCCGCGCCCTATTACGAGCGGGCGGGAATGCACCGGGAGGCCGCGGAGCTTTACGCCAAACTTAAACAGTGGGAGAAAGCTGCGGAGTTATACGAAAGAGCCCGGGAGAATGAAGCGGCCATCAAATTATGGAAAAAATTGAAACGGAAAAACCGTTTGATCCCCCTGTACGAGCAGACCGGCAATTACACCGGCCTGCTGGAACTCTATGAGAAAGCCAAAGATTTTGACAATGCCCTGAAAACCCTGAAAAAAATGCCCGGCAAAGCCGATTTGCGCAGCGAGGCAGCGCAGTTACTGGAGAAACGTCAGTACTTCCCGGCGCTGTTGCGATTTTACCTGCTCAATGACCACTCCAACATCGCCGCCTGCTTTTACCGCTTGCGGGAATACGCCCGGGCGGCGCGGCACTACGAGTTAGCAGGGGAGCATTACGCCGCCGGGAACGCGTATCAAAAGATAAAAGACCGCCGCGCCGCCCTCGCCAATTATTTATTGTCGGCGGAGGACCGGCAGAACAATTTTCCCCGCGCCCGGCGAATTGTCTGGCGGATTCCTTACCCGGAAATCGAAGAAGAGGGGCACCGCCTGCGCCGGGAAAAGCATTTTGAAGCCGCCGCGTTCTGTTTTTCGCACGTTTTCAAAAATGTTTTAGCCGGAATCTGCTGCCTGGAAGGAAATCTAAAGGACAAGGCTCTCGAATACTGGAACAAAGGCGCCCATGACCTGCAAGCGCTGGAACAGATCGCCCGCTACTGCCTGCAAAATCACCTGGAGGAGTTAGGAGCGCAATGCGTGTTAAGCCAGCCGGTTCCCCGGTATAATTACTTCTTCCACGGTTTCGACTTCCAGGCGGATATTCCCGCGGTGCTTTTGGAGATGATGGACTGCTATTTCCAGGCCAACCCCAACCGGGAAGAGATGAAAAAATGGGCCGCCCGCCTGGGTGCGTATCGTCACGCGGAAGAAACCGAAGAGAAGCGCTTGCACTATCTGGAAAAGGGGGGGGATTACAATGAATATTTCACCACCATGAAGAATTATACCCGTTTCCGCTCCTTCTCCCTCGAACCGATAAAAAATCGCTTCCGCCGGGAATCCGGGCAGGCCCCGGAGGAAATCTCGGAAATGTCCGCTATCCGCTTCTATTTTCTGGGGCAAGAGGCGGACTTCAACCGGGTGGTGGGCAGCCTGGAGTTAACGGAAGACAATTACGAGCTTTTCGCTTACTCGGAGCGCTGGGAAGAGGCGCTGCGGATGCTCGTAGAAAAAGGCCAGTTCGAGCGGGCGCGCCGGATTCTGATTGACAAGAAGGATTTTTTGACCCTGGCGAAGCTGTTTCAGGAAAGGGGAGAAATTTCCAGCGCCGCCCATTATTATGGCGTTGCCGGGGACAACGCGACCTCCGGCGCGCTCTTCGAGAGCACCGGCGAGTTCATCAAATCCGGGGACGCTTACTATAAGGCGCGCCGGTACCAAAAAGCGCTGGAGATGTACCAGAAATCCGGAAGAGGCAAAACCAAAATCGCCCAGACTTATGAAAAGTTAGGAGATTACGCGAAAGCGGCGCAGCTCTGGAAGGAGCTGGGGAAATCAAAAAAAGCGCAGAAATGCCTGGAGAAGCTGCGATCTCCCGGGTTGTTGAAATAAAGACCTCGAAGGTTTCCAAAACCTTCGTGGTCTTCACTTTCAAAAAGCGTAGCTGATCCCCAGCCGCGCGTTGCGCGGGTTGCCGGGGGTGAAGTGCAGCTCCGAAACCGGTTCCGCTTCGCCCTTTAGGCGCGATTCGGTAGCGAATTGCGCTTCGTTCCACTCCGCGTCGAACACGTTTTCCAGCACCCCGAACAGCTTGATCCGCCCTAAGCGGTATCCCAATGCGAGGTCGAACACCGTGGAGCCGAGAGCGACCACGCTGTTGTCTTCGTTGGCCGGGCGCTCGCCGATGTGCCGGTAACGAAAGCTGCCCTCGAATCCCGCGGGGTGGAGGGCGGTCAGGCCGCCGGTAGAGGTGAGGTTGGGCGCCAGGGGGATGTAATCTTCTCCCGCGGCAGCATCCACAATTTTCCCTTCCGAAATATTCAGGTCCGCGTCGCCCCACAGCCAGGAAAGCAGCCTGAATCGCAATTCCAGGTCCAGCCCGTAGCGGCGGGTGGGATCGCTCAGCTCCGTGGTTCCGGCGTCGCCCACGTACACGTATTCCCGCTCCAGGTAGAGGTACCAGGCTGCCGCCGCAAGGTTGATCCGTTCCGCCAGGCGGGCGCGGAAGCCTAATTCCGCCCCCAGTGCCCGCGGCAGGGTTTCTACCCCTTTCTGGGCGGGGTCGAAATTCTGGCTCCGCAGCATTTCGTCGATCTGTTCCTCGGTCATTCCCTGCCGCCGTCCCACTTTTTCCAGCTCCGCGATTCGCTGCCCGATCACCACGTTGCGGGCGTCGTTGGAGTGAAAGCCGCTGCCGGCGTTGGCGTATATATCCAGCGCGGGGGCGGGGCTGAAAACCAGGTTGATTTTGGGGCTGAGCAGGGTCTGCTGGGAATACCCGGAAGCGTGGGGCAGGCCGCTTTCTTCGATTTCCGGGAGGGTTTCCAGGTGATCTTCCACGTCAAAGGTGAAATAATCGCCCCGCAGGCCTAACTGCATCCGCAAGAGGGAGCTGAACAGCAAATCTTCTTGCAGCCACAGGAAGAGGTTGTTCTGCCGCACCCGGGAATCGACCCGGTTTTCCAGGCGCACCCGGTTGGGGCTGTGCCAGAGAGCGACGTCGATAAAATCGGCGCGGTAACCGCCCCCTAAGGTGGTAGTGGCAAAGATCGAACCGATCTTATCCCTGAAACGGTAGCGCCCGTTCAACCCCAAAATCTGGCGCTCATCCACCTGCTCGATCATATCGCCGTTGACGGTGTCTTCCAAAAAAAACGTAAAATTAGAGAATAATTTGAAGTTGTAGCGGCTGGCAAAGGCCTGGGTGAAAAATTCGCTGTTCCCCTCCCCCTGCAAGGTGTAGCTCAAGTTCAAATTTTGGCGGGCGGTGGTCCCGCCCTCCAAATCATCGATGGCCCCAAAGCGGTTGATCATTCCGCTCTCTACCGCCCGCTGCGGAATTTGCCCGGAAGCGTCCCAGGCGGAGCTGAAGGCGTCCACGGCCAGGCTCAGCCTGGCGCTCTCGCTCAAATGGGTGTGGAACTTGCCGAAAAGGTTGTAGCGCTTGAACCCCTGGGGACTCTCGAACGGCCCGTCGGTCTGGTAGAACTGCCCGGCCAGGTAGGCGTTTTGATGCTCGCTTTTCCCGGGAATCTGGAAGAGCGCGGTCAGCCGGGCGCTGTTGAATTCGCCGCCCTCGAGGCGCAGGAAATTCTCCTCCAGGTGGTCTTTGGTGCGGAAGGAAACCGCCCCGGCGGTGGCCAGGTCCCCATAATTCGCAAAATACGGGCCTTTGTACACCTCGATCTCCTCCACAGCGTCAGCGATGAGGAAGTGCAGGTCCGCGTACCCCTGGCCGTGCCCGTGCGAGACCATGTTCACCGGCATCCCGTCCACGGAGACCGCCACGTCGGTGCCGTGGTCGGCGTCGAAGTTGCGCAGGTAGATCTGCTCCGCTTTTCCGCCCCCGGCGTGCTGGGCGATGATCAGGCCGGGAACCATTTGGAGCAAATCCTGGCTGGAGCGGGTGGGCCGGGTCTTGAGGTCGAATTCCCGGATGGATTCCGAGGAAGCCGCGGAATAAGCGCGGTCTCCTTTAACCAGGATTTCTCCTAAGTCGATGGGTTTGGGGGAGAGGCTGAAATGAACCTCCCGGCGCTCCCCGGCCTCCAGAACGATCTCCTGCTTTCCGGTTTCATATCCTAAAAAAGCGGCTGCCAGGGTATATCTTCCAGGAGGAATTCGCAGAATTTCGTAGCCGCCGCTCTCGGCGCTGCCGGCGCCCAGGCCGGTTCCTTCCAAATATACCTCCACTCCCGCCAGGGCCATGCCGGTATGGGCGTCGGTTATTTTGCCGCGGAGGGATGCGGTGTCTTGCGCGTTTGCTACGCTGAGCAGCAGGAACAGCGCCAGGCAGATAAGTTTCAAAAATGATCGCATTCGAAAGATGAATAACATAGATATTGGACCTCCAATCATCGGATTGAATGTAGTTAACCCTTTGCGCAGCCGGATTTCCGGCTTGCCTTGCAGTACCGGGCGAATTTTTGCGAGACAAATGAGCGCAGCGCACGTCTAAGCGCCGGCCCGGCGGAAACATCAGGATAACACACTTTTAGGTGGCGGGGTACGGAGGTCTATGGCCACGGATTGGGGAGGAGAGAAACTATTTTCCGGGAATGGCCGGCGAAGCGGGTCTGGCGCTGCCTGCCGTTTCTGAAAAATCAAATGTTCCTTCAGGTTGATAAGTTTAAGGGCGGGTTTGGGGTCTTCGCCCGGGGATGCTTTCTGGCTGGCGATCATCCGCAGCGCCATATCCAGCAAACTATGATGGTGGTGATGCGCCCGGGGCTGCTCGCCGGAAAAATGCTGGTGGGGATGGTAGGCCGCTTCAGAAAACCAGTGGTACAGGCGGTGCCAGGAAGCCGTAACCATGACGTTCAATGCGGAGAAGAGGTAGATCAGGGCCAGCAACAGCGCCCCGCCGCGAATGATTTTTGCGCCGACAACGTGCATAAACGATTTTCCGTTCGTTGCTGGACAATTATCGCAGTGAAAAAAAATCCTTTACATCCAGGCGAAAGCCGGTTAATAACCCTTCGCCCTCAAGAATGTCTCCCTCTTCGTATTGGCGTGTTTCGCCGGAAGCGTTAAATACTGAAATGGTTTTTTTCTTCGGCTCGATCACCCAGACCCAACTGACCCCCAGGGCAAGATATTCATCCACTTTTCTGTTGGCATCTCTCCAGCGGTCGCCAGGGGAAAGAATTTCTACTACCAATTCTGGCGCAATGTCAAGAAATTTTCCCGGGGTTGCCTTTCTCAAACAATCATGGGAAATATAAATTATATCCGCTCCCCGAACGGTGTCCGGATTCCTTTTGGTGTAAATACCGGTTTCTCCAACCAGTACCTCGCCAGGCTGGCTTTCTTCAACAAACATTCCCAACTTTCGAGCTAATTTAGCCTCTAATCTCCCATGCTCTATTCCGGCTGGGCTGATTTTCGCAATCCTCCCGGCGATCAGTTCACAGGGGCCGATATTGCCCAGGTCGGATAATTCTTCCCCCGTGATGATTTTTCGCCGAATGCTGGCGACGGCGGTGCTCATTCTGTTACCTCGACGATAGAATTTTCTTTCCGAATACCCGGCTAATGTAGAAACCGGAAATTGAAAATTCAAGCAGGATTATTAACCGCGGCGCAAGCTCTGCACACCGGCGCTCGGGGGCCGCGCTTTATTAACTGATGTTATGCATAACCGCAAAGTCGCAGAGACCATTAGATTTAAAAAAAGGTGTTTTCACACTATCGTTTTTCAGATATTGTGAAA
>CAZFVV010000182.1:0-9528 GCA_964522165.1 uncultured Calditrichaceae bacterium
AATTTAACCAAAGGAGGTTTTTTATGAAAATTTATCTCCGCATGGGGAATTTCTGTTCCGGGGGGTTAAAGTAGTTTGCCTTTGGTGTTACAATGTATTACCTTCGTATTGTCAAGCAAATGCGGAGGTATTCTATGGATAAACTAACCACGGTAACGGCGCGAATTGATCCGGCTTTAAAAGAGAGCGCGGAAGCAATCTTCAAAAAGTTCGGAATAACCCACTCGCAGGCGATTAATATGCTCTACAGTATCGTTGTTTTGCGAAAAGCATTACCCTTTGATTTGCATTTGAGTGAAGACGAAACATCGGATATTATTGTGAACCCGGAATTAATGGGACAGGTTATTGAATCCCTGAAATCCTTTGAATCCGGAACCGGCTACGTGGTGGAAGGAGAATTGAATGAGGGCAATCGTCTTTCACGGGAGGACGCTCGAAGAATACGAGGCGCTCAGAAGAAAAGACAAAGCGCTTCATAAGAAGTTAGTGCAGATTCTCAAGGAAATGCAGCGTTCCGACCCCGGCCGGGGCACTGGTAAACCGGAACCATTAAAACATGATTTATCCGGTTTTTGGTCTCGCCGGATAGATAAAGGCGAGCGAATCATCTACCGTTTCGACGAAACCTACCTTCACGTTTTCGCCATCGGCGGCCACTATGAAGAATGAAGATAAAACCTCCCGGAGATTTTGAGCCTCCGGGAGATTGGCAAGGAAAGCTATACCGGCTATGCCTGCGAAGCCATTTCTGCTTCCGGCAACGAAACTAAAAATTCATTCCAATTTCTGCGCTGCCGGGTTCTCCAATTCTGCCGGTGATACCCGTAGCTGGCCAGCAGGGGAAGGGAGAGGGTGATCTCGCTGAACACCATTTGCTCATAGGTGGTATCCACTTTGCCCCAGGAGCAGGCTTCCTTCAGGGTGGAGCCGGAAAGCGCCCCATCGCGCTCATCGGCGACGGTGAGCTGCACCGCGTATTTGTGCATTTCCACCTCGCGCCCCAGAATTTCCGCGCAGACCACGGTATCCTGCAAAAAGTTCTTGGGCACCCCGCCGCCTAACATCAGAATGCCGGTAGTGCCGGCGGCAATTTTGATGTCGGTCAGCTCCCGGAAATCCTTCACCGAATCTATCGAAAGATGCGCTTCGCGGTTTTCCACCTGGTGGGCCACCAGCCCGAAACCGGCGCTGCAATCGGAAAACGCCGGCACGAAGATCGGCACGCCCAGCTCGTAGGCGCTGCGCACGATGGAATCTTCTCCCTTGCCGCGCTCCGCGAGGTATTTTCCCATTTCGATGATAAACTCCCGCGAAGAATAGGGGCGGGGGGGCAGGGAATTGGCGATCTGGCGGATGGTATCGTCGCAGATTTTCAGCTCGTCCTCGTCGATGTAGGTGTCGTAAATCCGGTCAATGGCCAGTTTCCGTAATTCCTGGTCATCCACAAAGGGGGAGCCGATATAATGGCGAAATCCCAGCGCCTCGAAAAAATCCTGGTCCACAATATTTGCGCCGGTGGAGACGATCGCATCCGCCATTTGATGGCGAATGATATCAACGATCGCCTGCTTCAACCCGGCGCTGACCAGGGAACCGGCCAGGGTGAGGATGATGGTACAATCCCGGTCTTGCAGCATCATATCGTAAATCTTTGCCGCGCGGGCCAGGTTGCGCGACTGGAAGGCCATTTTTTCATAGGCGTGGATAACCGGGGTCGCGTCGAAGCTCTTGACGTCTATGTGTTGGATAGTTTCTTTCAGATAGTCCTGTTTTTTCACGCACTGCTCTCCTTCTGCCTGTAGATAATAGATTTTATGGGAAATAATTTTTTGACAGGATTAACAGGATTCACCGGATATGGAAACATCGATTTATCGACATTTTTATCCTGTTTCATCCTGTATATCCCGTCTAAATTTTTATTTCCAATAAAACCTAATGTTCATTTATGTACCCTCCCGGGGCTTCAAGCCCATCCGGGGGGAGGGTTGATCGATGTTTTGCAGAAAATAAACTTCCATTGCAGCGGGGCAGGGTGCCCTGCGCCAGGCGCGCAAAGCCCGTCTTATGGCGGTATGGAGGTGAAAACCGTGGCTTATTCCGCCGCCAGAACCGGCATCACTAACTTCCCGTTTTTCGTCGCTTCTTCCGCAACTTCCCGCGGAAAATCCAGCCCGCGCATCAGCACGTTGACGGTCGGTTTTTTGGACTCGAACACATCAATCAGATATTGTTGGGCAAATTCGTAATTGAAGGGTTTGCAAGAGAAGAGATCGATGAAAACGTAATTCTTCTCTTGAAACGTGTGGATGGAGATGTGGCTTTCTGCAATCACCACAAATCCGGTAATTCCCTTGTCTTCCGGCACCAGCCCGGAATATTTGAACACATAGGGCTGGGTAATCTTGGTCATTCCGATCATGTCCGGCAATTGGTCGAGTACTTCGAACACCAGGTCGAAGTCGCTCAATTTTTCCGGGTTGCAATCGTTCAAGTCCAGGGTCAAGTGGGGTCCGAAAGCGTCCATTCTAACCATCGCATAAATCCTCCTACATTAAGGATTGAATGACTCATTTTTATCCCTTTATTGTCAACATCGCCAGGGCAACTGCCCCGGCGCTCCCTGTTTAATTTATCCTGAAAGGTGCGCAAATATATATTTTAGAAACCGGCTTTCCTATAAAAAAAATTTTTTTTAGTAAAGGCTTTGTTTAATATACTAAACAAATTCCCTGGCATCTAATTCATTGTGAATAAACAACTAACCAGGAAACAAAAAGAAATCGACTGTTTAAAAGAGAGGGTTTTTAGCAGAAAAATCGTAATCCCGGAGGAGGGAAAATCCTGAAAATTCTCCCATGAAATTCGTCAAAAAAACAGTATTTTCAGCTTTGCTACCGTGCACTTTTTCCAAATAGAACAATTTCGCCGAATTTATCATGCCCTGCCCGCCCCTTTGGGGAACGCTTTAATCCCCAGGGGGCAGGCAGGGCATCCATGAGGCTTGGCGGATATGGATTCCCGCTAAAGCTTGTCCCCGTATGTATTAAGCGGGGAACATGCCCCATAGGGGTAGCTGGGAATGACACTCGTTGAGTAGCAAAATCAAAAAGTGCACGGTAGTGAAATTTTCAGCTCAATTTTTGCGTTCAGCGGGATGCCCATCCGGAAGATCCGGTGAGCGCGAAAGCAGCCCGGGCTTCGGAGACAAACGCCGCTACCTTCCGGGTATCTTTACGGCCGGAGGCGCCCTCGATCCCGGTATGGACATCCACCCCTGCGGGCCGCACTTGCAAAATTGCGCTGCGCACGTTGCGGGGATTCAATCCCCCGGCCAGAATTAACGGGCGGGATGAAATTTCTACCAGGCGGCGGCTGATACTCCAATCGTGGGTTTTGCCGGTAGCGCCGTCTGCGCCGGTCAGCGGATCGTGGGTATCGGTAATAAAGGCATCGACCAACGAGCCAAGCTGTTTCACCAGGCTTTCCAGGTGCGCAAAATTCCCCGGTTTAACGATCAGGCTTTTGATGATGAAGAGTTGCGGCGCAATTTCCTTGAGTTTATGAAGCTGGGAAAGGGAAATCTCTCCATGAAGCTGAATTTTGCCGGTTCCTAGTTTTTGGCAAAGCCGGATAATTTCGAGGGGATCGGCCAGGTAAGTGATCAAAACCCCGGCATGGGGCGGCTCCAGGGAAGCAATAATAGCGGCGGCGCCGGCCTCGGAAATATCTTCTTTATGCACCGGCAAGCGGAAGGGGAACCCCAGCCAGTCCGCTCCCAGTTTCAGGAGCATCTGCACCTCCCGGCGATCCTTAATTCCGGCAACCTGAATAAGGCTCTGCATCAATCACCTCGGGGGCTGTTTTCAATACAGTCTGGAAACAAGACCAATACCTGGCGGGGATGGTATTCAGATAAAATTTCAGTTTGATTTTTTTGGCCACGACTATATATTTCCCGTTCGTTAGAGATCGTTGATACGGTTGAGTTCGTAATCATCAGTAGTTCCGCGGGGCGTAGCGCAGCTTGGTAGCGCACCTGCTTTGGGAGCAGGGGGTCGCTGGTTCGAATCCAGTCGCCCCGACAGAGTTAGAAAATGCAAAGTGTAAAGTGCAAAATGATGGCTGGCAGAAAAGTTAATTGTTTTAATTGATCTCACCTGCTCATTTATTTTACACCCTTCGACCTGCCCGGCTCGTCGTTCAGGCGGTCAAGCTCCGGGCATGGTTTCCACTTTACAATTTGCATTTTTCACTTTGTGTTTCCCCCGCTCCCTTAGCTCAACGGATAGAGCAGCGGCCTTCTAAGCCGTTGGTTGGAGGTTCGAGTCCTCCAGGGAGCGCCAAAATTAATAATAGAATTATTGACTGCTCAAGGCAATTTTTGTACATTCGCGACGCTATTTGAATGGTGGGTGTAGCTCAGTTGGTTAGAGCACCAGGTTGTGGCCCTGGGGGTCGCGGGTTCAAATCCCGTCACTCACCCAAAAAATTTTTCTCTTGTTTTCGAGGCTCCGGCGGTTATATTTGGAGCCGATTTTTTTATTCACATGCTCCCATCGTCTAGAGGCCTAGGACTCCGCCCTTTCACGGCGGCAACAGGGGTTCGAATCCCCTTGGGAGTACCCTCAAAGGGTTACCGATGCGGTAACCCTTTTTTTATTGTTGAATTGGCGAATTATACCACAAGCCCCATCAGAGCAAGTTGGCCGCGCTTTTCGTTTTGATGATGCCGAATATCTTGTACCTACCCGGTAGCCAGCATCCGGTATCTGGAATCAGGTATCATTCAAATCCCTATAAACGTACACTTACGCTGCGCCTCGCTACAGAATCACCTGCACCAACAGCATCAGGCAAAAACCGCTCGTGAAGGCCCAGGCGATCTTTACCGGGGTATCGGAGCCTAACGCTTCCGGAATGATCTCCAGCAGCACTAAAAAAATCATCGCCCCGGCGGCGAATCCCATCAAAATGGGCATCAACGGTTGGAACAGCCAGGAAGCGATTCCCGCCGGAACCGCGGCAATCGGCTGGGGAAGACTGGTCAAAAAGGCGGCCCAGTAGCATTTGTGGATGCTGGCGCCGGCGGCGCGCAGGGGGATGGCCACCGCCAGCCCTTCGGGAATGTTGTGAATGCCGATAGCGACGGCGATATAGGTTCCCAGGTTAGTGGAATAAACCTCTTCAGAGGCGTAGCCCACTCCCACGGCCACCCCTTCCGGGATGCTGTGGATCGACATGGCGACAAAGATCAAAATGGCGGTTTTTTCGCCCCATCGTTTCCAGGCCGCGGTTTCCAAACGTTCCGGAGATAAAAATTTGTCGGTGCTCCACAGGAAAGCGGCGCCCAGGAAAATTCCCGTCAGCACCGGCAGCACCTCCGTTAAGGTGAGTGAGTGGGTGGCCATGGTCAGGCCGGGGAGGATCAAATTGTAAACCGAGGCAGAAAACATCAGTCCGCCCGCCGCTCCATAGCCGATCCCGGTATGCCGTTTGGGATCGACGCGGCGAAATAGCAGGGGAAGCGCCCCCAACCCGCAGGCAAAGCTGGCCAGCAAACCGGCGATGAGGCTTTTTAACAGCACCTCGTATGGCATTCGAAATTTCCTTTTCTCAGATTAACGGGCAAATGTAGTAAAGATTTTCCTGAAATGCTTATTGTTCGATTTCTTATGGGTGGGTTATAGACCTCAAAGGTTTCAAAAACCTTTGAGGTCTATACCACTCTTTTTTTACCAATCCGAACCATTTGTGCTGTCCCGGTGATCTGTTCGATAGCGACATCAATATCCATAAACAGACGGAGAACATCCAGGTTGGTCTCGAAATGGGAGGTAAGCGGGAGGGTGGAAAAAGAGCCGCCCCCGGCCAGGGCAAAGGGCAGCAGCAGTTGATCGGCGAGGTACTGTCCCACCGCTACGCCGGAGTTCAAATAGTATTGTGCTGCTTCCGCAGCCTGCGCGGCGACCTGCTCCGCGGGCAACCGCTTCTCGCCGAAGCCGGTGAAAATTTCCCTTACCTGCTCGCTGGCGATCTCGATGATGAGGGCGTTGCCGGGTCCCTGCGGGTTGGGGACTTCTTCTTCCGCCAACTGCTCTTTTTGCAAGGATAATTTTTCCGCAACCACCTTCAACTCCCGGCGGGCGACGTGCAGGGGTAATTGGGAAATTAGCGCTTTGGCGCTGATTCCAAGCAGTTTGCCCCGTTCCGGCAAATCTATGCGGCTGAGTTTCGGTATGGGCTGAATAACGACGCTGAATTTGCCTCCCCCGGCGGGATAAAATCCCGGTATTTCCAGCTTCGCGGAAACTCGCGCGCCCATGCGCTCCAGGAGGGGCAGAAACGCTCTTTGCAAAAACTCGAATGGCGGGGCAAAGGGATTGTGAGTGCCGCCTTCGAAAACTAAACGGGAAGGCGCGGGCGCGGTGAGCAGGGGGAGCAGCACGGTTTGCAGCACCAGGGTGGCGCTGCCGGCGCTGCCGATAGAAAAATGGCGGTCTCCCGCGGCGATCTCACCGGGATAAAAGGTTAACTCTTGTTCTCCCAATTCCGGCTGTTTACCGGGGGAAGCGCCGCTCACCTTTGCCTGCCCGATCTGCGCCGCGGCCTTCAGGGCAGCCAGGTGCTGGCGGAGCAGGCCGGGTTTTTTCCGCCCGGCGCGGATATTCACAATCCGGAAGGGTTTTCCGGTGAGCAGCGAAAGGGTCAGGGAGGAACGCAAAATTTGCCCGCCCCCTTCTCCCCGGCTTCCGTCGATGGTCAGCATTCCCACGCTCCTCTTTTGTAGTCGCAGAGCATACCTCAGGGCGAAAGCCGCTCGATCAGCCACTCCCCGGACTCGAATTTCCGGTAGCGCAGCCGGTCGTGCAGGCGGCTTTCCCGGCCCTGCCAGAACTCGAATATCTCCGGTATGACCCGGTAACCGCCCCAATAGGGAGGCCGGGGAACTTCCTTTGCGCGGAACTTTTCGGTAACCTCCCGCAGCCGTCCTTCCAGTTCGGCGCGGCCGGAAATGACCGCGCTCTGTTCCGAAGCCCAGGCGCCCAGGCGGCTTCCGAGGGGGCGGCTGCGGAAATACGCCTCGGATTCCTCCGCGCTGATTTTTTCCACCGCTCCTTCGATCCGCACCTGCCGGTCGAATTTATCCCACCAGAACAGCAGGGCAGCACGGGGATTTTCGGTTAGCTCCCGGCCCTTGCGGCTCTTGTAATTGCTGAAGAATACGAAGCCGCGTTCATCGAAGCTCTTGAGCAGCACCATTCGCACCGCGGGGCAGCCCTGCCCGTCTGCGGTGGCCAGGGCCATGGCGTTGGGTTCTTCAAAATCCGCCCCGGCGGCATCCTCAAACCAGCGCCGAAATTGCTGAAAAGGATCGCGGAGGGCGGTGGATTCATCTAATTCCCGGTGATGATACTCTTTGCGCATGTTCGAAAGGGAGTGGTTTAGCACGGTTTGGTCCGAAGCAGCCTGTGGTATGGCAGAGATTTTAGTGGTGGAGAGCATACGATAACCAATTGCCAATTGGCAATTGGCAATTTTTTCAGTCTTTCGCAAGGGAAATTCTTTCCCCGGTTTAAAGGTTAGGACGGCGGCATGGCCACCCAGGAAGTGCAGTGTCCCTTGGGGTGAATCGGACCCTTGATCACTTTACAGCCGCCGCAAACGGCCCCGCCTTCCGGCGCGACCCAGAATCCGCAGTTGTCGCAGAGCTTTTCCGGGTAAGGAGATTCGGCTACATACTGGAAAGTAACCCGCAACTGTTTTTCATCCGCGGTCAGGCCGGTCAAATCCGCGCAGGGATCCGCCTTCGCGGCCTGGCCGGAGCTTTGGGGAGTCGCTTCTTCCTTCTTGCCGCCGCAGGCGTTCAACAGGGCGCCGGCGCCGATTGCGCCGATCCCGAGGAGGGATACTTTCTCCAGAAATTCCCGTCGATTCATTTTGTCTTTCATCATATCACTCCGCGTTTAGGTTATTGATTTCCCCTCGAAACGGGGGATGTGTTACAGGCGTAAAAAGCTGGTTTCAGTAGATATCCTCGAAGTAGTGGAGCTATGGAGCAATGGCAAAATGGTGTTCTATCACGTGGTCTTTGACAATTCGTACACTGGAAGCGGAGCTTCCCCCTGTGCGATACAACGCAGAGCGGCGTATCGAGTAGAACCATTTAACCATCCACAATCGATACTCACGGCTTTTTGTAGTATTGCATCACCTCCGGAATCAGCTTTTTGAGGTTGTTGATCCGGGTCTGGTCGGAGGGGTGGGTGCTGAGGAATTCCGGCGGAGCCTGGCCCTGCTTGCCGGCAGACATCCTTTGCCAAAAATTGACCGATTCGCTCGGATCGTACCCGGCCATGGCCATAAAAATCAAACCCAGGTGATCGGCTTCGCTCTCCTGGGTGCGGCTGAAAGGCAGCAATACCCCCACCTGGCTACCTACGCCGTAGGCGGTCATCCAGAGCGCCTGGGTTTCTTGCGGTTTGTCTTGCAAGGCCACCGCCAGCGCCACCCCGCCCATCTGGGCAACCAACTGCTGGCTCATGCGTTCATTACCGTGTTCGGCGATGGCGTGGGCAATTTCGTGCCCCATCACCACGGCCAGGCCGGTTTCCGTTTGGGCAATCGGCAATATCCCGGTGTAAACCACCACTTTTCCGCCCGGCATGCACCAGGCATTCACATCTTCGCTTTCCACCAGGTTGAACTCCCAGCGATAATCTTTCAACTGCTCGCTCAAGTTTTTCTGGGCAAAATAGTCCTCCACGGCCTTCTGGATTCGTCCCCCGGCCCGTTTGACCATTGCAGTTTGCTGCTGGTTGGTGCTCACCGCGTTGGTTTTCAGGAACTCGCCATACTGCTGGTAGCTCATCGCCAGTATCTCGGCTTGGGGGATGAGGCTGAGCTGTTTCCGCCCGGTGATGGGAACAGTGCTGCAATATATCAGCAACAGTGCCAGAAGCAATGCCGCAAAATTACGATGTCTCCGCATAGCAATTTCCTCCTGTGAATATGGTCGATTGCAGAGATTAAATTACAGCACGGGAGAGAAATTTCCAAATACGGATTCGTTTTTTGCAGCGGCGCAGCCCCCCTGATTACGCAATAATTGCAGCAGGCGCTCAATGAAAAAATTTTGCCGGAGAACCTGCTCTTCGAAGGTCTAACCCCGGAGATGCGCAGCGCTTATCAACTGGCCTTCCAGGGAAGCGCGGCCTATTGCGCACGCTTGCAGCAAAGGCGGTGTATCCCCATAGGCAGGGGGCACAGAGAGAATCAAACATCCAGTAAATCTTAAACCTCTTCGAGAAACCAAAACTTGAAGAGAATGACCAAAACCCTGTGATCTCTGTGTCTTTTGCGATGGTGAGTTTATCGAACCATGTGGTAAAATGCGTAACATCAGATAGTAATTCACGCAAGATATTTCCCGCGATACACTGTTATTCAAGACCTGCCGGATATTTGGCTTTGTAGAGTAGGCCGCTGGTGCGACCTCACGATCTACCCAGCAGCCCCTCATCA
>CAZFVV010000183.1:0-9449 GCA_964522165.1 uncultured Calditrichaceae bacterium
CTAAAAACTGAACTGCCTGCAATGTATAGGGTGTGACGATGCTACTTTGAAAACTCCAACCGGTTCCGCCGGTGGTTTTTAAAATAACGCCATGCCACCCCACTGCCCAACCGGCATTACTGGCTGAAAAATGAAGCGCATTCAGCGTCATCAAGTTTCCGGGATCTTCAATCCACCAGGAGTTTCCTCCATCGACCGTTTTTAGAATTACCCCATACTCTCTTGAACTGCCGCCCATCGCCCAGCCAAGATGTTGGTTTACAAAATGGATAGCTCTCAAATGATGGCTTGTCGGACTCGGCTGGGGATGCCAGGTATTCCCGCCATCAGTGCTTTGAGAAATAAACCCATAACTCCCTGCAACCCATCCTGTATCGGCATTGATAAACTGGATTGCTCTTGCACCTCCACCGACGTATTGGGCATGCCAACTGTTTCCTCCATCGGTAGTCTTTAGGATACTGTCGTACCCTGCCACCACCCAACCTGTAACGGCATTGATAAATTGCACAGACCAGAAGTCATACGAAATTCCCGGATATTGATCATTCCAGGTATTTCCGCCATCGATAGTCTTTATAATCGTGCCCCCTTTTCCTACTGCCCAGCCAATCATGTCACTGACAAAATCGACTCCCCACAAGTCATTGTTCGTCCCGCTGTTTTGGATGTTCCAGGTATCTCCACCATCACTGGTATTAAGAAGGATACCGTTGTTTCCAACTGCCCAGCCAACCTGATGGTTTATGAAATCTAAAGAATAAAGATCATCTGTTACTCCGGCAGTTAGATACTGAAAATCCCAATGAACACCTCCGTCGGTCGTCCGCATAACGGTTCCTGCGTCCCCTACTGCCAGGGCGAAATTCTCATTGAAGACATGCACATCGCGCAGTGTTTGCCCCTGCGGACGCGGATTTTGCCAGAACCAATCGGATTGGCAGAATACATCCATACTAGATAAGAGTTTGAGGGTTAACAAAATACTGAGAAATCTCATGAGTTAACCTCCTTTCTCAAAATACACTATTGGCAGGGCTTTGTAGCTCGCTCAGCGCAGTAAAACCATCTTCTGGGTGCGGGTAAACTCTCCCGCGTTAATGGTAAAGAAATAGATTCCGCTGGCTGCCTCGCCGCCGCTGCGGGCGCGCCCGTCCCAGCGCACTTCGTAGAAACCGGCGGGCTGGAATTCATCCACCAGGCTGGCCACTTCCTGGCCGAGCAGGTTGTAGATTTTCAGGCTCACTTTCGCGGGACTGGCAACCCGGTAGCGAATATAGGTTTCCGGGTTGAAGGGGTTGGGATAATTTTCCAATAAAGCGTGGTCGGAAGGCTGCATCAACACCACGTTGCCGCTCTCCGCTTCGATGAAGCTGTCCGTGCCCACCAGCAGCACAAAACGGTTATCTTCCCCGGGCGACAGGTCGCGCAGGGAGACCCGCTGCCCCTCGCTAAGGTGATAGCGGTTGCGGTATTTGGCGTCGAACAGCACCACCCGGAAACTCGCGGGCAGGTTTTCGACGTTCCGCAGCCGGAAATCCACGATCCGGTCGGAGCTGTTGATGTTGAAATACCACACTTCGCCCTGGGAATTCAGGGGCCGGAAGTCGCTGCAAAAATCCGCGCGGGCGGCGTTCCATTCCGGGTGGCGGAAATACATGGAAACGTATTCGTCCCCCATCACCGGCGGGTTGGAATAATCCAGGTAGTCCCGCCCCGGTTTTGCCTGGCCGTGCATGCCCACCACGCTGATAGCGTAATTGAGGGCGCTCTCCGCGACCATCTGGAGTTGCCAGCCGCTCTCTTCTTCGGGAGATTTTGCCAGCAACGGCGCTCCCGCCGCGGGCAGTTGGGGATAGAAGATGAGCCGCACGCTTCTACCGGCTTTATTATACACCGCGTAGCCGGTCCAGGGCGAGATGGTAAAATTGGCGTTCACCAACGGGGTCCAACCGACCTTCTCGAACCCTCCCCCGGTGGTCAGCAGGGTAAAGTCCGTGCCCCCCTCGTAACGGTACACCTGCAAGGAATCCTTGAAATCCGAGACCACCTGGTTCCAGGTGACGTCGAAGGCGTAGGGGGAGCCAAGCTGGTTCCATCCCTCTTGAAGGGTGACGGTGTAGGAATCCACCGGCGCGGTGCGCATTTCCGGAAAATCGATGATCCGGGTAGGGATGCCTCCCTGGTCGTCATCCCGCAGGTAGAGCCAGAAAGCGTTTCCGGGCAGAAAGCGCCCGTAATCGCCCATGTTGATCAACTGCCCGCGGTTGTGGTAATTGGAGTTCACCCCGGAGGAATCGGTGCGGTAAATCCGCCAACTGAAGTCCCCTTCCCCGCCTAAGTCGGCCAGCACCGCATCGATGCTGCTGTTGGCCACGCTGGTAGGCTCGAAGGGCAGGGAATACATCATCCAGCGATTGACCTGGTTTTGGGAAAAGGTATCCGGCAGCGCCCCCGCGGGAATGAGCACGCTGGCAAACCGGGTGGAATCCGTGGTGATGGAGAAGCCGTCGAGCACTTCTAAAACCATTTTCAGGCCGTTCACGGTGACGTCTGCGGCCGGGATGGTTCCGCTATAAAGCCCGGGGGATTGCTCCAGCAGGGCAAGCTGCCGCGGAAAGCCCACGCTGTTTCCGAATCCGTAGCGCAGCGTTACGGACTGGATTAACGTGTCCGCGGAAATGTTCGCTTCCACGCCGACACTCTGGTTCAGGCGCACTTCCGATAAATTGAAAACGTTGATCTGCGGGCGATTGACCCCCCGCCCATCCAGAGCGATGCCGGCAATGGGGTTTTCCGGATCGTTGCTGAGGATTTGCAGCAGCGCATTTTTGAATCCCGGGCTGCCCGGCTTGAAGCCGACCAGGATTTCCTGCTCTCCCCCCTCTTCGGGGATGATGAGGGGCAGGGGCGGGAAATCGACCAGCGTGAAATCCTCTCCGTTCTCGCCGCTGAAGAGGGTGTCGCTGATCTCTAACGGCGCGCTGCCCGGGTTGGTGATTCGCAGCGGCAGGGTTTTCAACAAATCTACGCCGGTATTGCCGAACGAAAGGGTATCGGCGCTCAGGGTAATGATCGGGAGGGCGCCAATGCCAATCGCCGGCACTGCCAGCACCGGCTCGTCCGGGTCGTCGCTGAGGAAGCGTAACTCCGCGGATTTCTCACCCAGGCTGTCGGGAGTAAAGCGCACCGTAACCGAAACCGTCTGGTCCGGCAAAATGGTAAAGGGCAACCCCGGCAAATTGACGAAGCTGAACAACCCCGGTTTTTCCCCGGCAATGGTTACACCGTTCACGGTGAGGACGGCGCCCCCCTCATTTAGCAAAATCAGGCTGCGATCTTCGCCGCGGTTGAGCACCACTTTGCCGAAATTCAGGGTATCGGGAGAGGCGGCAATGTCCGGCTCCACACCCACGCCTGACAGGGGAACGTCCAGGGGGCTTTGGGGAGCGTTGCTGAAAATCCGGAAGGCGGCCAACTTGGGTCCTAAGTCTTTGGGGGAGAAGCGCACGCTGATGGGAACCGGCTCGCCGTTCGGGGTGACGGAAAAAGGCAGCTGTGGAATGCTCACAATCGAAAAATGCTCCGCATCCTCCCCGGCCAGGAAGGTATCCTGCACCACCAGGGTGGCGGAGCCGGTATTGCGGATTTCCAAAACCATGATCGAATCGGTTCTCACCCGCACGCTGTCAAAATCCAATACCTCGGGATTGGTGGCAATAGCGGGCTGTACCCCGGTTCCCCGGAGGGTGATAATGTACGGGTCCTCATCGGGGTCATTGCTGCTGATGTGCAGCTCCGCGGTTTTCAATTGCAGGGAGTCGGGCCGGAAACGGATGGTAATGGGAAGCTTGATAGCGGTATCCGGGGGCAGAACCGCCGGCAGCGGGGGCATCGAAACGATGGAAAAGAGGTAGGCATGGTTCCCGGCGAAGGCGGTATCGCTGATGGTCAGGGGCGCCCTTCCCTCGTTGAAGATTCTCACGATTCCGGTCGCTTCCTCGCCGAGCAGAACGTTGCCGAGATCCAGGAGAACGGGTCTGGCGGCGATATCCGGCACGGTTCCGATGCCCTCCAGGGGAATATCGTAGGGATTTTCATCCGGGGTATTATTGACCAGCCGCAAAATCGCACTTTTAGCCCCTCCGGTAGTGGGGGCAAACTGGACCGAAACCACCGCGGAATCGATGTTAGGCCGGAGCGTAAAGCTGCTATCCCCGATAAAGGAGAACTGGTTGGCGTTATTTCCTACGACAGCAATATCGGTGACGATCAGATCCAGGTTCCCGACATTCTTGATGGTGGCGCTCAATTGCCCGCTGGAATCCACTATTACTTCACCAAAATCCAGCGCGGTGGGGGAAGCGATAATATCCGGTTTTACCCCGAACCCTTCCAGGGAGATAAAAAATGGGTTATCATCGGGATCCGGATCATTGTTGATGAGCGCCAGGAAGGCCTCCTTGGTTCCGATAGAAGCCGGGGAAAAACGCACCCGGATGGTTACCGGGGGAGCGCCGGGATTGATTTTGATAGGCAGCGGGGGAAGGTTGAAAAGGCTGAACTGGGTGCCGTTCGTTCCCACGATGGGCGTGGCGGTAATAAACAGCGGTCCCTCGCCGGTGTTGGATACCTGGATGGGCAACTCCGAAAACGAAGTTACCAGAACATTCCCGAAGGACAAAGCGTTGGTGGACACCGCAATCTGCGCAAAAACCCCCCTCCCGGAGAGAGAGATGCTCAGGGGATTTTGGGTAAGATCGTTGTGGGTAATGATCAGGAAGGCGGTAACGTTGCCCTGGGCTTTGGGGGAAAATTTGACGCTGATAATCAGCGGTCCCCCGCCCGGCGGAAGGGTATCGGGCAATTGCGGCGGGCTTACCAGGCTGAAAAGGGTATCCGGATCGTTGGCAATATCCAGACTCTGGATAAACAAGCTTCCCTGCCCGGTATTAAAAATAGACACCGTAGCGGTGGAATCGGAGTTCACCAGCACTCTTCCGAAATTCAGGCTGGTGGGAGTTACGGAAATGGTCGGGCTGACCCCGGTTCCGTTTAGAGTTATATCGAAGGGATTTTCATCGGGATCATTGCTGGCGATCCGCAGAAACGCGGTTTTTGGCCCTGCAGAAGTGGGGCGGAAGCGCACCTGCACCGGCACGGTACCGTTGGGAGCGATGGTAAGCGGGGGAGTGGGCGGGGCAATCAGGGAGAATTGATTGGCATTGCTTCCGGTAACCTGGAAAGAACTGATAACTAAATTGGAATTACCGATATTGGTGAGATTGACCGTCAGGATCAACTCGGAATTGGTGGTTACGTTCCCGAATTCCAGGGGGTTGGGAGCGGCGTTAATATCCGGCGCCAGGCCGGTCCCGGTCAGAACCACATCCAGGGTATCGCGGGTGGGTTCGGGGTCGTTGCTGACGATCCGTAAAACGGCAAATTTCTGCCCGAACGAGGTAGGGGCAAAGAGAACGTCTATGGGGGGTAAACTTGCCCCGGGCCCTACCTGCACCGGCAGAGTGGGCGGGTTGGGTAGCGAAAAATGAGTGGGATTGGTTCCCACGATCTCCATGCTGCTTATCGTTAAACCTGCGTTGCCGGTATTGGATATGATAATCGCCCGCACGGAGTCAGAGTTTACCGCGACATTGCCGTAGTTCAAAACGTTCGTATTCACGGAAATGATCGGCTGGGCAATTGCAGCGGCGCTAAAACCTAAAGTCAGGCTCAGAACCAATAATTTAAGTTTCAAACTACTCATCGTATCTCCTCAGCAGAAATGGTGAACCCACTGTTAACGAACCGGCTTGTTATTGCATTCTCGACTTATTTTTCCGGCGGTTTTTAATTCCCGCCGGGCATGCTGGGGGGAAGCCCGATCGGGACGCTTTCAATTACCGGGGTTTCGTCCCCGTTCTGCAGCAGTAAATAAGCAACCGCTCCTGCCGTCGCCGCCGCCCCGCCGATGATCAACCATTTACCGGAAGGCCAGCTTGCTCCGCCGCCGGTACGGGGGTTGACCAGGGAGTACTCCGCAAGCTTGTTCGGCACCACGTCGTCGCCAAAAACCTGGGTCAGATATACCTTGAAGAATTCCCCCTCCTGGGCGATGAAAAGAAAGTCGTTCTTTCGCGTGTCGAAATCAGATACATAAGGAAAGGCGTTGTGCAAATCTTCGAAGTAATTCACCGCCCGCTCTTTTTTATCCAGCCAGCGGCTTACGTTTACGGAATAGAGGGGATAATTCTGCTCCGGGCGATCTTCCTGGCAGAGAATTGCTTCTCCCCCGGCCAGCCACAACGCCGGCGTTCCCTTCAGGTGCACGTTTTTGAAAACTTCGGTTTTATAGCCTTCCAGCACCTTGTTCTTCAACTTCTTGTCGCCTCCCCAGACCAATTCGCTGACATAAAGCTCGGCATTCAGATTTTGCAAAAAGGATTGCCCGACGTACAGCAGGCGGCTGCCGGTGTAGGGATCCCAGGAAGGCCGGGTATAGTGCGCCAGAGGGTCGTTGGTAACCTCAAAAACGTTATCCTTCTCCAGGCGCAGATTGATCACCCGGATTTGGAAGGTCTCCACTTCCCTTCCCGGGAAGCTCTCCTTTTTGGCGTAGGCCAGCAAATCAGCTTCCGGATTGGGATTCCAGGCCGGGTTGCCCTCCGGCATGGCGGTATCGGTAACCTGGGTAATTTTGAAATTTTTGATGTTCCGGTTTACATCGGCAATGATCTTATCGACTTCATGGATCAAATAGATGTCCCCGTTGCCGCTGCGGTTGGAAATAAAAGCAATCGAATTCCCGTCCGGCGACCATTTAGGCTCGCTGTCCACCGCCGGGTTGGTGGTTAAGCGGATGTAATTGCTCCCCCCGGCAAACCCGATGTAGATGTCGCGATTGTTCTGGGAGCCGTTGCTGACGAAGGCGAACCACTGCTGGCCCTGGTCATCCGGGCGGGGCCGCCAATCCAACTGGCCGTTATAGACCACCGCCTGGCGGATGCTGTCTTCCACGGTGATATTAGGACCCGCGTCCTGCAGCGCGGTGCGAATCTCGGTCAGGCGTTTAGTACCCAGGTCATAGATAAACAGGTAATTGTTCCCCACGGACTGGCGTTCCAGGGAAAACACCTGGGAGGGAGCGTAAGAAAATCGCGGTTTGGATAGTATGCCGGTTAATTCCGGTTTTTCGCTGGACAGGATTTCCACGATTTCTCCCTGCAACTGCAAGGAGGCCTGGGAAAAAACTCCGCAGCTCAACGCTGCCAGAACAACGATCGTCACAAGAGCGCGCATATTTGTTACCTTTGTTTGGAATTAAGGTCCATGCCTTTGGAATTGCCGCTTTCCCCTGCCGGACAGGGTGGCCTCTTAAACCGTTAGCGGCAAGTTTCAGCGAAGAAAGTGATGGGACTTTGTGTAAATATTTTACAAAATCGGGTTTCCCTCATATTGATTGCTTCCGAGAACCTTGCGCCTCCCCGGCAATTTACCCCACCCCGGCTCCCCCCACGAATCCCGCTACCGCCGCTTTTCTATTGGGATTTGGCCGAAAATTTAACCAATTGAGACCTGGATTTCAACTGTTAATTTTAATGTTTCTTAAAATTTATGTAAAAGGAAACGGGATTCGCTATCCCGGCAAGGATGGATGGAGAGACCGCTCCCACCAGGCGCCGTCTGCTATCGAGAACCCCTGTGCCAAACCCGGTGATACATTGATGAGTAGAGCATACCGTATGCCATAGCTCGCTAATTTAGCCCGCACGGTCTGCTGGCAGTCATAAATCACATTTCCCGGCAAGGGAATTCGTATATTTAGCGTCTTGCGGTTAGTTTAATGTGAAGCATAGGGCGTGAAACGCGAGGCGTGAAACGTAATGCCTAAGAAAAACGGAATACGCAATACGTTTCACGTTTCACGCATCACTTGAATACTGAAACAGAATGGATTAAACTGAGCAAAAGGAGCATGGCGAATATGGCAAAGATCGCAACGGTGATCCTGGCTGCCGGAAAAGGAACCCGAATGAAATCGGATTTACCCAAAGTGCTGCACGTTTTGAATAACCGCCCGATGGTAGAGTATGTCATCGACGTGGCGGAAGAAATTCAATCGGAAAAAATCGTTTTGATCGTGGGGCACCAGAAAGAGCTGGTAATGGAGGCGGTGAACGGGCGGCGGGTCGAATTTGCCGTTCAATCTCCCCAATTAGGTACCGGCCACGCGGTTTTGCAAAGCAAACCGTTTTTCGAAAACTATACCGGGGACGTGCTGGTCTTATCGGGAGACGTTCCCCTGCTAAGAGCGGATACCCTGCGGAAACTGATCGATATTCATGCCCGGGAAAAACCCCTGGCCACCCTCCTGACTGCCGCGATGGAGGATCCCGGCGGGTACGGCCGGGTGGTTCGCGATGGCGAAGGCTTTGTACGCCAAATTGTGGAAGAGAAAGACGCCAGCGAGGAGGTTCGCAAGATCAAAGAGATCAACGTGGGAATTTACATCTTTAAGGCGCAGCCGCTATTCGAGGTTCTGCCAATGGTGAAAAACGACAATCGCCAGGGCGAATATTACCTGCCCGACGTGTTGAAGATTTACGTGGAACGGGGAGAGAAAATCGCTGCGGTGCTCACCGAAGACGTGGAGGAAACCCATGGAATCAATACCGTGGAGCAGCTCCGGCACGCGGAGAAAATTCTGCGGGCGCGAGGATGAGATTATTATTGGAGGGTTGGAGGGTTGGAGGGTTAAATGGTTAGTCTTCGCAGTCTTTTCTTGCACCGATCACGTGGAGGCAACTAACCATACAACCATTCAGCAATTCAACCATTCAACCATTCAACCATCAATCCAATACTCCATTACGCCAATAATCTCTCCCTCCCCTACCCTCATTCCGCCGCTTCTTGTTCAACCCTCTTTTTGGTACTCCATTCCCCAAAGAACAGAATCAAGCCCAGGCCGATCATAATCAGCACGTCCGCGACGTTAAAAATGCCGGTGCGCAGCCAGCCGATCCCCATATTCATAAAATCCACCACCCTCCCGTCGTTCAACATCCGGTCGATAAAATTGCTCACCCCTCCCCCGCAGATCAAAGAGAGCGCCAGGCTCTGGGCGAAAGTCAATTTTTGGCTGAACAGCAAAAATCCCAACAACACCAGCAACAGCACTCCCACCAGCACCGTCAGCAGCCAGAAGCGAAGCAGCTCGGGCAATTCCGAGCCGAACCCTAACATCGCCCCGGTATTCTCGGCATATTGAAAGCGGAAGAAATCTCCCAGGTAGGAAGCCGGCGGAGAAGATTTCAGAGTCTCCACGGCAATTTTTTTAGTTAGCTGGTCGAGAACGATACATGAGAACAGTATCGTTAAAACAAAGAGAATTCTATTTCGTCGCGTCATCGTTATAATCAAACGATTAAATAAATGTTGATAATTGC
>CAZFVV010000184.1:0-9384 GCA_964522165.1 uncultured Calditrichaceae bacterium
ATCCGCTGGGATCTGCGCGACGATCTCCAAAATCCCCGCAAGGGGTTGAAGCTGCTGGTCGCCTTCAGCCTGAACCGCCAGAAAAATAAAGGGCCGGATTACCTTCTCAGCGAGGACAGCCTGAAAAAATCCCTCACCCAGCAGCGCGCCCGGGCTACTTTGGACCTCTTCATTCCCACCTTCAAACGGCAACTGCTCGCCAACCGCTTTCACGCGGAGCTGGTGGAGAGCCGCGACGAGGTGCTCCGCCCGCCCGACCAGGTGTGGTTTGGAGGAGCGACCACGGTGCGGGGGTTCCGGGAGGCGCAGTTTTTCGCCAAGCGGGTGGTCTGGGCGAATACCGAGTATCGCTTCATCCTGGCCCCGCGGGCGCGGTTTTTCGTGTTCAGCGACAACGCCTATTTTATGCGCGACTATCCCGATAAAATCAATCAATGGCTGAACAGTTACGGATTGGGACTGCGCTTTGAAGGCCCGCTGGGAATTTTTCAATTAGATTACGGGTTGGAAAAAGGAGCGCCCTTCCGGGAAGGAAAACTGCATTTTCGGCTGATCAATGAGTTCTGAGGCGTTTACCCGGAGAACAGTAGGCAGTGGGCAGCAGGCAATGTATAACGGGTAATTTGCCTACTGCATACTGCTTATTGCCTACTGCTTACTACTGCCAACTGCCTGACCGCTTTTCTGGCCACAAATCAGCGAGGAGAACCATGCCCCACCTGCGCGACCTGTTCCTGCTCCGCCCGGAAGTGATCTACCTGAACCACGGCTCCTTTGGCGCCTGTCCTCGCCCGGTGTTCGAAGAATACCAGCGCTGGCAGTTGGAACTGGAGCGCCAGCCCTTAGAATTCTTAGGCCGGCGCTTCGCCGGGTTGATGAAGGAGGCCCGCGGGGAGTTAGCCGCTTTCCTGAACACCGGCAGCGAGAACCTGGTCTTCGCGCCCAACGCCACCACCGGGCTGAACATGGTTGCCCGCTCCCTGCGCCTGCAACCGGGAGATGAAATCCTTTCCAACGACCATGAATACGGGGCCATGCACCGAATGTGGGAATTCATTTGCCGCCGGCGGGGGTGCCGCTACGTTTGTCAAACGATTCCGCTGCCGGTGGAATCCCCGGGGCAATTCATTGAGACGCTGTGGAAAGGCGTAACCCGGCGCACCCGGGTGCTCTTCCTCAGCCATATCACCTCTCCAACCGCGCTGATTTTCCCGGTTGAAGAGATCGCACGGCGCGCCCGGGCGGAGGGCATCCTCACCGTCATCGACGGGGCGCACGGGCCGGGGCAGGTAGAGGTGGATTTGGAAGCGTTAGGAGCGGATTTCTACGCCGGGAACTGCCACAAATGGCTGATGTCCCCCAAAGGGGCGGCTTTCCTCTACGTTCGCCCGGAATTCCAGGAAATGATCGATCCGTTGGTGGTGAGCTGGGGGGATAAATCCCTGCCCGGCAGCAGCCGCTTCATTCAAGAAAATGAATTTCAAGGTTCCCGCGACATCGCCGCCTACCTGAGCGCGCCCGCCGCAATCCGTTTTCGCCGGGAGCACCACTGGCCGGAAGTGCAGCGCCGCTGCCACGATCTGGCGCTGCTGGCCTACCGGCAAGTTCCCCGGATTACCGGCCTGTCCCCGCTCTCCCCGCCTCCCGATCCCGGAACGACGGGGTGGTTTTATCAAATGGTTGCCTTTCCGCTGCCCCCCTGCGACGGCGCGGCGCTCCAGAAACGGTTGTATGAAGAGTTCCGGGTGGAAATACCGGTATTCGAGCATCACGGCCAATCCCTGGCGCGCATCTCCGTGCAGGGTTACAATACCCGGGATGACGTAGAAACGTTTTTGGAGGCGTTGAAAACGACGCTGGGCGCAGAGCGCAAAGCGCATGGCGCATAGGCGGAGAGTGGGGCACAGGAGAGAGAGCGCAGCACACCATACACTATGCGCTCTGCGCCTTTTCAATGGTGATGAGGTTGAACAACCGCTGGGGGGTTTTGTCCCGGCGGTAGGAATAGAGCGGGATGGGAGCGCAGACGGTGCAGAAGGGGGCAACGGCTATGTTTTTTGCGGGAATTCGCTGCTGCGCCAACTGGCTCAGGAGGGTTTTTTCCAGGTCGAAATACAGCGCCGCGCCGCGCCGGTAGAGAACCTCCGGAGGAAAGAAACCGCTAAATTCCGCCCCCACCCGGTAGCAGCACGCTTTAATGTGCGGCGACAGCGCCACTTGCACGGAAGCGGGATCGACCGGCCAGTGCGAGAACATCTCTTCTAACAACCGCCCCACGATGTTCTCCCGCGCCCCGCGCCAGCCGGCGTGGGCGATCCCGATCGCCGGCGCTTGCGGGAAAGAGGCCAGCACGGCGGCGCAGTCCGCGGTGCGGATAGTCAGAGACAGTTGCGGCAGATCGGTGAAAAAACCATCGGTATCGGGATATATTCCGGCCCTGGTTACCCGGTGAACCGCCGCGCCGTGTACCTGGCGGGCGAGCGCCAATCGGGAAAGCGGGATATTTTCCTGCGCCAGCCAGCGCCGCGCCTTATTATCGATCAAGCCGCGGTAGGGGTAGGAAAGGGGAGCCGGCGCGGGAGCCGGGGGCTTCCCCGCCAGGCTGGTAATCCCGGAAATATTTCCGTTGGGAGAGAGCGAGAGGTAGTGGATCGATGCCGCGGAAACCTTGATGAAATCGTTCGTCTTATTCATCGCCGCGTTCGCGCCGGTTGATCAATTAAACAGTCCCAGCAGCCGGGCGATGTCGTTATAGAACACGAAAACCATCAAGATCAACAAAAAAAACATCCCGATTTGCTGCACCATCATTTTGGTTTTGACGGAGAGCGGCTTTTTGCGGAAGCCTTCGATCAGGATGATCATTAAATGCCCCCCGTCTAACGCCGGAATGGGCAGGATGTTGATCATCGCCAGCACCACGCTTAAAATGGCGATGAGGCGGAACAGCTCCACAAAGCTTTGCCGGGCGGTATCCCCGGCTAATTTGGCAATAGCGATGGGGCCGGCCAGGGTCTCCCGGGCAGAATCTTTTCCGGAAAGAACCCGCACGAACCCGTTGATATTGGTTTGCGCCCAGAAGATGGTTTGCTGGAAGCCCCGGGCCATGGCCGGGAAGAAGTTGATTTGGAGGTGGTGAACCGGGCGCCCGATCCCGATCATCCCGATTTCCTGCTCCTCGCCTTTCGCGGTTACTACCTTTTCCGCACGGGTGGTAACGCTTACTTGCAAAGTGTCGGAGGCGCGGAGAATGGCCAACGCCAGGGGCGCTCCCGGGCGGGCATGGATGATTTCGGTCATCTGGTACCAATCTGCTACCGCGCTATCGTTGATGGCGATGATGCGGTCGCCGACTTGCAGTTGGGATTCGCTGGCCGGGTAACCGGGAACCAATTGCCCGATTTCCGCAGGGATGAACGGTCCCACTCCTAAGCGCTGAACGTCCTTCAATTTTAAATGGTCCCAGTTCATGGCCAGGGTCAGGGTGCGGCCCTCGCGTTCGATCAGGTAGCGGGTATCCTTACCGAAATTATTCAAGAAAGCCTGGCTGACTTCCTGCCAATGCTGCACCGGTTTATCATTGACTTGCAAAATTTTGTCGTACTTTTGAAATCCTAGGCTATCGGCGATCCCGCCCGGCTCCAAATATCCAATGGTGGTGGTGGGGTAGATCGATTCACCCTGGAGCCAGGTCATCATCCCGAAGATGCCCACGGCCAGGAAGAAATTCATGATCACCCCGGCGGTAATGATGATCACCTTCTGGTACAGGGGTTTGGACATGAATTCGTGAGGCGCGCCGGTAAGGGTGCTGGTATCCAGGCTCTCGTCGATCATTCCGCTCAGTTTCACGTACCCGCCCAGGGGGATGGCGGAGACGCAATAATCCGTATCCCCGATCTGTTTGCCGAACAAGCGCGGCGGAAACCCGATGGAGAATCGTTCCACCCGCACCCCGAATATCTTCGCGGCGATGAAGTGCCCCAATTCATGCACGAAGATCAAAACGCCTAACACCACCACAATAGCGAAGATGTATATCAACATTCCCAAAGCCTTTCTTGCTGTTCAATTTTACAACGTTTCTACTAACCCAACCATCGGTTGTTTTTTTCTCTAATTTAAAAGAATTTAACCCCGCAATCGACAGATTTTTTAATCTGTAACCGTTTTAGCGGTGAATACCGAATTTAATTGCCAATTGGCAATTGGCAATTAAAAATCGCAGTGAAAAATTTCAAATATCCCGGGCTAAGGATCTTGCCCCTCAAAACAGGATAATGCTTCCCCCGATTCCCAGCGCCAAATATTCTCCGAATACGATATTCCCGGTCAGCGCCAGACGTTTCGTTGCGTAAACGTGCACTCCCCCGTTTAGCCTGAGAAATGCTTCGATCAGGGAACCGGGGTTGTTGGCGGGTTGCCCGTCCAAATGGGTATTGAAGACACTGCGAGACGCGCTGGGGGCGATATAAAAATCCACCCGGGGCAAAAAATAACCGAGATAGGTTTGGATCAAGAGCATCCGAATATCAAAGTCCGTGAGCCGCTCTAATTCCTGGTACAACACCAGGAAACCGACCCGCAGCGAGGAGGCTTCCTCGATCATGGTGTAACGCATTCCCACGCCCCATAAAAAAGCGTTCTCCGGGTTTGGCTGCCCGAATTTGAACGCCATCGCCCGGCCCAGTACATGCAACCGGTAGGGCAGGCCTATCTCCATTTGGAAAAAAGGTATCTTGAAATTACCGGTGTTGGCCAGCGACCCGGTTCGCTGTTCTTGATTCACTACCGCCCAGGCGGAAGTGAAAGCCAAATTGACCCGCAGCGCTCCCAGGGTTTGAATGCTCTGGATCGCGGAACTGTTCAGTACGCTGTTGATAGAAGCATTCAGGTTGCTGACGCCGGCAGAGGTAGAATCGTTAATGAGCCGGTCTAAATCGATTTCCTGGGCATGCAAAAGGACGTTCACGGGAAAGAAGAGGCAGAGAAAAATCAAACTGATATATGGCATTGACTTCATAAAGATTCGACCGTCTCGACTCCGGCCAACTCGTTTTTTGGATGCGATGGGTATTGCAGCCCTGCGCTCATTTATCCTTTGATCAATCCCCGCTCGCTTTTTTCAATGAAATCGATGATGGCCTCCAATTCGGGCAGGGGTTTCAACTCTTGCCGGATTTTCTCCACCGCTTCTTTCCGGGTCAAATTACTGCGATAGATAAAGCGGTAGGCGCGTTTGATTTCCAGCAGCACATCTACGCCGAACCCCTTGCGCGACAGCCCGACGTGATTGATGCCCCCGTATTGCAAGGGCTCGCCCATCGCCAATACAAATGGCGGCACGTCCTTGGATATCTTGCTGATTCCCCCGATGAACGCGTGCTGGCCGATATGCACAAATTGATGAATGGCGCTGAGGCCTCCCACGCCGACATAATCTTCGATGGTCACGTGGCCGGCCATGTTCACCGCGTTGGCAATGATGACATTATTCCCGATCACGCAGTCATGGGCGACGTGGGAGTAGGACATGAGCAGACAGTTTTTGCCCACCACGGTTTTGTAGGAATGCACCGTGCCGCGGTTGAGGGTCGCGTATTCCCGGATGGTAGTGCCGTCGCCGATCTCCAGGTAGGTTTTTTCATCCTTGTACTTCAAATCCTGGGGGGCGGTGCCTAACACCGCCCCGGGAGAGATGTGAATGTTCTTGCCCAGCCGCACCCCGGAATCAATGAATACGTGGGATTGGATTTTGCACCCGTCGCCGATGACCGCATCGTCCTGGATGATGCTAAAAGGGCCGACTTCCACGTCTGCGCCCAACTCCGCGCCGGGATGAACGATTGCCGTAGGGTGAATGTTTGCCATGGGAGTTTCGGGTTTTGAGTTTTAAGTTTGGCGCATAGGGCAAAGAGCAGAGCGCATAGCGCATAGGGCATCGCGGGGCAGTTCCGTCTTATCCTTTGCGCTATGCACTCTGCACTATGCGCCATGCGCCTTAGCGATCTATAATGGCGGCCAGCATCTCCGCTTCCGCCGCCAATTCTCCATCCACAAAAGCCTTTCCATACATTTTGCAGGAAGTGGCGCGCTGGCGCAGCATCTCCAGTTCGTAAACCAGTTGCGTCCCGGGAAGCACCGGTTTGCGGAAGCGCACCCCGTCCATTCCCATGAAATAGACCAGTTTGTGGTCGGGATTTTCTTCCCCGTTCAGCAGCAGGATGCCCCCGGTTTGCGCCATCCCTTCGATGATGAGCACCCCCGGCATGATCGGGTGGCCGGGAAAATGCCCCTGGAAAAATTCCTCGTTGCCGGTGACGTTTTTGATGCCCACGATCCGTTTGCCCATGTCGAATTCCACGATCCGGTCCACTAACAGGAAGGGGTAGCGGTGGGGCAAGATGCGCTGAATGGCGTCGAAATCGAACACCACTCCTTTGCGGGGAACGTCCTGGTATTTGCGGGTCAACTGCTGGCTTTTGTAATATTCCCGCAGGCGGCGGGCAAATTCGATATTGCTTTGATGCCCGGGGCGGGCGGCCAAAATCTGCCCTTTGATCGGCGCTCCCACCAGGTAGAGGTCGCCTAACATATCCAGCACCTTGTGGCGGGCAGGCTCGTTGCGGAAGCGCAGCGCCCGGTTGTTCAAAATACCGTTGGAGCCGACAAACACCTCGCCCTCGATCTTCAAGGCATCGCGAATGCTGTCCTGGTTGATCTCTTCTAACTCTTTATCGCAAATAACCACCGCGTTATTCAAATTCCCGCCCCTGATCAATCCCTGCTCGATCAGCATTTCGACCTCGTGGAGGAAGCAAAAGGTGCGCGCGGGGGCGAATTCGGTCACAAATTCCTTCTCCAGGGAGAACAATCCGGAGTGCTGGCTGCCCAGTGCGGGGTTCTGATAATCAATCATTACGGTGATGCGGAAATCATCCAGGGGCAGCGCCACCATGTCAATTCCGCGCTTTTCATTATGAAAATGGAGGGTTTCCGAAACCACCAGGTAATTTTTCGGCGCTTCCTGCTCCATAACGCCCGCTTCTAAGAGCACGTTCACATAGGGCATGGCGCTGCCGTCGCCCACCGGCGGCTCCGCGGCGCTCAATTCGATCAGCAGGTTGTCGATTTCCATTCCCGCCACCGCAGACAGAACGTGCTCCACGGTATAAATCCGGCAGCCGTCTTTTTGCAGGTTGGTGCCGCGCAAGCTGTCGATGGAATTATCCTGCACCACGTAGTCCACCAGCGCCGGCACCTCCACCGGGTTCTCCAAATCCGCGCGGCTGAAGACGATCCCGTAATTTTCCGGGGCCGGTTTGAAAGTAATGGTCGAACGTTCCCCGGTATGCAGCGCGATGCCCGCAAAGGAGGCCGTGGTTTTGATGGTCCGTTGCTTTTTGGACATATATTTTTATCCCCTACACATATTCATCAATCCGAAAAACCAGGCTTCAAGAACCCGCAAGCCAATTACAAGATTTCCCCCGCTTCCCAAAATTCACTTTTCATCCCCGCATTCACGGGGACAAATTTTTCACTTTTCATTTTTTATTTTTCACTTTCTCCAACTCCTCTTCTAACTTCTTTACCCGCTTCAACAATTCCGGGAGGCTGTTCAGCGCCGCCTCGATGCGTTTGGTTTTCATGATCGGGCGGGCGGGGTACCCAAAGATGATTTCGTCGTCTCCCACGCTTTTGCGCACCCCGGATTTCGCCCCGATTTGCACCCGGTCGCCGATGGTGATGTGCCCCACCGTGCCCACCTGCCCGCCAATCATCACGTTACGCCCGATTTTGGTGCTCCCGGAAATGCCGGTTTGCGCCGCAATCACGGTGTTTTCACCTACGGTAACGTTGTGGGCCAGGTGCACCAGGTTATCCAATTTTGCCCCGGCCTTCACTACCGTCTCGCCTAAGGTGGCGCGGTCGATGGCGGCATTCGCGCCGATTTCCACGTCGTCTTCGATGACCACCCGCCCGACCTGGGGAATTTTGTGAAATTTTCCCTGGTAAGGGGCGAACCCGAACCCGTCGCTGCCGATCACCGCGCCGTTGTGAATGATCACCCGGTTGCCGATGCGGCAATTTTCCCGGATGCCCACCGAGGGGTAGAGGATGCAGTCATCGCCCACGCTGCTGTCGTCTAATATCACGCAATTCGGAAAAATCTGGCAGCGTTCGCCAATCTGCACGTTCGCCCCTAAGTACACGTTCGCCCCGATGGCGCTATCTCTGCCGATCCGGGCGCCGGGGTGAACCACCGCGCTGGGGTGAATCCCCGGTTCCAGCATCTTTTTGGGGGCGTTGAACAGGAGAAACGCTTTCAGAAAACCGAAATAAGCGTCGATGGCCTGAATATAAGGAATCGCGGGCGTAACCCCGGCTTTGGCGTCGATGATGACCGCGGAAGCCCCGGTTTTCGCCAAATATTCCCGGTAGCGGGGATTTGCCAGAAAGGTGATCTCCCCGGCTTTCGCCTTGTCGATTTCGGCCACGTTAGTGATTTTTACGTTCGGATCGCCCTGCAATTCCCCGCCGATATGTTCGGCAATTTCCGCCAGGGTAAAAACCGGCATAATCCTCTCCGTGTTTTGAAAATTGAGCACAGGTTGGACGCGTTTCTCTATTCCGGGAGCGAGTGTTATATTGTTCAGGCGTTATCGTATCGAGACAACTCGAACACTAAAACACTAACGCACCCGAACACTAAAACATTTCCGGTGAACGCTTACTGGGTCTTGCCCAGCTCTTCCAATACTTTATCGGTAATGTCAAACTCGGGTTTGGCATAGAGCACCACGCCTCCCACCGCGTCCAGAATATAATCGTAACCTTCCTGTTCCCCGATTTTGCGAATGACCTGGTTGATTTTACTGACAATCGGATCGGTTAATTCTTTATTCTTGCGATACAACTCTCCCTGGGGTCCCAATTTTTCGTATTGGTAGCGCTCCAACTGGGTGGCCAGGTTCTGGAGCTCCGATTCCTTTTCCGCTTTCTTCTCAGGGCTTAACAGCAGGCTCTGGTTTTGAATTTCTTCGTAAAGCTTCTGCGCATCCTGCTGCATTTTGGTAAATTCAGTTTCGTAGGTTTTTCGGAGCTCGTCGAGTTTCTTTTGGGTTTCCTGAAATTCCGGATAGCTATCCAGGATTTTTTGGGAGTCGATGTAGCGAATTTTCGTCTGCGCGTAGCCCTGGTTCACCATGGCGAACGAGAATATGCCCAGAAACAGCATCCACACATACATTTTACTTAACTTCACAGTATCCTCCTGAGGGTTGATGGTCTAAAAAAATTAGCCAGATTCGTTATATTTGAAAAGTGAGACGTAATGCGTGAAACGTGATGCGTAAAACGTAAAAAGTAATTTCATATTCT
>CAZFVV010000185.1:0-9381 GCA_964522165.1 uncultured Calditrichaceae bacterium
AAGTGTTCATCGTGATGATTTTTACTATCCCGGCGCTGGCGATTTTTATCATCAGTGGAAACGTGGACTGGTGGTGGGGGCTGAGTTTAGCGGCGGGAAATTCCCTGGGCGGCTGGTGGGCGGCGCGGGCCTCGGTCAAAAAAGGGGAGAAGATGATCCGCTGGGTGCTCTTCGCCGCCATGCTGCTGATGGCGGCCAGGCTGTTGGGGGTTCTTTAGGGTTGATTTCCGATTTTCGATTGACGATTTTGCGACAGCAATCATAACTGGGTTTAGATGCCATGCCCCTTTCATCCTTCACCATCCGCGATTCCGAAAACCGCAAGCAGAGCGTGGAGATCCTCCACGAAGACGCGCACCTGTTGGCGGTGAACAAACCGCCCGGCCTGGCGGTCATCCCGGATCATTGGGACCCGGAGATTCCCAATCTCCAGGCGCTGTTAGAGCAGAAGTACGAAAAGTTAAGCGGGGAGACCGGCAAACCCGTGAAAACGGTCTGGGTGGCGCACCGCATCGACGCGGATACCAGCGGGGTGGTGCTGTTCGCCCGCAGCGCGGAAATGCACCGGGAGCTTAACCTCCTCTTCGAGGACGGACAGGTACGCAAAACCTACTTAGCCGTCACCCGGGGACGCCCGCCGGCCGCGGAAGGTGCTATCGAATTGCCTTTGCAGCCCCATCCTACCCGCCCGCAATTCATGCAGGTTCACAAGCAGGGAAAACCCTCCCTCACCCACTACCGGGTGATAGAAGATTTCAAACACTATGCGCTGTTGGAGGTTTCCCCCCAAACCGGCAGAACCCACCAGATCCGGGTACATTTAAAGGAGATCCGCTGCCCCCTGGCCATCGATCCGCTGTACGGCAGGAGCCGGGCCATCGACCTCTCCCAGTTCAAGCGGGATTACCTCAAAAAAGACCCCTTCGAAGAGAACCGCCCGCTGATGTTCCGCCTGACCCTCCACGCCTGGCGGCTGCAGTTCCGCGATCCGATTGGCGGAGAGGAGCGAAACTTCGAAGCGCCCCTTCCGAAGGATTTTACGGCGCTGTTGAAAGCCTTGCGCAGATGGGATGCGGCGTAGGGCAGGGGAAAATCTTTTCCCGGGCAATGGAAAATTCACGCCGGTCCGGCGCGGCAATCGAAATTTATAACTCCCTGTTTTACCTACATTTGAAAATCACTGCCCCGGCGCTGGTATTGTTTTTGTCACTTTTATATACTTTTTTGGGGAATGCCCGATAATTTCACTTTAGTTCACTTTAGCTACTTTAGCTCACTTTTTGTGAGATTTGTTACTGAAATTTTCCGGATTTTTGGCGATGAACTAATAGAGCGCCCCGGCGTAACAGGAAAGAAATAGGGCAGGGGAGGGGCAAATGGCAAGGTGATCGTCGAGCTAATCGCTCGAACAAGTGGCACTTTTAGACTCCCGGGAAAGGTTAAATATGTTCAACAGAATGCTCCCCAAAACCACTTCGCTCGCTTTAGCGGCGATAGTGCTGTTGAGCGCCGTTCCGGCTGTTGCACAGTTCTTCCACTTCGGGCGCAACAAGGTTCAATACACCGATTTTCGCTGGCAAATCCTGAAAACCCAGCACTTTGATATTTACTACTACCCGGAGATGCAGGAGTTGGCGGAGCGGGGGGCCTACTTTGCGGAAGAGAGCTACGCCTACTTAGAAAACAAATTCAACTTCACCATCAATCGCCGCATTCCCCTGATTTTCTACAGCTCCCACCTGCACTTTCAGCAGACCAACGTCACCCCCGGCCACATTCCCGAAGGAGTGGGGGGCTTTTTCGAATTTCTGAAAGGGCGGGTGGTCATTCCCAGCAACGGCAGTTTGAACCAGTTCCGCAAGGTGATCCAGCACGAGTTGGTGCACGTGTTCATGCACGCCAAAATCTATTTCGTATCCAAAGAGCACGGGCGCTACGAGGGCAGTTTTCCGCCGCTCTGGTTTGTGGAGGGCCTGGCGGAAATCTGGTCCAGCGAATGGGATTCCCAGGCGGAGATGGTAATCAAAGACGCGGTGCTGCACAATTACATCGTGCCGCTCTCGCAGATGTACACCATTTACGGCACCTTCACCATGTATAAAGAAGGCCAGGCCATCCTGGAATACATCGCCGAGAAATACGGGGAAGAAAAGATTCTGCTGCTGCTGGAAAATATCTGGAAATACGGCAACTTCTCCCAGGTCTTCCAGGAAGTGATCGGCAAAAGTTATGAAGAATTCGATAAAGAGTGGCTTTATTACCTGCAAAAAAAGTATTACCCGCAGTTGAAAGATAACGATTTTTCCCGCATGATCGCGCGCACCCTGGTGAAAGAAGGGTATAATTTCAAGCCGGCCTACTATGCCTCTCCGGATGGAGATCGCCTGGTATTCGTGGGAAACCGCACCGGTTATTCCAATATTTACATGACCGAGGCGCTCGACAACCGCCCGCGCCGGCATGAAAGACTCAAAACCCTGGTAAAAGGCGACCGCAGCTCCGATTTCGAGACCTTTCACATCTTCAGCAGCAAGATCGACGTTTCGGCCGACGGGCGGCTGGCGTTTTCTTCCAAAAGCGGGGAGAACGACGCGCTTTACATCTATGATATTCCCTCGGAAGACATTATCCGCAAGTACCAGTGGGATGACATCGTGGGAATATCCTCGCCTAATTTTTCCCCGGACGGGCAGCGGGTAGTGTTCTCAGGATTGAACTTCAACGGCAACAAAGACCTCTATATCCTGGAGTTGAAGAACGATCAGCTTTTGCAATTGACCAATGATTTTTACGATGACAGCTCCCCCTGCTTTTCCCCGGACGGCAAGTTGATCGCTTTTTCGTCCGATCGCACCACCTTCGGGGCGGAATGGTGCTACAATATCTTTGTCTATGATCTGCAAACCAATCTAACCTACTACGTTACCGCCGGGCGGCACCAGGATTTCACCCCGGTGTGGTCGCCGGACGGAAATTATATCGCCTTTACCTCGGACCGCGATTCCCTGAAATCTCTCAATATCTGGGCTGCGGACGTTTCCAACTTCCGGCAGGGAGAGATTCCCGGGTATTTGGTGGCGCGGAACGGCAATCCCGCCCCCAAAGCCGGGGACCCTTCCAAAACGCAAACCTGGGGGGAAGACAGCTATCTCACCATTCCGCTGAGGCAGGTTACCCGCTTCGCCAACGCCGCCTTCGATCCGGAATGGATGGGCGATGACGCCCTGGCCTTCGCGGTATATGAAAACAACAGTTTTGAAATCCGCAAGCTCGATAACGTGCAGGAGCGCATTGCCGGGGCCGCTGAAATAGAATTAAATTCTTCGTTGATGTCCAACGCTCACTGGAAGCCTCCCCAATTGCAAGGGGAAAAAGTACTGGCCAAGCTGGAATATAAAAAAGACTACCAGCTGGATATTGCCCAGACCCAGGTGAGCCAGGATCCTTTTTGGGGAACTACCGGGGGAGCCATGTTAGCCTTTACCGACCTGCTGGGCAATGATCAGTACTATATCCTGGTGTATAACAATGCCCAGAGCCGCTCCGATTTTCTGAAAAGCATGAATTTTGCTATCTCTAAAGTATCGCTGGGCAAGCGCACCAAATACGCTTATAGCATCTTTCGCTTTTCCGGGCGGTATTTCAACTACCAGGATGATTACTATTATGAAGACCGCGTCGGCGGGCTTTTTACCATCAGCTACCCGTTTTCGTTTTTCAAACGCTTCGATTTCAACACCAGCCTCAGTTATTCGGACAAGGACTTTAGCCTGGTTGGGGTGGATCGGCGCTTTGCGCTATTGACCTCCAATTTTATTTCCTTCGTGCACGACAATTCCATCTGGTCTTACACCGGGCCGGTGGAAGGTCGGCGTTACACCTTTTCTATCGGGAATACCTATGATATCCGCTTTTCCAACGTGAATTACTGGACCTTCTTGGCGGATTTTCGCAACTACCAGCGCTTAGGCAAAAAAGTAACTTACGCCGCCCGGGTGATGGCGCTGCTGAATGACGGCAAGGAGGCTCGCTGGTTCTACCTGGGCGGGAGCTGGGATATGAGAGGCTACCGGCGCTGGTCGCTGCGCGGAGAAAAAATCTTCTTCACCTCCCACGAGCTGCGCTTCCCTTTCATCGAATACTTAGGGATTAAATTTCCCATTCTTTCCATGGGCTTTCCCGGCATTCGCGGGGCGCTCTTTTTCGACGCCGGCAACGCCTGGAACGGTAATCGCTATAACGGGTTGCTGGGGAGCGCCGGTTTTGGGGTGCGTTTCAACTTCGGCGGTTTCCTGGTGCTGCGCCTCGACATGGGGAAAACGACCGACTTCGAGCGGGTGAGCCGAAGCTGGTTTACCCAGTTTTTCTTCGGGTGGGATTTTTAAATAGCGTTATCGTGTTTGGGTGTTCAACCGTTCAAGTGGTATAAAGGCGGAGAACCAGAACACCAAATCACCAAATCACCAAATCACCA
This sequence comes from uncultured Calditrichaceae bacterium, assembly GCA_964522165.1. GTDB lineage: Bacteria > Calditrichota > Calditrichia > RBG-13-44-9 > J075 > JABWBP01. The sequence goes on from CAZFVV010000185.1 coordinate 4,475, forward strand.
AATCGCCAAAACACCAAAACACCGACACACTTTCCATGAAGCCTCTATTTATATCAGTTCTCAGTTTCGTAGCGCTATTTATCCTTGCCCCGGGCTGCAAGAGCCTGGTCTCCCTGAAGCTGCCTCCCCCGGCAGAAACGCGTATGGAAAGCGACTGGATGATGTTAGGGCGTAACTTGCAGCGCCAGCATTTTACCTTGCTCGATATTGCCCCCCCGCTGGAAATGGTATGGCAAAAGAAAGTCAAATCCGTGGTCGCCGGCCATCCCCTGGCGCTGGGAGATGTTATTTTCGCCCCGGCCGTCAACGGCTTCATGTACCTGGTGGATTACCGTAGCGGGGAAGGGATCACGACGATCAAATTAGGCCCCTCGTTAAGAGGCGTTCCGGCCATTTACCAGAATACGCTGTACGCCGGGCTGACCCTGGGCCCGGAGACCCTGCTGCGCTTCGATTTGAACAGCGGAGAGCGGGAGTTGTCCCATGATTATCCCTATATTACCACCTCTCCCCTGGTGGTGGAAAACAAACTGTATTTTGGCACCAACCGCAACGTCTTTTTCTGCGCTAACCGGATTTCCGGAATTTCCATTTGGGAATACCTCACCGCCGCGCCGGTGAGCAGCTCTGCGGCTCTTTCCGGCATGAGAGTAGTTTTCGGTGATGACCAGGGCTGGTTCTATGCCCTGGACGCCGTTTCCGGGGCGGAAATATGGAAAGTTCGCCTGGAAGGGAGCATCTTTTCTCACCCGGTGGTGGATGACTCCCTGGCTTACCTGGGAACCGTGGCCGGGAAATTTTACGGGATCGATTTGCAAGACGGCCGGGTTCGCTGGATGCACTCTTCCCCCGGTTCCTTTTATAGCAGCCCGGCGCTTTTTGAAGACGCGCTCTACGTGGGCAACAACGCCCACCAGGTGCTCGCGTTCGATAAACACACCGGGGCGCTCATCTGGAAATTCCAGACCGGGGGAATCGTCAACACTACCCCGCTGCCCTCGCCCCATTATCTTTACTTCACTTCCTGGGATAAGAATTTGTACGTCCTCGACCGGCAATCCGGCGAGTTGGTCTTTACTTTTCCGCTGAGACACGCCTCCAAATCTTCCCCGGTCATATACCGGGATCTGCTATTGATCCATACCGCCAATGACGCCCTGATTGCCCTGGCAAATGAAAAAATTGTTGAAAACTGGAGAATAGAGCAATGAAGCTTCTCAGGCTCCTCTTGCTGCTGCCCGCCTGCTTTTTGCCGGCGCTGTTTGCCGGGGAGAGCGGGACCATTTCCATTATCTCCCAACCCCCGGGCTGTTGGGTGCGGATCGATTCCGTGCTGGCGGGCAAAACCCCCCTGGAATTTTTTCCCATGAATCCCGGCGCCCATACCGTTCAGGTATATCCGCCCGAGCAGGGGGTCTGGAACTTGCAGGAGAAGGTGTTCGAAGTAGTTATCCGGGCGGAGGAGGATACCGCTCTCGAAGTGGTTTTCAGCGCCCCGGTATTCATCAACTCCGTTCCCTATGGCGCACAGTTGCTGGGCGAGGCGGGTCTGTTGGGGATGACCCCGCTCTATCTTCCGTTCGAAGAAAACCGGGGGAAACAGTTTCGCATAGAAAAGGCCGGATATAAGCCTTACCGGTTTTCGCTGAATTCCCGGGAATCCGTGCTCGCCCACCTGGAAAAAGATAAAAAATATGCCGCCGAGGACGATAAACCGGAGTTGTTCGGGCTTGTCTCCAAAAAACACTTGAAAAGCAAATTCAGTCTTTTAGCCCTCAGCGTGGCCTCCCACTGGGCCTCTTTTTACTTTAAGAACCTGGCCGACAGCAACTACGACAACTATCGGCAGAGCGCCGACCCGGCGCAGATCGATTATTACTGGGATAAAACCCAAAAGTATGATCGCTATTCGGAGATTTCCCTGGCGGTTTCTTACGCCAGCCTGGCCGGGCTGATGTACCTGGTGATTTGGAAGTGATGCGCTTCCTTTCCGCGCAGGCAGAGAGTCGCGGGCCGCACGATCGAATGGCGAACTCCCGGCGCTAGCGGGTGAATGCCTGCTGAAAGCGAATTGTGAGAAACTTTCTTATTGAATTTGAGGTTGAAATCGGATTTAAAATTGTGTAAATAGTCTGCGTAAGAAGTAGAGGGAGGCAAAGGAGATATTTTATGGCGGCAGTTGAGCAAAGAGTGGAATACCTGGAAGCTGTTTTAGGCCAGTTTATTGTACAAACCAATACCGCGCTGGCGCGGATGGAACGTGGCCTTGAAAGTTTGCAGAAAGAAATGAAGGAGTTCAAGGATGAGATGAAGGAGTTCAAGGATGAGATGCGGGAGTTCAAGGACGAGATGAGGGAGTTCAAGGATGAAATGAGCGGTTTCAAAAAAGAATCGGAAGCGCAGGCCAGGCGCATGAATGAGAAATGGGGAGAGTTGGCGAACAAAATGGGCACTTTTGTGGAAGACCTGGTTTATCCCAGCCTGGCGGGAATCATTCGTCAAAAATTTTCCCTGGAAGCGGAGATGCTCGGCATCCGCATTAAAAAACGCTTCCCCGGCGGCGCCAATTATGAGGCGGACGCCATCGTCCTTGCGGGGGAATATGTCTTTTTGAATAGTACCAGAAGCAGCCTGGACAACCGGGCAGTGAATGATTTTATAAAAGAGATTCCGCGTTTTCGGGAGTTTTTCCCCGAATATGCCGACCGCAAGCTCATCGGAATTCTGGCCAGTTTGTATATAGATGAGAGCGTCATAAAATACGCCGAGCGCAAGGGCTTTCTGGTTTTAGGAGTAGGGATAGAACTGATGGAAATCAAGAACACTCCCGGGTTTACGCCGAAAGAGTGGTAGCGGTACTCGCCGACATTCTCCGCCCCAAAATTGACAAGATTATCTGACTGGGGGGCGTGGCCACCATCGGCCCGCAACCCCGGGAAACTCTTGCCCGGCTCAAAGCCCTGGAATGCTCCATTATTACCGGCAACCATGACGCCTCGCTGCAGGACCCGGCTGCGGCGCTCCGTTATCAAATTGCCCCGCCGTTGATTCCCTCCCTGCACTGGTGCGCCGGGTAGTTAACCGGCGATGATTCAGAAGCGGCATGAAGATATTATTAGTCAAAATATAAACGCCTGCCTAAAAATCAACTTCTTGACTAAGGCGACCTGCCGGGCGTACTTTCCCCTGTCTTTCAATACACATTTGCGTACAAGCGCATAAGGGCAATATTTCAATGCCGGACCATTTGCCACCCATAAAACCACAGGAGAAACTCTATGCAGCGTCGAAAAATGATTAACCGTGTCTTGCCGAAAACGGTCTTGTTTTTAGCAGGGGCAGTTTTTTCGTTAATATTTCTTTTCTTCAGCGCCTGCAATCCCCCCGACACCGTTGACAAACCCGCCGCAGAGCTGGATGTGAAAATTCATGTGCTCGATACGGAAGAGAATCCCTCCGATGGCAAATTGCCGGTGGTGATGCAGTTTTTCTTTGGCGGGAAATATGTGAAGTTAACCGGGAATGCGGCCATTAGTTGCAACGGGACGCCGCTGCAGGAGCAGGGATTGGGATACATGGGCCGGGTACCTTTAGAACCTGCCGGCGGTACTTATACCTTCCAGCATAGCAGGGGCGGGGTAAATACCACCGTCACGGTGACGGTACCGCCACGGCCGGTCTTTACACCGCCTACCATTGAAGGCGCGACCATCCCCCGCACCAATAACCTGGCCATTCACTACCTGGCCGGAACCGGAAAGTCCGTTCGCGGGCGGGCAAGCGATGAAACTAACAGCACCGATAACAGCCAGGATGACGACGGCATTCATGAAGGATTGGACGTCAGCGGCTTCAACGCCGGGGCGGGAACCCTCAGCTTGACGCGGGAATTTGAAGACCCGATTAGCGGCAGCGGGTTTCATTCGGTTGAGAATAAGTATAGCAGCAATAAGCGCATCAATATTACCTGGCAATAAGAGGCAGGGCGCGTGGCGCATAGCGCAGAGAGCAGAGCGCATAGGGCATAGAACGTGAGAGAAGACCAATTTTGTTCTCAACGCTATGCTCTATGCGCCATGCTCTCTACGCTCTGCCCATCAAGGGGCGAAGAATTGCCCTAAATTTTCTAACCTGGCTGAGTGTTCGGGGTGGGAAGAGAAATATTTTTCCAACTTCGAGGCGTTTGCATCCTGCCGCCGGGCTTTCAGTCGTTGTATGAATGATACCGCCGCCTTCGGATCGTATCCTGCCGCGTCGATGATCCTGATTCCGAATAAATCCGCTTCCAGCTCCTGGTCTTGCGAGTAGGTGCTGTAGAGGAGTTTCGCCAGGGTTTTGCGGGCCAGCCCTCCCGCCACGCCCCGGCCCGGGCCCAGGTTGGCAACCACGCCGATAAGGGAATTCGCCACCATACGATCCAGGGCGTGACCTTTGACCACGTGCCCCATTTCATGCCCCAGCACAAAAGCGATTTCGGCTTCGTTCATCTCGCAGAAATCGAGCAGCAAACCGGTGATCAGTATGAACCCGCCCGGCAGTGCAAAGGCGTTGATCTCCGGGGTATTCAAAATATAAAAATTGAATCGCCGCTTTTTTTGCCGTAACCGTTCGGTAAGCCGCTTTCCGGTGTTCCGGATCGATTCGATTTTCGCAGCATCGTCGTTGACCGGCAGCTGGGCAAGGATTTCCCGCGCAAGGTTAGCCCCCAGCGCATATTCCGCCTGGATCGCCTCTTCCTCCGTTCCCGCCAGGGACTTGAACACCCACCGGGCAGCGCCGTAGGTTCTGCCCGCTTTGCGGAATAATGCGTCCATCAATTTTCCCAAAGTGTCCTTGCTCCAAAATTCCGCTTAGAAGCTGTTTTAAAAGTCCAAATTTTTGCCACGAAGCCACAAAATCACAAAGTT
>CAZFVV010000186.1:0-9311 GCA_964522165.1 uncultured Calditrichaceae bacterium
CTGCCTTGCCGGCGCCCGCCTTCAGCTTCAGCAGGGTATCCAGGGCGTACAACTTAAAAAAATAGCGGTGAGTTCCTCCGGGAGGGCAGGGCCCGCCGTAGCCGATCCTGCGGAAATCATTGCTGCCCTGGAGCGCCCCGCCGGGAAGCTCCTTTTCGGTCGGAACATTTTCCGGCAGCTGCGCGGCGCCAGCAGGGATGTTGAAAATCACCCAGTGAACCCAGGTACCCGTGGGGGCGTCGGGGTCGTCGCAAATCAGGGCTAAGCTTTTGGTTCCTTGGGGGATGGAATCCCAGGCCAGGGGCGGGGAAATATCCTGGCCGTCGCAGGTGTATTGCCGGGGAATCATTCCTCCTTCCTCGAACGCGGAACTGTGCAAGGTGATCTCCATAGTTTCTCCTTTCATAGCATTGATTGCGGAAGGCTCAGCGGGCTGGCCGCTGCAAACCACCCGCATCATCATGACGATCCAAAAGAGGAGTGCAAAATTCATTTTGCACTGCCAGTGCAGAATAAATTCTGCGCTCCTGATTTTTGCCTTAGGCGGTAATTGGGTTGCATTCAAATTGTTTTACCTACTTATAGCCCGAAGGGAGAATGTATTTTTTTTACAACCCTTTTTTATCACTGAACGGAACGGAATAAATCTAATTCCAAAAAAAATATTTTGCCACGAATTTCAGGAATTAAAGGAATGCGCCGATTCTTCCTGAAAAAAATCGCTTGAACCTGTCGCATATTTTTGTGATGTTTGGGGGAATTTTAACCGAGGAGTGTTGCATGAAGCGTTTTTCGCTGCGAAAAATTACCTGGCCGGGCGTTGCCCTGGCCGTTATCGCGCTTGTGGCCGTTTTACAGTGGCAGCGCAGTTTCCGGAATTCCCCGGCGCTGCCGGGGGCGGAATACCGCGGGGAAGCGCAGGCGCCGGAAGTTGGGCCGGATATGTATCCTTCCGATTGGGCCTGGTACCGGCGCACCTTCCCGCACTGGCAGGCGGATGCACAGGCGTTCCGCGAGTCCATGCGCCTGGCGCAGCAGATGCGGGCGCAGGCGGCCAGCCTGGAGCTGGTGCAGGTGGAATTCGCCGGGCCGACCAATATCGGCGGGCGGATTTCGGATGTCGAGTTCAATCCCCTGAACCCCAACATCGTGTACGCCGCGAGCGCTACCGGCGGGGTGTTCAAATCCACGGACACGGGCAATACCTGGTTCCCGATCTTCGATGACCAGGCCAATCTGAACGTCGGCGACATCGGCATCGACCCGGTAAACCCGGAGGTGATCTACGTGGGTACCGGCGAAGCCAACGGGGGGCATAACAATTTCCCCGGCGGAGGGGTGTATAAATCCACCGACGGGGGAGCAAGCTGGCAGTTCACAGGATTGGAGAACACCGCTTCGGTGGGGCGCATCGTGGTGGATCCCGCCAATCCCCAACGGGTGTTCGTGGCCGCGGTAGGCTCTTATTTCAGCCCCAACCCGGAGCGGGGGCTGTATCGCAGCGAAGACGGGGGACAGAGCTGGTCGCACTCCCTGTTCGTCTCCGATTCCACCGGGGCCATCGACGTGGTGATCGATCCCGCTAACTCCTCCCGGATGATGGCGGCGACGTGGGAGCGGGTGCGCACTGTCAACGGCGGCCATTTATTCGGCCCTACCAGCGGCATTTATCGCAGTTTTAACGGGGGAAATACCTGGGAATTGTTAGGGCCGGGGAATGGCCTGCCCAATCCCGCTACCACTGATATCGGGAGGATCGGGCTGGCGCAGTCGCAATCCAACCCGGATATTCTCTACGCCATTTTTTCCGACGGCAGCGGTTACCTGGGACTCTTTAAAACTACCAACTTCGGCGCAAACTGGAGCAATGCCGACCCGGACCGGGAGATCGACGACGGCACCGGGGGATTTAGCTGGTATTTCGGGCAGGTGCGGGTGCATCCCGCTAATCCGGACATCGTTTACGCGCTCGACGTCGCCTTCATGCGCTCCACCAACGGCGGGGCTGCCTGGCCGATCATTTACGGCTACGGCGGCGGGCCGGCGAATCTTCACGTGGACCACCACGCCCTGGCGTTTCACCCTTCCAACCCGGATTTTATCATCAACGGCAACGACGGCGGCCTGAATATCTCCACCAACGGCGGGGTAAGCTTCAGCAAAGTGGCGGAGCTGCCCAACAACCAGTTTTATGAGATCGGGCTGGACCGCACCAACCCCCAGCGCCTCTACGGCGGAACCCAGGATAACGGAACCCTGCGCACCCTCACCGGGGCGCTCGATGATTGGGATCGAATCTACGGCGGGGACGGCTTTTACGTGATCGTGGACCCCAACAACCCCAACATCATTTACGCCGAGTCCCAGAACGGGGGATTGGGCAAATCCACCAACGGGGGAGCGAGCTTCTTCCCGGTCGCCAACAATATAAACGGGAAGACCAACTGGTCAACCCCGGTGGTGATGGATCCCAACAGCAGCAACGTGCTCTATTACGGAACCGAGCGGGTATGGCGCACCACCAACGGCGCTTCCAGTTGGAGCCCGGTCAGCCCCACCCTGGTAACCGATCCCGGCCCCCGCTTAGGTACGGTAACCACCATCGCGGTAGCGCCTTCCAATTCTAACGTGATCTGGGCCGGCACCGACGAAGCGCACGTATGGGTGAGCACTAACTACGGCGCTTCCTGGAGCGACGTTTCCGCGGGGCTGCCCTTCCGCTGGGTTACCCGGGTGCTGGCCGATCCCACGGATGACAACGTCGCTTACGTGACCTTTTCGGGCCTGAAGTGGCGGGATCCCCAGCCGCACGTATTCCGTACCGCCAACCGCGGGCAGACCTGGGAGGATATCAGCAGCAATTTGCCGGACGTGCCCATCAATGCCTTCGCGATAGATCCCCTGCGCCCACAGTTGTTATTCGTGGGCGGCGACCTGGGGGCCTATTACAGTACCAATACCGGGCAAAGCTGGCAATACCTTAGCAGCGCCCTGCCGCTGGTCTCGGTGTACGATATGAAGGTTCACGATACCGCCAACTACCTGGCCATCGGCACCCATGCGCGCTCGATGTATAAATTGGATCTCTCCCAGATCATTACCGCGATCGAACCGGGGCAGGCGGCGCCAGCGGCGGGGGATTTCCGGCTGGAGCAGAATTATCCCAACCCGTTTAATCCGAGTACCACGATCAGCTATCAGCTTACCGCGGCCAGCACAGTGGAATTGAGCATCTACAACACCCTGGGACAAGCAATAAGGCATCTGGTGAAGCAGTCCCAGGCCGCCGGCGCTTATACAGTGGAGTGGGACGGGAAGGATGACGCCGGCCGGTTGGCAGCCTCAGGGAATTATGTTTATCGCCTGACCGTGAGCAATCGCTCCCAGGAGGGCGCTTTTACCCGCAGCGAGAGCCGGCGAATGCTGCTGTTGAAATAAATTCCCGGCCATATCGACAATCGGGAGGGGCGAATTTGCTTAGCAAGTCTCGAATAGGGGGTTGAAAACAAACAGAATTCGTAAAGCGTAATGTGCAATCGCCTATGATTGCCCATTGCGCTTTTGCGTGTTGGGGCTTTGCGCTAAATACGCTAAGCGAATTTGAAAAAATAGAACAGCATAATCACCAGAATAGCCAGCATTAAAACAATTACGCACCCGTACCCTCCCTTGCCTCCGCCGCCTCCGGAGTCTCCTGTTTTGCCTAATTTTTTTGCCAACAATGCCGCCGCCGCTGCGGCAGTCAAGGGTTCATCATCGTCGTCATCAAAACCGGCAGAAAATATTTTATAACTGGAGATCGCCATGCCTCTCTCCTTGTTTATGGTCAAGACAGTTTAACCATTTTCTTCCAAATATTCAATTGGCGGGGGAAAAATGGCAGATGGGACGAACATCCTTGTTCATCGCTTGTCGAACAGTGCGAGGAAATCTTTTTGAGATGTACACTAAATTCAGAAATGCCAATCATTCTAATTCCGTTCTTAAGGGCTGAAAAAAGGTGTATGGGTTGTCGTTTTTAGTGAACAAAAGTCTAATATTTTTTAAAATTTTTCTTGACAAATTCAAAAATGAATGGTATAATGTGAGTGAACTTATGTTTACTAAATAAATAGCGAAGCTAAAACAGGAGAGCCGAAAATGGAAGCCCTTCTCAATAAACCGCTAACCCGCCAACGGATTCGTCGCAATACTGAAAAAGCATTCGACGGCGATATGCTAATCAAATTGTACGAACTCCTGCAAGGAGAGCGGGACATGGTACGGGTACACAGTAAGGCGCTGGGCAGTGATATTTGCTTTGTCAACCCGGAGTTGTACAATCCCGAATCATTACCGCCGGATTGCCCCGCTTATACTACCCGGGAGCTTGCTTTTGTGCTCTCCCTGTCTCCCGGGGAATTGCAGCGCTATCATTACTTGAAAATGAAGCTGATTTAGTGGTTTGGCCTGCCGTCACATCGGGCGACGGCAGGGAGCATTACTTTGTTGCGCCAAACTAAATGGGATTGTTAAGATTTCTATGGAGAACTAGTTTATGAAAAAATTGTTCGCAATGGCCAGTGTGGATAATTCCTTCATCGTCAGCGCCGCCTCGGAAGAGGAATTGACTGCGAAGATCGAAGACATCCGGGAACGCTATGAAAAGTATTACCGGGAATTTGTGGCCCCGGGTTTTTACGTGGTGAAGGCCGCCAACTTGATGGAAGCCAAGTCCAGGCGTAAAACGGCGGTGAATTAGCCCCACACCTCGCCAAACCTCAGAAGCTATGCCCCCATACCCCCTCCTCAACCTCCCGGAGGTTTCCGCCCTCCGGGAGGTTGTTGGTTATCATACCGCACCCAATTCAACAATACTCGTTAAGGTTAAAAGTTAGCGAACCAGCAGCATTTTTCGCACTGCGCTGGCGCTTTCTACTTCCAGGCGATAAAAATAGACGCCGGAGGACATATCCCGGGCCTCGAACGTCACCGTATGCGTTGCGGCAGGCAATTTCCCGTTCACCAGGGTAGCAATGGTTTTCCCAGCGGCATCGTACACCGTCAAAACCGTTTGTGCGGCGCGGTGGAGGGTAAAACGGATCCGGGTGGAAGGGTTGAAGGGGTTGGGGTAATTCTGCGCCAGCTCGAATTCCGCGGGAAATTGGTTTGCCTGGTCGCCAATGGCGGTTGGAGGGAGATATGTTATGGTCAACAGCGGGTGGTTCTCCGGGGTGAGGTTTTCCCGGGTATCGAAACGTTTTGCAGTTGAGGAGAGGCTTTCATTTCCCATTATGAGCCAGCCGAAATTTGTGGAAGGATCGTCCACCCAGCTTTGCACGTCCGATGCCATCTCCGGGGTCGATCCCCAGGTATAAAGGCCCAGCGCGCTCACTGGCTGGCTGGCGCTGGGGAGCGCAATATAATCTCCCCCGGCAGCACTCCAGAAAGAAGTATTGAAAAAGGTATGCAGCCAGGTAGCATCCCCGGGCGAAGCCGCGGTTCCCCCGCCCTCCTCTCCGGGAGCGGCAGAGTCGCCTTCACCCCAATCGGATAAAAGCCGGTGAAGGGAGACGTCATGCTCGCCGGCAATGGTTCTCGACATGTTCATCCTCAGGCTCACCCCAATAACGGTTGAGTTGGGAGGTACGAATTCGATAAGATCGAATTTGAGCAGGCCGCGGCGGATCGCTCCCGTGGCGGATTTTCCGGCAAAAAAGTGCTTTCCTGCCCCATTGCTCAACCCGCCGGTTGCGTCTTGATAGAGTGTATTGTCTTTGATGGGATTTATCATCACGGTATTTTGCGCCCGGGCAACCGTAGCGGCTAAAACGCACATACCGATCATCATCACCAAAATTGCACCTACACCTTTCTGCAAATATATCATTTTTACCTCGTTCGATTAGGGTTAATGGTTATTGGAAAAAATACAGGCCAGGATAGAATAACGCTCCTGGCCTGCAATATCAAGTCTATAATTTTTTTCAGGGAGAGACTATTTCATCAATATCATCCGGCGAACCTGGCTGAATCCGTTCTGTTCCAACCGGTAGAAATAGATTCCCGATCCTAAATTTCCGGCGCTAAATGTCACCTGGTAGGAACCGGCCGGTAGCTCCTGGTAGACCAGGGTTTGCACCAATTGGCCCACGATATTGTATATCTTCAATACCGTTAAGCCCGGGCGGTTGAGATCGAAACGGATCTCCGTGGCAGGATTGAAAGGGTTGGGGAAGTTTTGCTGCAAGAGGAATTCCCCGGGTATTTGCCCGTCATTGAGAACCGGCTCGATGGCGACCACGATGCCCTCAGAATTAATTTGCCCGCGAATTTCTCCCGCCGGGTACATGTTGGTGTGCACGTTGAGGTACAGATTGCCATCCATCAACGCTTTGATCAAATCGAAGGTCAGCGGCTCGCTATCCTGCGCTTTCCATATCCCGAAGGCGGTATTGCCGGAAAATTCGGAAGTGATGGTACGAACCACCGGCCCATTGACTCCCGCCGGCGCATTGTGGAAGTGCGACATGGTGAAGTTACCGACCAATCCCTGGATGGTCAAATCGAACACCAACCCGGCAGGGGTGAGGGTAAGCGAGGAGGTTCCCATTGCGTCGGAAGTCACCAGACCCACTTCCTGGTCAGCGTCTAACCCCGCGGCGAAGCCGGTTCCGCCGTTGAGCAGCACCTGGCCGCGGATTTCCCCGGCGGGATAGGAGGGTGTATGCACGTTGAGATAGAGATTTCCGGCAAACAGCGCGCGGATCAATTCCGGGGTCAGCGGCTCGAGGTCCTCCGGCGTCCACAAACCGGAAGCGGTGTTGCCGCTAAACTCGCCGGAAATGGTGCGCACCACCCCGCCGTTCACACCGGCGGGAGCATTGTGAAAATGCGCTGCGGTGAGCGGTGCGTTTAAGCCCTGCACGGTCAGGTTGTAGGCCAGCCCGGCGTCGGTCAGGGTTAAGGAAGCGGATCCCCTGGCGCTGCTGGTCACACTGTGGGTTTCCTGGGCAGGGGTCAACTTTGCCTGGAATTTTGCCCCCGATTGCAGCCGCACCTGTCCGCGAATCTCCCCGCCGGGGAAGCTGTCAGTATGTACATTCACGTAAAGATTACCCTTCAACAGCGCCACGATCAGTTCCGGGGTCAGGGCTTCGGGATCGGAGGCGGCCCAAATGCCGGAAGCGGTGTTGCCGTCAAAATCGTTGGTAAGGGTGCGCACCACCGGCCCGTTGACCCCCATGGCGCCGTTATGAAAATGAGCTGCTGCAAAATTGCCTTTCAAATCATCATAGGTGATGTTGAATTCCAGACCTGCCGGGGTTAGGGTAAAATTGCCGGTTCCTACCGCTTCGGTATTAACCGTGCTCACCTCCTGCGGGCCGGTTAAACTGGCCGCGAAACTGGCTTCGTTGGTGGTCAGGTTGAATCCCACCTGCCCGCGGATTTCCCCGCCGGGAAAGCTGTCGGTGTGTACGTTCATGTAGATATTGCCGCTCAGCAGTTCCCTCACTAATTGGCTGGTCAGCGGCTCGGAATCGTTAAAAGTCCATATCCCCCGGGCGTGTTTGCCGTTAAAATCGCCGGTAAGGGTTTTCACCACCGGGCCGTTGATGCCCGCCGGGGCGTTATGGAAGTGCGCCATGGTAAAATTGCCTTTCAACCCGTGCATGGTAAGCTCATACACTACGCCATAATCGGTGAGCAGCAGGGCGGCGGTTCCTCTGGCGTCGGAGTCAACCAGGCCTACTTCCTGGGCAGCGTCGAGGTTTGCCGCCATCCCGATTCCCCCGCTCACGTAAACCTGCCCGCGTATTTCCCCTGCGGGGTAGGCCGCGGTATGGGCGTTTAAATAGAGCCTCCCGGTGAACAAATCCTCGATCAATTCCGGCGTTAACGGTTCTGCGTCGCTGGCGCTCCAAAAACCCGTGGCGGTATTGTCGTCAAAGTCTGCCGTGATTGTGCGCACCACCGAGCCGTTCTCACCCGCCGCTGCCCGGTGGAAATGCGCCGCGGCGATAGAACCGCTAAGGCCATCAATGGTGAGCGTGAACATCAGCCCCGCCGGGGTTAACAGCAGAGAGGCGGTGCCGCTGGCGCTAGAGGTAACGCTATGAACTTCCTGCTCCGGGGTCAGGTTGGCCTTGAAAGCGCTTCCGGCGCTCGGCAGCACCTGCGCCCGCACTTCCCCGGCGGGAAAACTATCCGTGTGCACGTTGACGTAAAGATTACCGGCCATCAACTGCTTCATCAATTCCGGGGTGAGGGGTTCCGGGTCGGAGTTAGTCCAGGTTCCCGAGGCGGTCAACCCGTTGAAATCACCGCTCAGGGTTCTCACCACCCCGCCGTTTTCTCCCAGCGGGGCGTTATGGAAGTGCGCCGCGGCGAAAGTTCCCTTCAATCCCTCTACGGTGATGTGAAATGCCAGGCCTTCGTCGGTAAGGATGAAAGCGGCGGTACCGCTGGCGGTGCTGTTTACCGTTTGCACTTCCTGGGCCGGGGAGAATTTTCCGGTAAAAAATGACTGGCTAAAACCGGCCTGATATATGATGAAAAAAATTGCAGTCCACAGAACCAAATTGCTGCGTTTTGCCATGGTGAACTCCTTCTGCTTGGGTTAGGGGTTGAGCAGGAGCCGGGTTGATCCCCGGCCAATATTAAGATTTGAATCACTGCGCAGACCCGGACGAATTTGGGGAATCCGGTTCATGGAGAAAGTATAACCCCCAAAGCAAAGGGAATTCTGTAACTTTGTCACATTCGGGAAGTTTTTAGGGCTACCGGCAGAGGCGGAATGGCCGGTTTCCTTGATTTTATACTACACCGGTGTAGCTATTTGGCTACACTTTATGGAAATGAGAAAGAGCTCCTCGGCGTGCCCATGCGTGTTACAGATCAGGCTTGCATTAGCCGGCGCCAACACACCAATCTTTTGTGAATCACCAGGATGCTATAGTGAAGAAAACTAAGATCGGTTAAGGATTTTGAGGGGAACAAAAATAAAAAGGCCGGGCGGCGCTGCCACCCGGCCTCTATTTCGGTGGGCTAGGTAAGGAGAGGAATTCAATATACTCACTTACAATTGAAAGTCAAATTTTTTTTAAAATTTTTTTATGGCGAAGATTAACGCCAGGAAAGTTGCTACAATCAAGTAATAATATCATTATGACGCCATGAATATGTTTGCCGAGCTAACCTGATGTCTTAGAGGGTGTTTGAAAATTCGCCACAAAGCCACGAAGTCTCAAAGATTCACAAATTTTCAAACACACTCTTAGTTCTACTTTAAGACTTTGAGGGAAAAGAGCAAAAGTGAAGACTTATCAAGC
>CAZFVV010000187.1:0-9305 GCA_964522165.1 uncultured Calditrichaceae bacterium
TGTTTTTATTCCCAGGGTTCTCCCGGAAAACCGGGAGAACCCTGGGCTGTGATGTCTAACGCCTTTGGCGTAAAAATCACAGAACTAATGACTAGTAATTCTACCATTAGATTAAAGAGTGAAGACTAATCAAGCTCTTGACATCCCCCCTTTGAAGGGGGGCAGGGGGGGATGTCCAGGGCTGCAGAGGGATCGCAAATGTGAGTCAGTATATCAAGGTCTTAAAGTAGAAGCAGGTTGTCCCATGTTTTTCCGAACAAAAGCAGCGATCCAATTGCAACTTTCTCTGTTGCGCCGCCATCAAATAAAGATTGGTTTTTGTTTAGCTGCAAAAAATGATTAAATTTTTCAGCCGTTTTGAAATCGAATCAGAACGATGAGCACAGGAGAAACACTATGCCGACTTATGATTATCGTTGCAAAAATTGCGGCCATCGCTTCGAGGAGTTCCAGAGCGTTATCGATGAACCCCTGGCTATTTGCCCGAAGTGCAGCGGGGAACTGCAGCGCCTGATCACCGGCGGCAGCGGGCTGATCTTCAAAGGATCGGGATTTTATATCACCGATTACAAAAACGATACAAAAGAGAAAAAAAACGGCGCTTCCAAAACCGCCGCCGGCGCCAGCAAGAGCGAGAGTTCCGGGAGCAGCGAAAAAGGCGGCGCGAAAGAGTGAGAAGTAAAAAAGCCTGCCCTGAGCTTGACGAAGGGTGAGAAGTGGGAAGTAAGCGGTTAATGGATAGATACTATCAACACCAAATCAAAAAACGACTCAGGAGAAGCCTATGTTCAAACATGTTCAGATTCCGAATTGGGGAGAACCTGTTAAAGTGCAGGGGAACCAGTACAGCGTTCCCGATAAGCCCATTATCCCGTTCATCGAGGGCGACGGCATTGGGATAGACATCTGGCCGGCCTCGAAAATGGTATTCGACGCTGCGGTAAAAAAAGCCTACGGCGGCAAGCGCCAGGTCGCCTGGATGGAAATCTACGCCGGGGAAAAAGCCCAGAAACTCTATAACGAATGGCTGCCCAACGAGACCATCGAAGCGATCCGCCAATACACCATTGCCATCAAGGGGCCGTTGACCACCCCGGTGGGCGGCGGTTTCCGCAGCCTGAACGTGGCCATTCGCCAGATTTTGAACCTCTACGCCTGCATCCGCCCGGTGAAATACTACAAGGGCGTTCCCAGCCCGGTGCGCTTTCCGGAGAAGATGAACGTGGTGGTATTCCGGGAGAATACCGAGGACGTGTACGCCGGGATCGAATATAAAAAGGGAACTCCGGAAGCCCGGAACTTGATCGATTACCTTATTAAAGAATTAGGCGCCAACATTGCGCTGGATTCCGGCATCGGGATCAAACCGATCAGCGAAACGGCCAGCAAGCGCCTGATACGCAAAGGTATTGATTATCTGTTGAAACAAAATCGCCGCAACATTACCCTGATGCACAAGGGCAATATCATGAAATTTACCGAGGGCGCTTTTAAAGATTGGGGATACGAACTGGCCCGGGAAGAATACGGCGACTACCTGGTTGCGGAAGAAGAACTGTGGAGCAAATACGACGGCAAGGTTCCCGCGGGCAAAAAGGTGATCATGGACCGCATTGCCGATAACATGCTGCAACAAATCCTCACCCGCACCGACGAGTATGACATTATTGCCACCCCGAACCTGAACGGCGATTACATCAGCGACGCCTGCGCCGCCCAGGTGGGCGGGTTAGGAATGGCGCCCGGCGCGAACATCGGCGACGTAATGGGGGTATTCGAGGCCACCCATGGCACCGCTCCCAAATACGCCGGGCAGGACAAAGTCAATCCCGCCTCGCTGATGCTCTCCGGGGTGCTGATGTTCCAGTACTTAGGCTGGAACGAAGTCGGCAGCATTATCGAAACCGCCCTGGAAAAATCGATTTTGCAAAAACGGGTCACTTACGACCTGGCCCGGCAGATGGAAGGGCAGGTAAAGCCCCTTAAATCTTCCGAATTTGCCCGGTCGATCATCGACAACTTCTAAACCTTATGGTGTTCGGGTGTTCGGGTGTTATAGTGTTCAGGTGTTTTGGGGTTTTAGTATTTGTGGAGAAGCGCAGTTGCACACTAAGAGCCTATCCGAAAACCTTCCCTGTCACTCTTCGACTCCGCTCAGAGTGACTTCAAAACCGCATAAAAGCCATGTTGAGCGAAGTCGAAGCATGGCTACCTTCTGCAGCCGGGGTTTTCGGATAGGCTCTAAAACACCAAAACACTATAACACCCGAACACCATAAAACTGTCAAGCATGAACTTCACTCCGCCCCAAAATGGGCCTATCCGGGAAACCCCGCCCTATAGCGAACTGGCAAAAGTGTACGACCGGATGATGTCGCACGTGAATTACCGCCAGTGGGCGGATTACGTCATCGCCATCCTGAAAAAAGAATATTTGTGGCCGGGCCGGGAGTTGCTGGATATCGGCTGCGGAACCGGGCGTTTTTTAGAGGAAGCAGAGCGAAGAGGCCAGTTGGGCGACGGGTGCGATCCCTCCCCGCACATGCTCAAAGTTGCCCGCGAGCGCCTGGGCCGCTCACAGTTTTACCAAAGCGCTTTGCCGGAGCTGCCGGGGGTGCCGGCCGGGGCCTACCAGGTTTTTACCTGCCTGTACGATACCATGAACTACCTGCTGGATGCTGCATCGGTCGCCCGCGCCCTGGTTCAGGTTTTCGAGAATTTGAGAACTCCCGGCCTGTTCATCTTCGACATGGTCAGCGAAGCGAATTGCCGGCACTACTTCCATAATTATCGCGACAGCGACGTGTTGAGCGAAACCTGCGCGTATTACCGGGAAAGCCGCTACGACGTCGGGGAAAAAATGCAATTCAACTGGATTCGGGTGTACTCCGAGGATGGTATCTTTCAAGAAGAGCACCGCCAGCGGATTTATGATTTCGAGGAGGTCGAAGCGATCATTCTGGAGCACACCAATTTCGAGATCCGGAACATCTATGGTGAATTCTCTTTCCGCCGGGTGACGCCCCGCAGCAGCCGGGCGCATTTTGTATTGAAAAAAAGTTGAGGGTTAAATAGTGCTACAGTGTTCCGGTGTTTGAGGATATACGAGTGAAGCTGTCAGAGCACGATAACACCAAAATACCTGAACACTAAAACACTATAACGCCTGAACACTCGAACACCGGAACGCAAAAACCATGATCGAGCTTTTCAACGTTTCCGTAAAAATCGACAACCACCCGGTGCTGAACGATATCAGCCTGAAAATCACCAAGGGAGAGTTCGTGTACTTGATCGGGAAGACCGGGGCCGGCAAAACCACCCTCATGCGCCTCATTTATATGGATCTCTTTCCCGGTAAAGGGAATGTGATCGTGGACCGCTATAGTTCCTCCACCATCCGGCGTAAGGAAATTCCCTTTCTGCGGCGAAAAGTCGGGGTGGTTTTCCAGGATTTCAAGCTGCTGCCGGACCGCACCGTATTTGATAATGTGGCCTTTGCGCTCCAGGTAATCGGGACGCCCAAGCGAACCATCAGGGCGCGTGCGCTCTCCGTGCTCACCCGGGTGGGTTTGAATCACAAGCGCTACCAAATGCCCCACCATCTTTCCGGCGGGGAGCAGCAGCGGGCCGCGATTGCCCGGGCGCTGGTCAACGAACCGTTCATTTTGCTGGCCGATGAGCCGACCGGCAACCTCGATCCGCAGGTTTCTACGGAAATTTTAGCCCTGTTGGAGAGCATCAATCGCAGCGGTACCGCGGTGTTGATGGCCACCCACAATTACGGGCTGATCCGCCAGTTCCCGCACCGCACGCTGCTGGTGGAGAACGGGAAAATTATGCCGGGGGAAGCGCCCTAATGCCCCGTTACGGAACACGGTAACATCTCGACAATCCATGAAACTCCTTTTCCTGCTCAAAGAAGGATTTGCCGGTTTCCGGCGGGCGCGCTTAGCCGTGACCATCGCGCTGGCCACCATTACCCTTTCCCTGGCTCTTCTCGGCCTTTTCGGGCTGGTGGCGCAGAATCTCTCCGACTCCTTTCAGCGGGTTTTTTACCAGATCCGCTTAGAAGTATTTGTCGATCCCTCCCTGGGCGAAAGCGATTTTCAAACCTTGAAAAGCGAAATCGAGAGAATCGAGACAGTACAATCCGCGGAATACATCTCCCCCGGGGCTGCGTTGCAGGAATTCGAAAAGGATTTCGGCAAAGACCTGGTGACAGTGCTGGAGTCCAACCCCCTGCCGCCCTCTTTCCGGGTGCTGTTGAAGACCGGCCACTCCCGCCCCGAGGCCATCCAGGCGGTGGTTCGCCGGATCGAAGCCTTAAAGGCCGTGGATGAAGTGGTGTACCCGGAGAATTTGATTCGCCTGCTCGATAAGTATTTCCTGCTGGGGATTTTGATTGCCGTTGGGCTGGGAACGGCCATTTTCGCCATCTCTACTCTGCTGATTTTCAATACCATTCGCCTGGCCATTCATTCCCGGCAGCGGGTGATCGAAATTATGCGCCTGGTGGGCGCTACCGATGCTTTTATCAAAGCGCCGTTCATATTCGAAGGTATTTTGCAGGGATTGATCGGCGGCCTGCTGGCAGCCGGGCTGTTGTGGCTGGCGGGGGACCTGGTGCGCTACTTGTTCCTGCCCGGTTTGTCGGTTCCCTGGCTCTACCTGGCCGGGTTGGTGGCGGTGGGAATCCTGTTAGGGTGTATCGGCAGTTACCTGTCCGTGGGAAAATATTTGAAAATGTAGGGGCGAAGCATTCGCAAGAACCCCGTCGTTTTACGGCAAATATCGCTCCCGAATGCTTCGCCCGTACGATGATCGGCGAAGCATTCGCAAGAACCCCGTCGTTTTACGGCAAATATCGCTCCCGAATGCTTCGCCCGTACGATGATCGGCGAAGCATTCGCAAGAACCCCGTCGTTTTACGGCAAATATCGCTCCCGAATGCTTCGCCCGTACGGGAAAGGGTTTTAGAATGCCCAGGGAAATCGAACGCAAATTCCGGGTGAAAGGCGAGGCCTGGCGGAGCGCCGGGCAGGGAACGCTCTATCGCCAGGGCTATCTTTCCACGGTTCCCGAACGCACCGTACGGGTGCGGATTGCAGGGCAGAAAGGCTTTTTGACTGTTAAAGGAAGCAACCTGGGGGCAACGCGCCTGGAATTCGAGTATGAAATTCCCCTCGCCGATGCCCGGCGGTTGCTCGACGAGCTGTGCGAGCGCCCCCTGATCGAGAAAACCCGCTATACAATTGATTTCGGCGGGCTAACCTGGGAAGTGGATGAGTTCGCCGGCGAAAACGCCGGGCTGATTATTGCAGAGGTGGAAATTGGGGATGAAGCGCAGCAGATCCAATTGCCGGAATGGGTGGGAGAGGAAGTTACCGGCGACCCGCGCTATTATAACGCCAACTTGATCCGCCAGCCCTACAGCCGCTGGAAGGAGAACGGGAAACGGGATGCGTGAAGTGTAATGCGTAAAGCGTAATACCCGGCTTTACCCGTTACGTTTCAGGCATTACGTTTCCGAACCTGATTTTAGGAAAAAATACCAGACGGAATCGGCCATGGCCATCATACTGAAAAAAATAAAAGCCCTGGAACGGGATATCGATGAATACCTGGACCTGGTGGTAAGGGGCGCGTTGCTGTTCAAACAGGGGATTAAATACTTTTTAGAAGGACGCACGGAAGAGTTCACCCGCAGCCTGGCGGATATTGACAAAACCGAACATGACGCGGACGCCCTGCGCCGCTCCATCGAAAGCAAGCTATACCTGGAAACCCTTATCCCCGATTCCCGGGGGGACGTGCTGGGAATATTGGAAAGCACCGACCGGGCCTTAAATCTTACCGCGGAAACCCTTCAGCATTTTGACATGGAGCTGCCCTTCATTTTGCCGGAGACCAAATCCTGGTACGTGGACCTCACCGAAGCCTCCATGTGCGCCCTGGAAACGATGGTAGCGGCGGTTCGCGCTTATTTTCGCGACCTCTCCGGCGTTAGAGACCATATCAACAAGGTGCTTTTTTATGAATCGCAATCGGATGCGATTGCCGAAAAGCTGATCCGTTTTGTGTACCGAACCGACATGGATTTGAGCCGGAAAAACCACATGCGCTATTTTGCCCGGCAAATCGAAAAGATCGCCGACGAAGCGGAAGACGTTTGCGACCGCCTGGCCATTGCAACGATCAAGCGGCACGTGTAAATCGTTTCTTGAAATTTTTACCGCGACGGGCTATATTTGCCTATCATTCTCCGGGATCTATTCTTGTAAGGGAGTTTTGTATGCCGGTTATGCTTGCGAATATCCTGATTCTGATTGCCGCCATATATCTAAGCATCGGCCTGTTGTTTGCCATCCCCTTTGTGTTTTTTGGGGCAGGAAGAATCGATCCCACCGCCCGGAAAGCCACCGCGGGATACAAATTAATCATTATTCCGGGGACCATGGCGCTGTGGCCGCTGTTGGCATTTCGCTGGCTGAAAGGGGTTTCGGAGCCGCCGGAGGAGAAAAATCCCCACCGCTTGGCTGCCCGCGGCCCGGAAAGCGCCCGGGCGAGGGAGGGAAAAGAATGATCCGCCCCCTGCGCCGCCGCCACCGCCGCATACTAACGGCGCTTGCGATTGTGCTGCCGCTGGCCTTTGTCGCCGGAATCGCCTCCCGGAAAAGTATTCCGGCCATGGCGGAAATTCCCCCGGCCATCCAAACCGCCGCGCCGGAATTCACCCACCGGATATTCGAACAAAACGATCTCTGGGGGCAGCTCAACATTATTACCCGGGTGTACGCCGACAGCCTGCCCCCCTCCCGGCTGGCGGTGGAATTGCATCCCCAACGTTACCTCGAATACCCGGACCTGCTGGTTTACTGGAGCGCAGGCGCAGGGAGCGACGCCAAAATCCCGCCGCAAGAGGCTTTTTTGATCGGCGTTCTGTCAGGCCGGGAAAAGGGGCGTTTTCTTCTGCCCGCGCCGGCGCTGGAAACCGACGGTTTGCTGATCCTCTACAGTTTAGCGCAGCAGCAGCGAATCGCCGCCGCGGCGCTGCCCTCTCATTCTATTTTGAACTGAGGAAATCCCCGGTGAGCTTGAAATACCAGGCGGTCATGTGGAACCGCCAGAAAAAAATATATGACAGCGTGTTGATCGCCGGCGTGGTACTGTACCTGGGCTTATTCGCCGGGCTGGGCGCGGTTTTTCATCCCAACGCGACGGCGGAAACCCTGCTCATCCGCGGATTCGGCACCGCGGCGCTGCTGCTGTTGCACATTATTCTCTCCATCGGCCCGCTGTGCCGCCTGAATTCCCGCTTTTTGCCCTTGCTCTACAATCGCCGCCACTTAGGGGTAACTATGTTCATCCTGGCGCTGGCGCACGGGGGATTCTCCATTGTGCAGTTCCACGCCCTCGGCGACGTTAATCCCCTGGTGAGCGTGCTGGCGGGAGAGACGCGCTACACCAGTCTCAGCGATTTTCCCTTTCAACACCTGGGGCTGGCGGCGCTGCTGATCCTGTTCCTGATGGCCGCCACCAGCCACGATTTCTGGCTTGCCAACCTCACCCCGCCGGTGTGGAAGGCGCTGCACATGCTGGTGTATATCGCTTACGGGCTGATCGTGCTCCACGTAACGCTGGGGGTGCTGCAAGCGGAAACCAGCCCTATCCTGGCGGCGCTGCTGGGGATTGGGCTGGCCTGGGTGCTAATTTTGCACCTGCTGGCGGCGCGGAAGGAGAAGTTACTGGATGAGAAAACGTACCCCGCGGCGGCGGATGGGTATGTAAACGTTTGTGCGGTTTCGGAAATCCCCGAAAAATGCGCCCACGTCGCCCTGATAGGCGGGGAACGGGTAGCGATTTTCAAGTACGATGGGAAAATTTCCGCCATTTCCAACGTCTGCCAGCACCAGAACGGCCCCTTAGGGGAAGGGCGGATCATCGACGGGCTGGTGACCTGCCCCTGGCACGGATTTCAGTACCGCCCCCAGGATGGGGCCTCCCCGGCGCCGTTCAGGGAGAAAGTACCCACCTTCAACGTCAAAGTAATCGGCGGAAGGGTGTGGGTGCATCCGCAGCCCAATCCGCCGGGGACGGCGGTGGAGCCGGCGCGGGTTGATGAATAACCGGGGCAGTCGGCAGGGGCAGTCAACTCCGCGGTTCTGCGCCATTGATAAGGTTAGAAGGTAGCAGGAACTTACCCTTTTTCAAACATACATGAAATATGAAAAGCGCCAGTAGTGGAGTGATAAATCATGTCTGCAACCAAGAGCGATGATTTCTACATCGGTTACCTTCCCGGTGCGCCGGAAAGGTTGGGGAAATTTCTGCGCCGGGTGATCATTGCGCTGCTGGCAATCGCCGCAGCGGTGGCGGTGATTTTGGCGACCGGCCAGGGCGCTTTTTATCCCGGCGTGTTCGAGTTTGGGAATTACCGGGAGTTTGAAGGAATTATCAAAGAAAAACCCTATCCCACCCTGTGGGTGGAGCGGCCCGGCAAGGCGGGGGCGCTGCCGCAATATTCCCAGTATTACTTGGTAGCGTTCGGCAAATTCGGCGCCCGGGAGGCGCTGCGGGGGATGGAGGGGAAGCGGGTGAAGCTGCAAGGCGCCCTGATCTACCGCGACAATCAAACCATGATCGAAATCAAAGAAGGCTCCGTGAAAATCACCGGCGATGAACCGGCCAACCTGGCCGGAACGGCCTGGAACGGCCGGCCGGGAGAGCGCCTGGGAAACTTCCGATTGGCGGGGGAAATCGTGGACAGCAAATGTTACCTGGGAGTGATGAACCCCGGCAACCTCAAGCCCCACAAAGCCTGCGCCATCCGTTGCATCAGCGGGGGCATTCCCCCGGTGCTGGTGGTGAAGAATCGGGAGGGGCTGGCAACCTATTTCTTATTGGTTTCCGAGGAAGGCAGAACCGTAAACCGGGAAGTGCTGCCTTTCGTGGCGGATCCGGTAGAAATTACCGGGGAAGTAATCCGCTATGAAAATTTGCTGGTGTTGAAAGCCGATCCGGAAACCTACCGTAGGGTGGAATAGGGATCAGATTTCGATCGCCTCTCTTACGCCGGACGGGTAAGAATTTAACCTTTCGAGATGGGGAGGTATAAGGGTATTACGTTTACCGGAAATTTAGCCCCACTTCCAGCAAAATCTGCCGCGGGGTTCCCCACAACTCTTTGCCCAGCACATCCCGGTACGCCTCCCCGTTTTTGATGTTGATGTTCTCATACAGCTTTATATAAGGGACTTAGAAAAAAATAAAGTACCATTACACGGGATAAGGGAATATTTGAA
>CAZFVV010000188.1:0-9225 GCA_964522165.1 uncultured Calditrichaceae bacterium
CTCCACTCACCCCCCGCTCCCGCCCCCTCCCGACTTATGGGTAATGCATAGCCTAACAGGAGAGGGAAGGGGAGGGTTGGGGTGGGGATGGGTGAGGTTGGGGATGTGTTACAGGGCGAATTTTGCTCCATTGCAAAAAATCAACCGGCGGCAGCCGCAAATTGATAGAATACCCGTTGCGCTGTAACGTCTTTGCGGGTTAAATTCCACTAAAAAAGACTATGGCGGATCAGGATTCCACATACGACGTCTTCCTCAGCCACGCCGCGGAGGAGCTGGCCAAAGAGTTCTACCGCCCGCAAGAAGTGCAGGTGGAAATTGCGCGGCGCCTGGGGAAATGACATCCCCCCTGTGTCCCCCCTTCAAAGGGGGGCTTCGCACTTTTGCCTTGTAGTTCCCCCCTTTGAAGGGGGGACAGGGGGGATGGAGAGGCGCAATTCTCAGCGTAAAAAACCTTCCCGGGCGGAGCGCCTGAGTGCAGGAGAAATCTAAAATGTCCAGAAACCCCGTCATCACCTACCACCCGCAGTTAAAAGAACGGGCGCGGGAGCTGCGCAATCGTTCGACCCTGGCGGAGAAAATCCTCTGGCGGGAGATTCGCAAAAAACAATTGGGGTATGAATTCCATCGCCAAATTCCTATGGATCATTTCATCGTAGATTTTTATTGCCACGAACTCCTGCTGGCCATCGAGGTAGATGGTATCAGCCATGATTCGGATGAGGCGAAGGCAAAGGATTCGGAAAGGCAGGCGCTGCTGGAAGGTCTGGGGATTTCGTTTTTGCGTTTCCGGGATGAACAAATTCTCGGCAATTTGGACCGGGTGGTGGAGGAGATTCGGAAATGGATTGAGGAGAAGACATCCGCCGCCCCCTCCCGGAAGGCCGGAGGGGAGTGACATCCCCCCCCGCCCCCCTTCAAAGGGGGGAGTTGTCCGGCTCCCTCGGGAATATGGGCTTCCCCCCTTTGAAGGGGAGAACCACACAATTCCCCCTTTTGAAGGGGGGTTAGGGGGGATGTAAATAAGCGCCAATTTATAAAAGCTTTGCTAACAAAAAACCCGGAGTACCCCCATGTCTAAACTATTCACCTTTTGCTTAATCCTTTTATTTGCCCTCTCCCCGGCGTTTGCCCAGGAGAAACCTACCATTCCGCAGGTGCGGCAAATGATCCGCGAGTTCGAGAAGGAGCGCTTTGCCAACCAGCAGCGTTATCTCGCCAAAACCGCCACGCTCAACCAGACCCAGTACGACGTGGCCGCTTACACCCTCAACCTGGGCCTCTGGCCGGATACTCAACTGCTGCAAGGCTCCGTGGCGATGGAGGGGCGCAGCAAGGTCAACTCCCTTGCCAGCTTAGAGATCGACCTGTTCTCCAACATGATCGTCGATTCCGCGCTGCAAAACGGAACCGCGCTTACTTACACCCACGCCGGGGATTTGCTCACCCTGCAACTGCCCGCTCCCCTGGGCGAGAACGATCCCTTCGCGGTGGAGATTTTCTACCGCGGCAATCCCCAGAGCGGGGGCGGGCTGGGTACCTGGGGGTGGGACCAGCACCAGGGAGTGCCCATGATCTGGACCCTCAGCCAGCCCTACGGCGCTCCCGCCTGGTGGCCCTGCAAGGACGATCCCGCGGACAAGGCCGATTCGGTGTTCCTGAACATCACCGTGCCCGACAACTTAGTGGTGGCCTCCAACGGGCTGCTGCAAGGGATTACCCCGCAAATCGGCAGCCGCCATACTTACCACTGGGCACACCGCTATCCCATCAGCACCTACCTGGTATCCTTAGCGATCACCAACTACGCGGAATTTTCCAACTGGTACGTCTCCGCTTCCGGCGATTCCATGGAATTGACCTACTACGTCTATCCCGAGCACCTCAACGAGGCGATAGAGGATTTCAGCGTCACCCCGGCGATGGTGAGCGCCTACGCCGCACGGTTCGGGGAGTATCCTTTCCTCGATGAAAAGTACGGCATGGCGATTTTCCCCTGGGGCGGGGGCATGGAGCACCAGACCATGACCTCCTACGGGGCCGGGCTGGTGACCGGGCTGCACTGGTTCGACTGGATCACCGCCCACGAGCTTTCCCACATGTGGTTCGGCGACTGTATCACCATGAAATACTGGTCGCACATCTGGATGAATGAGGGGTTTGCCTCCTACTCCGAGGCGCTCTGGGCGGAGTCCCAGGGCGGCTGGCCCGCTTACCATGATTACATGCTCAGCCAGGACCCCGGCTTTTTCCAGGGCAGTTTGTGGATAGAAGATTCCCTCAACGTCGGGGCGCTGTTCAGCAACACGGTGTACGACAAAGGCTCCTGGGCGCTGCACATGCTGCGCGGGGTGATGGGCGATACGCTCTTTTTCACCGCCTTGAAGAATTACGCCACCGATCCCAATTTTTACTATGGCAACGCGACCACGGAGGATTTCCAGGCGGTGTGCGAGGCGGTGTACGGCCAGAGCTTAGAATGGTATTTCGAGGAATGGGTGTACCGCGACGGAAGGCCGAATTACACCTACACCTGGGAGACCGCCCCGGCCGCGGGGGGCTACGAGACCACCCTTACGCTGATGCAGTCCAACCCCATTCCCTACAAAATGCCCCTGCAAATCCGCCTCTCCGCGGGCTTGCAAAGCGCCGATTTCACGGTATGGGACAGCCTGAGCTTCCAGGAATTCCAGTTCACCAGCGCTTTTGAACCCACGGACCTGGCGGTGGACCCCGATGATTGGGTGTTGAAGAGTCTTACCCAGGGCAGCACCTACGCCGTGGGCGGCAGCGTGATCGATGCGGCGAATTCTGCCCCCGTACCCGGGGCGCTGGTGGTCTGGGAAGGGCCTATCGACCCCAATACCGGCACGTCGCTCTCATACGGCTTCGATACCACGGACGTCAACGGGAATTTCCAATTCACTTTAGTCAGCGGGGATTACGCCCTCGCCGCCCAGAAAGAGGGGTTTTTGCAAAGCGAGACGGTCTTCCGCCAGGTGTCCGGCCCGGTCAGCAACCTCACCCTCACCCTCTCGCAACCGGAGGCGGCCTTCAGTTTAGATTCCCTGGGCGCGGCGCTCTCCCAAAACCAGGCGCTGGATACAGTGCTGCTGGTCTCCAATCTCGGCAGCGGGAGCCTGTTCGTGCAGGCGGTGGAGGGGAATTTTACCAACGCGAATCCCGACAAAGACATTCGCATCCCTGCGAAATTGTCGGGATCAAATCATCCGGATTTGATCGCCTCTCAATACCCGGAATCCCGGAAGGCCGGGATGATCCCGATGGGCGGCCAGGGAAGGGCGCGTTTTTATCGGGATGCGTTTTTGCGGCATCAATTTCCCTTAGAAAAATTGCATAATGCACCGGCGCCGGCTCAAAACCTCGCCGCCGACCCGGTGGACTCCCTGTGGGTGCAGATTCACCACGACCTGCGGGAAAACCCCCAGAACCAGTTCGACCTGGAAAATATCTATATTCAGGATGACGCCGGGCTGGTGTATGTCAAGCTCACCACCTACGGCAACCTGGTTCCCCCGGGCAATTTCCGCAGCAACGTATTCCTGGATGCCGACAATAATGCCTTCACCGGGCTGAACATCAACGGGTTGGGGGTGGATTACCTGGTCGCGCTGGGCGATTTCGGGGGCGGGTTGTACGCCTACCTGCTGTGGTGGAACGCGGGGTCGCAGACCTTTGAGTTTCTCGGGGAAGTGGATTACTTCAATTTCAGCACCACCGGGAAAAGGATGGTCTTCGGGGTCTCCAAAGCGCTGTTGGGCAATCCCGCGAAGGTGGGAATTTTCATCAACGCTTTCAACAAGGCCAACATCGCGCCCACGGTCGATTACGCGCCGGCCAGCCATTTGGGATATCTCTCCGCCTCGTTAGAAGACGTTCCCTGGCTGAAGATCGAGCCGCTCTTCGGCCTGACCGGCGCCGGCAGCGATACCGCGTTGATGATTACCATCCGCCCGGAAAATATTCAGCCGGGGTATTATTTGAGCGGAATTACCCTCTACAGCAGCCACGCCGGGGAAATGCGCAAGGATTTCATCCCCATCTTCTTAGATTACGCTACCGGGATCGCCAGCAGCGAGCCGCAAATTCCCACCCAATTCGAGGTGGGGCAGAACTACCCCAACCCCTTCAACCCCAAAACCCACGTCCGCTTCGGCCTGCCCACCCCCGCAAGGGTGAAGATCGAAATCTTCAACCTCCTCGGCCGGCGGGTGTACGTAGAAGAAACCCAACCACTTCCTGCCGGATACCACCTCTTTGAATGGAACGGGCAAAGCGCCGCCGGGCAGGAAGTTTCCAGCGGAATCTATTTTTACAGAATCAGCGACGGGAAAAATATGGCGGTGCGGAAGATGGTTTTATTGCGTTAACCCGGTGTTTTAGTGTTCAAGTGTTATGGTGTTTTAGTATTTCTGAGCGTAATTTATGTAGCCGGAACACTAAAACACTGTAACACCAAAACACTATAACACTCGACCCTGTCAGGAAGGTGAGCTATGAAAAACGCCCTGACCGTTTTTGCTATGCTGCTGACGTTTGCAGCATTTTTTGCCCCCAAATCTTATAGCCAGATTTTGGGGTTTTATCCCCAAACCGATACTATTTTGGTAGTCGGGGGTTATACTGTTCCACTCATCACCTGTTCTGTATATTCCAGCACATCAGTACGCGACAGCATCACGGTAGAACCCGGCTGGAATACCCAAATGTATATGCAAGATTCCACCGGAAACTGGCAGCCGATCACTCACGGCTATTTTTTAGTGGAGGATTCCCTGGGTATATTTGAATATATGCTCCAGTATTTCCAAATCAACCCGTGGGGACCAACCCTTCTTGTTCACTTCGATTCCCTATTCCCCTGTGAAGCTTTCGTTGCCGATTTGGCGTTGAGCGTAATTATAGGTTGTATAGGTTTTGACTGGCTTGCCCAGCCTGTTAAGGCAGAATATGGCCTGCCGGTGGAGCCGGGGGAAAACCCGGAATTGCTCTCCCGCCAGCCGGAGCTGCGGCAAAATTTCCCCAATCCCTTCAACGCCGCCACCACCATTTCTTACCGGCTGCCCCATGCGGCGCGGGTAAATGTGGCGGTGTACGACGTGGCGGGACAGTTAGTTGCCGCGCTGATGGATGCGCCGCAAAGCGCCGGGGAGCATTCCCTGCGCTGGGACGCCGGGGGAGTGAATTCCGGGGTCTATTTTATCCGCCTGAAAGCCGGGGAATTCGTGCGCGTGCAACAAGCGATTCTGATCAGATGATCATAAAGACCTCAAAGGTTTCAGAAACCTTTGAGGTCTATTCCCCATACCAACCGACAAAGGAGATTGACCCGATGTTCTTCCCATCCGAACCCTTCCGGATCAAAGTAGTGGAACCGATCCGCCGCACCACCCGCGAGGAGCGCGAAAAACTGATCAAAGAAGCGGGGCTTAACGTGTTCAACGTGCCCGCGGAAGCAATTTACGTGGATTTGCTCACCGACAGCGGCACTTCCGCCATGAGCGACAACCAGTGGGCCGGCCTCATGTTAGGCGACGAATCCTACGCGGGGAGCAAGAATTACTATCATTTTGAAGAGACGGTGCACGACATCTTCGGCTTCAAGCATATCATTCCTACCCACCAGGGGCGGGTGGCGGAGAACCTGCTCTTTTCCACCATCTTAGAAAAAGGGATGATCGTGCCCAACAACATCCACTTCGACACCACCCGCGCCAACGTGGAGTACAACAAAGGTCTGGCGCTGGATCTGGTGATCGACGAGGCTTACGATCCCCACATTTTCCACCCCTTCAAGGGCAACATGGATTTGCACAAGTTGGAACAGACCATTCAGCAGCACGGGGTTCACCGCATTCCCCTGGTTTTCATCACCATTACCAACAATTCCGGGGGCGGTCAGCCGGTCTCCCTGCAGAACATCCGCGAAACCCGCAGCCTGCTGAATCGGCACGGCATTCCCCTGTTCTTCGACGCCTGCCGTTTTGCGGAGAATTGCTATTTTATCAAAGAGCGCGAGGAGGGCTACCGGGATAAATCTATTAAAGAGATTGCCCGGGAGATTTTCTCCTACGGGGACGGCTGCACCATGAGCGCCAAAAAGGATGGGCTGGTGAACATCGGGGGGTTCATCGGGATGAACAACGACGAGCTGGCAGACAAAATCACCACCCGGCTGATCCTCATCGAGGGATTCCCCACCTACGGCGGCCTGGCCGGGCGCGATTTGGAGGCCATCGCCCGGGGCTTGCAGGAGGTGTTGAACGAAGATTACCTGCATTTTCGCATTAGCCAGGTGCGGCATTTAGGCCAAATGTTGGAGGATGAAGGAGTTCCCATCCTGAAGCCGGTGGGCGGGCACGCCATTTACCTCAACGCCAGGGAATTCCTGCCCCATCTTCCCCAGCAGCAGTTCCCCGGCCAGGCGCTCACCGTGGCGCTCTACCGCGAGGCCGGCATCCGGGCGGTGGAAATCGGGGGGCTGATGTTCGGGCACAAAGATCCCCAGACCGGGGAAGAGGTCTGGCCGGAGTTAGAAATGGTGCGCTTAGCCATTCCCCGCCGGGTTTACACCACCCAGCACATGGTGTACGTGGCGGAATCCATCGCCAAATTGTATAAGGAGCGCGAGAAAATAAGGGGGCTGCGCTTAGTGTACGAAGCCCCGGTGCTGCGGCACTTTACCGCGCGGTTGGAAGAGGTATAGTGTTCAGGTGTTCAGGTGTTCAGGTGTTCAAGTGTTTTAGTGCTCTGATGCATTAGTATGTAGGGTCTGGGGTCTGGCTCTATGTTCTTGGCTCTTTAGCCGATCACCCACACACTAAAACACCATAACACCCGTACACAAAAAAACCGGATTTACCATGAAAATTATTCTGATCATTCTCGGGGTTGCCATACTGGCAGGCATGCTTTTTCTGGTCATCAGCCGCTACACTTTTTCGCAACAGGTGGATCGTTCCATTTCCCAATTGCTGGGGGCGGCGGAAAGGGGCGGCGAGCGGCGGGTTTTCACCCACGCCGATCTTGAAGGGCTGCCCGCGCCGGTGCAGCGCTATTTCTATAACGTGCTGAAGGAGGGACAGGAGTATATCCGCGTCGCCCGGATGAAGCAAACCGGCTGGTTCAACCTCGGCGAGGGAGGGGAGAATTGGAAGCCCTTCACCGCCGAGGAGTATTTTACCGCGGAACCGTTCGGATTCGTGTGGGTCGCCCGCATCAGCGCCGCGCCTTTAATCGCCGTCACCGTGCGCGACGGTTATTTTCGCGGCGCGGGGAGTATGCTGGCAAAGTTAGCCTCGGCCGTCACCATCATTGATCAGGAGGATCAGCCGGAACTGAACGCCGGCGCCCTGGTGCGCTGCCTCACCGAGTCGGCCTGGCTGCCCACCGCCCTGCTGCCGGGCGAGAACCTGCGCTGGGAGGCGATCGACGATTCCTCCGCCCGGGTTATCCTGTCGGATGCAGGGATGCAGGCCGCGGCGGTCTTTTATTTCAACCCCCAGGGGGAGGTTTTCAAAATTACCGTGCCGGATCGCTACCGGGAGGTGAAAGGGCGATACGTTCTCACGCCCTGGACGATTTACCTGGGAGAATACCGGGAATTCCACGGGGTGAAAATCCCCACCCGCGCGGAGGTGGAATGGAATCCCCCGGAAGGGGCTTTGAAATATTTTAAAGGCGCGGTCACGGAAATCGACTTTAACCTGCCGGAGCGTTATTGATCGGCTCGGTTGTTGTGGTCAATAGAAGCCGGGCGGATAAAAGAATGTGAGCCAAACCATGCAGCCTAAAATTTTTCTGATATTGGGCGGCTACGGCAACAGCGGCCTGGCGCTGGCGAGATTGCTGCTGCGGTTCAGCGATTCCCGGCTGGTATTGGCCGGGCGCAATCTTCAGCGCGCCGAAGCCGCCGCCGCAGGGCTGAATGCGGAATTCAGCGGGATGAGGGCGCGGGGAATTCGCCTGGATGCGGTAGATTCAGCGGCGCTCAAACCCGCTTTTGCCGGGATGGATGTGGTGATCTCCGCCTCCAGCACGACGCTGTACGCCGGGAGCGTTGCAGCGGCTGCGCTGGAGGCGGGAAGCGACTAT
The DNA here is from genome assembly GCA_964522165.1 of uncultured Calditrichaceae bacterium. GTDB lineage: Bacteria > Calditrichota > Calditrichia > RBG-13-44-9 > J075 > JABWBP01. The sequence continues at coordinate 8,116 of CAZFVV010000188.1, forward strand.
CTCGATATTCAGCTTTCCTCGGAAAAAAAACTGGCCTCCCTGAATGCGCTGCGCCCCCAAATCCTGAACGCGGGGCGCTGCTTCATCACCGACGGCGGTTTTCACCCCGGGCTTCCGGCAGTGATGATCCGCCATGCCGCGCAGCAGCTCGACCGCCTGAATAGCGCGAAGATCGGGAGCCTCCTGAAGGTGAATTGGGCGGATCTGCATTTTTCCGAGGCGACTTTGCGGGAGTTTGCGGAAGAGATCACCCGGGAGATCGCCAACCCCCGTCCGGCCATTTACCGGGATAAGCGATGGCGTAAAGCAAGCATGTTTTCCGCTAAAGATTACCCGCATTTCGATTTCGGCGATCGGTTCGGTAAACGCTACTGCGCCCCGATGTTTTTGGAAGAGATGCACTCCCTGCCGGAGATGTTTCCCGCTTTGCAGGAGACCGCTTTCTACGTCAGCGGTTTCAACCGGTTTGTGGATGGCGTCGTGTTTCCCCTGCTGATAGCGGGGGTAAAAATTCATCCGAAAGGGAAATTTTCCACCCTCGGAAAGCTGCTGGTCTGGGGATTGCGCCGCTTCTCCAAACCGCCCTACATCAACATCCTGAAATTGGAAGCCCGGGGGGAAACGGCCGGCAAACCGGCGTACCGGGAGCTGCGCATCTCCCATGAAGACGGTTACCTGCTCACCGCCGCCCCGGTAGCGGCCTGTCTGCTGCAGTACCTCGAGGGAGCCATCCGCCAACCCGGCCTGTGGCTGATGGCCCATCTCGTCGAGCCGGGGCGGCTGCTGGAGGACCTGGGCAGGATGGGCATCTCCGTGGAGTGGAAGAAGGGGGAACCGGCTGAGAAGCGAAATTGAAAGCCTTGAATCTATAAAATAAGGGGTGCAGGTTCGATTGTAGGTATTTTCCATCAATTTTAGCCCCGGTGGGGGCGATTGAACCTTGATTCGGGCATTCTCAATCGTCCCTGGCGGGACTCAATCGGTCTAAAAATATTTAATCCCACGGCTGCAAGCCGTGGGCTATTATCAAACGCCCCTGCCAGGGCTGAAAAACTGGGCATCGTATCAACCCCGTTGATTGAGTGAAAATAATGAGTTGGCCAAAATGGA
>CAZFVV010000189.1:0-9192 GCA_964522165.1 uncultured Calditrichaceae bacterium
CCGGCAGGAATGCGCGGCGCTGCTGAACCGGCTAAGTCTATAAATTATTTGAGTACTTTTAGTGTTTATGTGTTCAAGAACGGGGCGACAATGTTACGATAACGCCTGAACACCATAACACCCGGATACCGCAAAAACCCACTTCAGGAGGGTAATAATGCGTTTGTGGATTTTGATTCTTAGCGTACTTACACTGCTGATCGCTTCCTGCGGCAAAAAAGAGGTGCGCAGCGTGATTTCAGAAGATGATAAACCTTCTCAACTGCTGAAGTACGGCGACCAATTCTATCAAAGCGGGGATTATGAGAACGCCTTCCGGGCCTACGGGATCATTTATTACGAGTATCCCACCAGCCGCGAGTATATCGACGCCGCCATCGGGCTGAGCAAGTGCTACGGGGCCTTGCAGAGTTACGAAAAGCAGTTTGAGATTCTTTACGGATTGCTGCGGGAGAACCTGATCCCCTCCAAAGTGCCGGGGGTTTATAATGCCATCGCGGAATTTTATGAACGGAGCGCCGGCATTTCCGAGCAGATCACCGGGGAAGGGAGCAACGATTACAAAACCGCGATCAATTATTACAGCAAATCCATCCAGTACCCCAATAGCGATGACCTGAACGCCAAGAGCTTCGCCCAGTTCAAGATCGGTACGCTCCATGAAAAACTGAAAGATAACCTCAAGGCGATCGAAGCTTACGAAACTGCTATTAATGCCTACCAGGGCACGGAATGGTCCTTGCGGGCGGAGCAAAATATTTTAGACATCCGGGAGCGGGAGCGCCGCCGCCTGGAATACCAGCAGCAGGGCTTGTTGCCCGAGGATACAACTACCACGCCGGAATCTCTATTGGAGTTAGAGAGCGGAGCCGGCGCGCTCGGCACGCCGGCCTCCACCGCGCCCCGGGATTCCGTCGCCGCCGATACCTCAAAAACGCCATAGCGGCCGGGGAAAGGGTCAAGAATTAAGAATCAAGAGTTAAGAATCAAGAGTTAAGAATCAAAAGTTAAGAATCAAGAAGCAGGAAGCAAGAGACAGGAGCCAAGAATCAGAGAGGTAAGAAAAATTACCTGAGCCACTCCTCCTGGTTTTTGGTTCCCGGTTCTTCCAACCCCCCGTCGCACCCGCTCAGGAGACTGCTCTATGGAAATCCCCTTCGAATTGCTGCACCAACTTCCCAAAACCGATTTGCACGTTCATTTAGACGGCTGCCTGCGCATTCCCACCCTGATCGACCTGGCCAAAAAACAGAACGTGGAATTGCCCACCACCGATCCGGAGAAGCTGGCCGGGGTTGTGATGAGCGGCAAACAGTGCAAGAATTTGGGAGAATACCTGCGCGGGTTCGATATTACCCTCTCGGTGATGCAGGAGCCGGAAGCGCTCTACCGGATTGCTTATGAGCTGGCCGAAGACGCCGCCGGAGAGAACGTGTGGTACATGGAAGTGCGTTACTCGCCGATTTTGCATACCCAAAAAGGGTTGAAGCTCTCCACCATCGTGGAGTCGGTGATCGAAGGGTTGAAAGAAGCGGAGAAGAAATTCAACATCAAGACCGGGGTGATTATTTGCGGGATGCGCAACATCAACCCGGAGACCTCGATGATTTTAGCGGAACTCTCGGTTGCCTACAAAAACAAGGGCGTGGTGGCGTTCGATCTGGCCGGGCAGGAGGAAAACAATCCCGCCAAGCATCACAAGGAAGCGTTTTACCTGATCCGCAATAACAACATCAATACCACCATTCACGCCGGGGAGGCTTACGGGGCGGAGAGCATTCACCAGGCCATTCATTATTGTGGGGCGCACCGGATTGGCCACGGAACCCGGTTATATGAAGACGGCGACCTGCTCAATTACGTGAACGATCATCGCATCCCCCTGGAAATCTGCCTGCTCAGCAACATTCAAACCGGCGCCGCGCCCTCCTTTGAAAAACATCCCCTGCGCTTTTATTACGATTACGGCCTGCGGGTGTGCATCAACACCGATAACCGCCTGATTTCTGACACCACGGTCACCAACGAGCTTTACTTAGCCGCCAGGCACCTCAATTTCAACTTAGATGACATCAAATCGATGGTGTTGGACGGTTTCAAGAGCGCCTTCCTGCCCAACCGCGCCAAGTCGATTATGTTGAATATGGTGAATGACGAGTTGAAGAAGTACTGAATGGAAGGGGTGGAGTAATGGAACTTGCCCTGATCTCAGTTTATCCTGAACTTGCCGAAGGGTCGAAGGGTGTTGGATTGGTGGTAATTGATTATCCACATCAATCGTGCAAACCATTCATCCATGACTGTGAAACTTTATTGCAACTCCGGCACGCGGTTTTGAATCCTTTCGAATCCACCCCGGTTTAGTAAAATAAAACGGGGCTTGCCATAAACGGTAAGCCCCGTTCCTCTCCTAAATGGCGGCCTAGCCGCTCAATGTAATAACAGCATCTTCTTTGTTTCGACAAAACCCTGCCCTCCACCTGCCGAGCCTGCTGAAGAATCCCTCACCTTAATCCGGTACAGATACACCCCGCTGGCAACCGCAGCGCCGGTTTCATCCCTGCCATCCCACTGCACTGTATGTTGCCCGGCGGCGTGGTTTTCGTTTGCTTATGAAGAAAGTTTAACTATATTCTGGCGTTCAATGATAAAATGAGGAGAATGATTTATGGCTGTCATCATCTTGCCCAGAAGCGCCATCAAAGAGTTAAATGATGATCATGTAACAATCGAAATCCCGGATGAGAAGTTGCTTATTTCGTATGCGGATCTGGAAATCGTCAGAACTACCCGGGGATTGCTCCGAAGCAAGAAGAAAAAATTACTCCATTATCTTGAACAAAGCCGCGCGGAATGGGATAGGGAATGAAGAAATATTTTGTCGATACCAATATTCTAATATATCACTTATCAGATGAGCCTGCTGTCGAAGATTTCCTTTCTAATTTAAATCCGACCACCGATAAACTTTTCTGTTCTTTCATAACCCACATCGAATTATTGGGTTTTCCTGATTTGACCGGTGAAGAAAAAGATAAAATCCAGCAGCTGCTTAGCTTATTCGAAAAAATCGGCATCAATGATATCATAGAACAAAAGGCTATTCAAATTCGATCGACAAAAAGGATCAAAATTCCGGATGCAATTATTGCGGCCAGCGCACTTTACACCAACAGCGTCCTGGCGACTCGAAATACCAAAGATTTCAAGAATATTGAGGGGTTGGCGGTTTTGAATCCTTTCGAATCCACCCCGGTTTAGCAAAATAAAACGGGGCTTGCCATAAACGGCAAGCCCCGTTCCTCTCCTAAATGGCGGCCTGGCCGCTTTATTTCAACAATAATAACTTTCGTTCTGCAACAAATTGGCCGGCGCGCATTTGCAGGAAGTAAATCCCCGAAGGAGCCGGTTGGCCCTGTTCATCGCGCCCTTCCCAACGCACCACATATTTTCCCGCTGATTGCCTTTCCTTCACCAGCGTCTGAACCTTTTGGCCGAGCACATTATACACTGCGATCTCCACCTCGCTATCCCGGGGCAATTGATAATGAACCTCAGTAGAGGGGTTGAAGGGGTTGGGGAAGTTTTGAAGGGCAAAATCCTCCGGCAGTGCTTCCGCCGCCAGGGTGATGGTTTCTTTAGAAACCGCCAGGTACGGCAGCAGATCGGTAAAGGCGTAGGCTGCGGCTATGGCGCTGAAGCTTAGGGATAGCGTGGCAGAAGAGCCGGGATCGCCTACTGCCTTGAACTGAAGGTTCAAAATGTTCACACTCCCTTTTGCTCCGTAGGGGTTGGCGTTGGCAAAGGTTAATTTGCCGGATTTGGCTTCCGAATCGTTCACCACCGGGTTTTCGAAGCCGCCGGTTTTCCCGCCGCTGTAATTCAGCAGTTGCAGAATGGCCGGGTTCCACTCCAGGCGGGCGGTAAAGCTGCCAAGTTCTTCAGGGAAATTAGCCAAATCAATGGTCACTGGAACACTCAGCATTTGGCCGGAAGCGATTGGGGCAGCGCCTGATTCAGCAAAGGCGTGAATCTGTTCTTCCGTTTTTAGCAATGCGCCGGAAGAGGGAACTACGTTAAGAGAGGAAGTGAGATTCCCCGGCGGGCACATGGGGTCTCCGATTGGGAAAGGCACTTGAACCCCGGCGTCATAGGTCAGAATGATCAAGGCGTCGGTGGAGTTGGTGAAATTGTCGGAATTCACGTTGCCGAAGCCGGCGTTGATGCGCGCCAGGAATGCCGGGGGGATGGGGGAGCCGGCGTCGTAGGTCAGAATGATTAATGCGTCGGTAGAGTTGACGATATCATCGCCGCTGACATCTCCCAACATACCGGGGGCGGTTATGTTGATGCTGCCGTCGTTGACGGTCAGGTAGGGCAGCAGGTCGGTAAAGGTATTGGCAGCGGCCATGGCGGAGAAATCCAAATCCAGCGTTGCGCTACTGCCAACCGGCCCGATGGCCTCAAAATCGACCTTGAGAAGATCGACCACCCCTCCCGCGCCGCTGGCTTTGGCGCCGTTAAAAATGAGTACCCCGTTGTTAACATTCGCGATATTCACAATGCCGGTAAAGCCGGATAGCGGCCCGGAATACCCGGTATATTGCAGCAACCCGGGGTCCCAGGTTAAAGTGGCGGTAAAACTGCCCAGGAGGTGGTTGGGCGAGGCCATGCCGGTCATATCTGCCTTGATTTCTGTGGTGATGGGGCAGCTTTGGGGTGCGGAGGCGGGGCAGATAGCGGAGGCAACCACCCCGGAAGGCCCTCCGCCAATGCCATTGCCGCTGAGCGGAATGTTGGCATTTCCGCCGTTGCTTATAATATCCAGGGATGCGCTGAAGCTGCCAACAGCATTGGGAGTAAAGCCAACCGGCAAATTATGAGTTTCGCCGGGAGCAAGATTGAACGGGGTGGTATTGACGCTGAAGTTGCCGGGATTAGGGCCGGCAAGTGAGATGGCGGTAACGTTTAGAGTCGCTCCCCCGGCGTTCGTCACTGTTACTGTATCGATTGAGGTGTTTCCAACGGACACATCACTGAAATTTAACGCTGAAGGGAATATAGATAGGAGTGGGTTGGGTGATTGAGGGAAATAGTACGCGCCCATATCAGGGAGCGTACCATCCGGATCCAGAACATATTGCCCCAGGATAATCGGAGTACCAGCATCTATGCATTTGGAAATCCCGTGTAAATGGAAATTCGCATTTGCCGTATCAACAAACATGGGGTCGTTATAAATGTTAAAATTGATGTCGCAGGAATCACCATTGGCGTTTTGGTAATTTCCATTGCTGCCAAAACCGGGAGGAAGGGAAATGGCGGAAAAATTCCCCGAATTGTTTCCCCAAAAACAATTATAGATGATATCCTCCGCGCCAATGAAGCTACGGGAATCTTGATTAACTACCCCATAACTGTTGAAAGTGATAATGGTATTGGTCATTGTTGCATCAGCATATCCTCGGTAAGCATACGCCCTAATCCCAGTGGAATTACCAAAAATTGTGGAATTAATAATTTTCGCAATTGCATAAGCATTTCCCCAATTCCAGTAAGTTCCAGAGTAGACAATCACACCGTTTTGCTGGTTATTGTAGATCGTACAGTGATCAATGATCAGCGTTTGACTTGCTGTACCATAACGGTCATAACCTGTAACTCGTATTCCATCACCATTATCATAAACCCGACAATTCTTAATCGTATCGGCGTAGGTGCCGACCTCACAACCCAAAGCAATTCCATTTCCTGAACATCCATAAATTTCGCATTCATAAATTGTTGGTGCACATTGGTATGCAGAAATACCGTGTGTTGCATAACGAATAATGCAGTATCCCAGTGAATCATCTGAACCCGATCCATTCAAGCGAATCTGATCCCAGGAGCCTGGAATTTGACCCTGGAAAGGCTCAAAGATAATCGGATTCGTTTCCGTTCCTATGGCTATAAATTGAGTTCCACTTCCAGCTTCGATTTTCCATCCGCCAGCCTGAAATTTTACACTAACTCCCGGCTCAATCCTCAGGGAATTAACAACGGTAACATTTCCCGTGACAATATAGGGGCTGCCAGCAGTGGTCCAGGTTCCAGATTGGTTACCGGAAACAATGGTCTGGGCAAATAGCCTGCTCAATAGTAAAGCATAGATGAGAACATGTAACAGTGATTTCATGGTAAATCTCCTCAAGAGTGTTATAGTTTATCAGCCTCCGCATTCTCACAGCAAAAATGCTCTCCACTCCATCCCCGGCGCGACACTTTTCCTCAAAGCGATTCCCCCCTAAGCATTTCCTCATTTCCATCGGCATACCTGCTAAAAAACCTAAAATACATACCCTACCACCAGCGAAAACCGCTTATCCCCGCTCCTGCCGTTCAAATCGTCAAAATCAAGCCCAAACCGGAAGCCTTTATCCAAAGAAGGGGCGGACGAATCAATCACTTCCCGGAGTAGTGATTCTTCAATATGAATTTGAAAAATTCCACAAGATTCTCTCACCTTCTGCTTAAACTGTCGCGCGATTCACCATACCGTGACAAGCTTTTTTCCCCGGAACTAAAAATCTCCCTTCAGTTCCACATTATTCCAAAACCCATGCCAGCCGCCCAAACCCCCTCAAAAAGCCCCTTCCAACCCCTTTTCAGCGGAAAACGGCGGCGAATTCGCAACATTTTGCCCCGGGAAAAGTTGCAAATCTGCAACCGCCGGTTTTTCTTTACCTGACTATAGAAATGCTCGCGGAATTGTAGAACCAGCATGTTTGTGGTGCAAGCCACCCCTTGCGGGGCCGGTCTTACAATTATGTCCGGTGAAAATTTTTCTGGTTATCTTACCCAATGCTTTTTATCGAATATCAGCATCCACTAGAAAAATTTCACCGGAGCGGATAGCCATGAAATGCAATTTATTGGGGGCGTCAAAAACAAATTGAGCACCGGGAAACCAGGCATGATAATGCTTTGATCCCTCTATTTCATCAACAACAAGAAATTGTTTATCCTCACTTGCAGCGGCATAGTAGGCTAATTTTTTTGAATCCGGGCCGAAGGTTGGAAACCCAACCCCCAGGTATTCTTTATTCTCTTTACCATCCAGTACTATTAATTGTCTGTCATTACGAACCGCCACATGTGCTACGTGCTGAGAATTTGGGCTGAATACCGGATCCCCAACCTGGTCATAGCTTTTACCTTCTTTTCTATCTATCACCACAAATCTATCATCTCCTCGCCAGGCGATGTAAGCGTATCTGCGGGAATCCGGGCTAAATGTAAAAGACTCTCTCCCGGTATCATCATAACAAGCAATTTCTTCTCCATCAACATTAACGCACCATTGATTGCCTTTCAAGGCAACAAATGCTACACGTTGTGAATTGGGACTAAATACGATAGAGCCAGAACTTATTCCCTGGTATGGTTTGCTTTCGTTATTATCAACTACTGCGAACCAGGTTTCTTTTTCTTGTTTCGGATCGGCAAGGTCATATTTTACTATGCCCGGCATAGACGTTGGGGTTTGCTTTACTTTTTTGTCTTCTTTGATTCCTACAAAGTAAGCAAAATACCTTGAGTCCGGGCTAAAAGTTAGATTTAAAATTTCATCATATTCTTTACTTTCAACGCCATCAAGAACGCAAATGTACAGGGTTTTGTCAAATTCCCGCCTTTCTAGCACGGGGATATTGTTTTTAATTGCCACAAATTCTTCGTATCCCTTCCCTTTCTTATGCGCAAGGTATGCAATTCGTTGAGAATTCCGGCTGAAAGTTATGTCAGAAATATTATCATGTTCTTTGCCTTCAACGCCGTCAACAATTACCAGGAACTTTTCACCGCGTTTTGCTCGATAGACTAATCTTTGAGAATTTGGGCTAAAAGTAATGTGTGAAATGACATCATAGGGTTTGCTTTCAACACCATCGAGAACAATGAATAGTTTACCACCCCTTTCGATTTCGTAAGCAATACGTTTAAGATTCGGGCTAAACAAAGGCGCGGATTTACTTTCAACTTCTCCAATTTCAACGCCATCCAGTACAGTAACCCATTTCCCATCTCTTTTGGCAAAATATCCAAAATGCTTGCTATCGGAACTAAATGCCCAATGAGATATCTCCTCGTACTGCTTGCCTTCAACGCCGTCATATACAACGAACCACTTTTCATCTTGTTGGGCAACGTAAGCAAAATGCTTTGAATTCGGGCTAAATTCTCCATGGTATAGACTCTCATATAGCTTTCCTTTTTTGCCGTCTATAATCAAATAATCAGACCTATCTTCAAAACCACTTAACGCAACCCGCCGCAAATCAGGGCTTATTTTAGCGTCTATTCTGAATCTAAAGTCAGATGCATTCACCACCGGGCCAAGGGACTTTTCCCTAATCAAAAGTTGTCGAGAGACCTGATTATCACTGTCTCTTTCTGTAATCAAAATATGGTGTATCCAGCCGGTTTCATTGTTAGGAAGTCGAACTTTAAACCATTCGCCTTTTTTTTCAAGCTGAAGAAGTTGCTCACCGATTACAACCTTGCCAATTACCTCATAGGTGGTACCCGGGCCGGATCGAACATTCCCATTTGTTGTGATTTGCAAATTTTGGCTATACAAAACAGATGTGAAGCTGAGAAGTAAGACAATATGACAAAACAAGAAAGATGCAACCCGTCGCATAACCGCCTCGCTTTGTTTTATTAGTGTTTTCTAAAAGCTTAAATCGATTCTTCTTAAGAAATATTATTGGAGGATAAAGGAATCGTCGTGAAACAATCTCTCATTTGTCAATGGAATATTCACCGGTTGCACTTGCAATAAGTCTTTTCCTGGTTTGTGTTAAGGAACCCATATTTTCCTCTTCTAAAACAAACATCTTGATATCGATAAATTCGTTTTTAATCACATTTTCAATGACATAATGATCTCCGGGATTAAGTTCTGCATTCATCTGGATTGCTTGGTTTGATTTCAAGTTATAAGATGATTGGCTGGAGACATTAAACGAGGAGTTGCCACTTTTAAGAGAAAATGAACTCTCATATGGCCCTGATGCTATGACGAAGAATTCAATTTGATGTTTTCCGGGTAAGATTTTATATGAGCTTATTGCTGAAGGATCATGACCTTTCGATACAAATTTATCTAGAGTGGTTCCATCGATACTTTTGACCCAGGTTTTCATATTA